>NZ_JBIAUG010000034.1:0-37081 GCF_042892575.1 Streptomyces sp. NPDC001744
GCTCTGGGGGGGGGGGGGGGGGGGCGGCCTTTGGGGGGGGGGGGGGGGGGGCGGGGGGGGGGGGCCGGGCCCCCGCCCCCCCCGACGTGCCCCCGCCCCGCACCCCCGGCACAACCCCGAAGAAGCCCCGGAAAAGTCCCGGAAGAAGAGGTCTATGCCCCCTCGCGGTACCCGTCCCGTCGACATACTCGACGACAACGACTATCCGGCCTACACGATGGGCCGGGCCGCCGACATGCTCGGCACCACCCCCGCCTTCCTGCGCGCCCTCGGCGAACACCGCCTGATCACTCCGCTGCGCTCCGAGGGCGGCCACCGCCGCTACTCCCGCTACCAGCTGCGCATCGCCGCCCGCGCCCGCGAACTCGTCGACCAGGGCACCCCCATCGAAGCCGCCTGCCGCATCGTCATCCTGGAGGACCAGCTGGAGGAAGCCCAGCGCATCAACGCCGAGTACCGCCGTGCCGCCGAACCGGTGAATCCGCCGCCCGCCGGCTGAGAACAGGGCCGTGACAGAGGGGCTCCGCACGCACCGCCGGAGAACGCGTGGCCGTTTCCTGTGGTCACGGAGTGTGTGGACGTGTAGCGTTCCCGTCAGCTGTCGTGGTTCGGAAGTTCCCTCTGCCCATGCCTCCGGTGTGGGTGTTTTGCTGTGCTGTGCCGCAGGGACCAGGGCGATCACCTCCGTTTTCCGCATGGTGCGGAAAGCGTTCATCGACTGGAAGGCATGTGACATGGCTACGGGAACTGTGAAGTGGTTCAACGCGGAAAAGGGCTTCGGCTTCATCGCCCAGGACGGTGGCGGCCCGGACGTCTTCGCGCACTACTCGGCGATCAACTCCTCCGGCTTCCGTGAGCTCCAGGAGGGCCAGAGCGTGACGTTCGACGTCACCCAGGGCCAGAAGGGCCCGCAGGCGGAGAACATCAGCGTCGCCTGAACCTCCTCGTGAGGATCCCGACGGCCCCGGCCCCCTCAGGGGCCGGGGCCGTCGGCCGGTCCGGCGCGTTCCTCCCCCGAACGGCTCAGGCCGCCCGGTACGCCGCCGTCAGCCGTGCGACCGCGCCCGCCAGGTCTCCCGACAACAGCAGCCGGTCCGCCTCCGCGAACGGCTTGGCCGTCGCCGGGGTGATGTTCGGGCCGATCCTCTTCTGGACGACGTCCCTCGCCCGGGACAGCAGCTCCCGGCCCTCGGGCGACGTCCCGCGCCCGGCCGCCTGGAGCGCCCCGGCCGCGAGGCCGATCGTCCTGAGCACCAGCTCGCCCCCGGTCCGCGAGACCGGGACCGGCCGGGTCGTCAGCCCCCAGCCGAACGGGAACTGCGGGTCGTACGAGGCGTCACCGACGTTGATCGGGAGCTGCGCCTCCGACTTCGGCCAGGTGACCGGGAGCTGGCCGGTGAACGGCCGCGTCCCGTACAGCACGTCCGCCACGCCGTCGCCCTCGGTGCCGGGCAGCCAGGACGCCACCAGGGCGTCGATCGCCCCGAGCCGGTCCCCGATCAGCTGCGGCCGTCCGGAGACGACCAGGACCGCGCACGGCATCGCCGCGCAGACCTTGTCCACCGCCGCCTTGTCCGCCGCCGTCAGCTCCAGGTCGTGGCCGTTGCCCACGTCACCGACGCCCTCGGCGTACGGCGTCTCGCCGACCACCACCACCCCGACGTCGTACCCCCCGGTCGGGGCCGAGGCGTCCTTCGAGTAGTCGATCGTCGTGTCCGGAGCCGCCCTGCGCATGCCTTCGAGCACGGTGGTGCCGGTCGTGTTCCGGCCGGACGCCCCCTGCCAGCTGATGGTCCAGCCACCGGCCTGGTTGCCCAGGTCGTCGGCGTTGGAGCCGGCGACGTACACCTTCTGCGTCCTCTTCAGCGGCAGTACGCCGCCGTCGTTCTTCAGCAGCACCTGCGACTTGGCGACCGCCTCCCGCGCCACGGCGCGGTGCGCGGCCGAGCCGACCGAACCGAGGTGGGTGGTGTCGGCGTACGGCTTCTCGAACAGGCCGAGCCGGAACTTCTGGGTCAGGATGCGCGCGACCGCGTCGTCCACGCGCGCCCGGGAGACCCGTCCGGCCGTGACCTCCTCCGCCAGGATCCGCGTGAAGTCCTGATAGTTGGTCGGCACCATGATCATGTCGAGCCCGGCGTTGACCGAGGTCCGCACGTCGCTCGCGTAGTCGCCCGGGATCTGGTCGATCGCCTGCCAGTCGCTGATCACGAACCCCTCGAAGCCCATGCGGCCCTTGAGGACGCCGTTGATCATCTCGGCGTTGGCGTGCATCTTCACCGGGCCCTTGCCGTCACCGATGACGTCGAGCGAGGAGTACGAGGGCATGACCGTGCCCGCCCCGCGCCTCACCGCCTCGGCGAACGGAGCCAGGTGCACCGCCTCCAGCTCCTGCCGGGTCACCTCGGTGACGCCCTGGTCGATCGTGTACGAACCGGTCGTGGACGACCCGAACCTCGTACCGCCGTCGCCCACGAAGTGCTTGGCGCTGGTGAGCACCTTGTCGTTGCGGTCCAGGTCCGCGCCGCTGCTCGCGCCCTGCATGCCGTCGATGACCGTCTCCATGGCCTTCACCAGGGCCGGGTCCTCGCCGAACGCCTCGTACGAACGGCCCCAGCGCTCGTCCCGGGTGACGCACAGGCAGGGGGCGAAGTCCCACGGGACGCCGGTGGCCCGGACCTCCTTGGCGGTCACGGCCCCGGTCCGCTCCGCGACCTCCGGGTCGCGTCCGGCGCCGATGCCGATGTTGTGCGGCATGATCGTCGCGCCGATGACGTTGTTGTGCCCGTGCACCGCGTCCACGCCGTAGAGCAGCGGGATCTGGAAACGGGTGGCCCGTGCCCGGAGCTGGTAGGCGTCGACCATCTTCGCCCACGCCCCGGGCGTGTTGGGCGTCGGTACCGAACCGCCGCCGGAGAGCAGCGAGCCCAGCCGGTAGGAGGCGATGTCGCCCTGCGACCGCAGCGCGTTGCGCTCGGCCTGCGTCATCTGCCCGACCTTCTCCTCCAGCGTCATCCGGCCGAGCAGGTCCGCGACCCGCTTCCTCACCGGCAGCCGCTCGTCCAGGTACGGGAGGCCGTGTGCGTCCACGACGACCTGCGGGGTCTCGGCGGGCGCCTTGGCGCCGGTCACCTCAAGAGTGAGCGGAATCGTTTCCGCCTCCTCGGCCGAACCGTCCTTCCCCGTCGTCACGGTGACGGTGCGCGAGGTGCCGGACGGGGTGCCGGCCGGGAAGGTGAGGACGCCGCCGACCGGGGCGTAGTCCTCGCCGGGCTCGGCGGTCCCCTTCCCGGTGGCGTACGCGACGGTGACGGGCTCGCCCGTGGGGCCCGAGCCGGTGGTGGCCACCGTCACCTTCACCCGCGCGCTGCCGCCCTCGGCCACCGGGTACACGGCGGCGTCGGTGATCACCTTGGTGTGCAGCGCGGGCTCCGCCCTGCCGTACAGCTCCATGCCGTCGAGGGCGAACCTGCCGGGGGAGCCGGGCGGCAGGGTCAGCGCGTACCCCCACATCTCGTTCAGGCCGAGGACCTGGTCGATGCCGCCGACGGGCTGGTAGTCGGACCGGTACCGGAATTCGGAGAACGGGATCTCGACGAGGTGCCAGCCCTCCCAGTCGTCGGTGAAGGACGTGGTCCACAGCTCGGACGCCTCGCCGTTGGCGCCGCCGTCCTTGAGCTCGAAGTCGATCCGCCGGCCCGAACCGGGCGGCAGGGGAGCGGTGTTCTGGCCGTACCACCAGAAGCGGACGCCCTTGAACGCGGTCCAGTCGTGGGCCGGCCGGTCGAAGGCGAAGTCATGGGTGAACCCGCCCCAGCCGCTGATGTCGTACGTGCCCTCCAGGACCCGGCCGCCCTCGGGGGCGTCGGCGCGCTCGGCGATCCGCAGCACCGGGTGGTCGTCGGCGTCGCTGCCCCAGGTGAAGATCCCCTCCGCCGGAGGGGTGGCGAAGGGGACTTCCCCCTCGAAACGGTCGACGGCCACCGGTACCGGCTCGTCGGCGGCGGCCGCGCTCGGCAGGGCTCCGGCGAGCAGCCCGCCGAGCACGGCGGTGGCGGCGACCACCGCCGCCACGGCTCTCCCGCGGCGTCGGGCGGTTCGGTGTTCTGCGGAGGGCATGGCGGCTCCTTCTGCCTGCTGTCGCGCGAGGGGGATCGGGGGAACGGGATGGCACGGGTGGTGCGCAGGGCGTACACCGGGACGGCCGTCCCGGCCGGACGCGCCACCCCACGAACGAACACTTCGTGAACACGGGCAGCGGCCCTGGAATCCGTTCCGGACCCGACGCCCGACCCCGTCCGGGACGGCTCGGCCGTTCCCGTTCCCCCGCGGTGACGACGAGCGCGGCGCACCACGGGGAGCTTCCGGGGAGAGGGGCGGAACAACGTTGTCGGGACTGCTTCCGGCGCGGTGCGGTGAGTCAACCGCCAGCCCGGCATGTCGTCAAGAGTTCACACCGACAACGGCCAAAACACGTACTGCTCCTGATGTGTAGTCACCTCGCCGCCCTCCTTGCGTTCACCCTCTGAAGGAAGGCGTACGGTTGTGTCGCGCACCGGCTCCGAGCCCGCTCACGTTCCGGTCGGCCCCGTGCAGCCCGGTTCGGCTTCCTCCGCGTCACCGCTCGCCGCGCAGGGCCAGGACGTACGCCGCGGTGAGCGCCACGGCACGGTCCTCGTCCCGGGACAGCTCCACGAGGGCGCGCGACGCCCGTGCCCCCGGGACGTCCGCGAGCGCCTGGGTCAGCCGCCGGCGCGCGGACGCCCCGAGGGGCCGGCGGGCGAGGCGGTCGAGGAGTCCGGTGACGATCCGGTCCGCCGTCGCGGGATCGTCCGCCGCCGCGCCCAGCGCGTCGGCCGCCTCGACGTCGTTCCTCCCCTCGACGACCATGTCGAGGAGCGTCGGGACCGCGTCGGCCGCGTCCCGCTCCGCGAGCGCCAGGGCCGCGTACCCGCGCACCACGGCGTCGGAGTGGGCGAGGGCGTCCCGGAGCGGCCCGGTCGCCCCGGCGCCCGGAAGCTCGGCGAGGGACCGGACGGCACGCTCCCGCACCTCGGCCGAGGGGGAGCGGAGCCCCTCCGCCAGGAGCGCCGGGCCGTCCCCGCCGGACCGCGCCAGCGCCCAGCGGAGGGCCCCGGCGACGTTCGGGTCCGGCTCGCTCAGCACGGCCTCGACCAGCGCTTCCACCGGTACGGGAACCTCCTCGCTCGCCACCAGGGCCGCACGCTGCCGTGTCCCCGCGTCCTCGGACCCGAGCGACCGGAGGAGCGCGACGGTCCGCAGGACGTCCTCCCAGCCGGCGGGTTCCGCCGCGCCGATCCGGCGGAGCCGCGTGAGCAGCTCCGTCTCCGCCGCGATGCGCTCCCGCGTCCGGCGGACGAGGTCGTCGACGAGTTCCGAGGGCGCGAAGCCGGGATCGTCGAGCGCCCGCCCGACGTCCCGCAGCGACAGCCCCAGCGACCGCAGGCTCTCGATGTGGAAGACGCGCCGGATGTCCTCGTCGGAGTACTCCCGGTAGCCGGAGCCGGTACGGCCCGTCGGCCTCACCAGGCCGAGCGATTCGTAGTGCCGGAGCATGCGGGCGCTCACCCCGGACCGCCGCGCGACCTCGCCGATCAGCACGGCCCGTCACCCCTCCCGGTCGGCGCCGCCGAGGGCCACGACGCGCTTCGCCTCCTCGACCGCGTACGCGAACCTGGCCTCCGGGTCCCGCCACAGCCGTTCCGTGGCGATCGCGTGGCCGCGTACGCGGGGATCGGGGTCCGTGGCCGCGTCGTCCAGTACCGGCGACGCCGCGGCCCCGAGGGCGATGAGCGCCCGGCTGAGGCTCAGCCGCGTCTCGTACCCGCCGCGCCCGAGCTGCGACGCCAACATTACGGCCAACTCGCGCTCCCCGCCCTCGGGTACGAGGACGACCGCCGCCCGCCAGGCGCTCCGGGCCACCTCGTCGTCGGCGTCGGACAGCAGGGCCGGTGTGATCACCGCCCACGCCCGCCGGTCCCCGATCTTGGACAGCGTGTGCAGCGCCTGGCTCCGCGCCCGCGCGCCCCCCGAGCGGACCTCGCCGAGGAGCGCCGGGACCGTCACCGACGCCGCGTGGCGCGTGAGCGCCCACGTCAGCATCTCGCGCACGTGGAAGTCGGGTTCGACCGCGCACCGCTCGACGAGTTCGCCGACGGACCCCGGGTCCGGGTCCGTGCCGGCCGCCAGCGCCGCCCGCAACCGGACCGACGCGTCGGCGCTCTCCGCTCCCCGGGGCGCGCGCGTCGTGTGCGCGTCCTCTTCCGCCATGGTCATCGGGACCACCTCCTCGGTCGCAGTGAAGACCTTGTCACCGTGTCAAGGTCAAGCGCGGCCGGACCGGTCGCCGGCGGACCGGCCCCCGCGCCGCACGGGAACGGAAGGAGTCCGGTCCGTCCGCGACCGGGGGCACCGCGACCGGGCGACGGCCGTGCCGCGCCCGGTGCTCCCCCTCCCGCGTCCGGCGCTTCCCCTTCCGCACGGGGCGCGGGGCAGGGGCTTCCGCCGTACTACCGGACTACCGGCCCCGGAACCCCCGTACTACCGACGCCGGAACCGCCGCCCTATCGTTGGCCGGTGAACACACACCGCATCGACCGCCCGGCCGACCTCGACACGGTCCGTGATTCCTACGACCGGGTGGCCGACAACTACGTCCACATGGTGCTGTCGACGGGAGTGGGGGACATCCGCCGCCATCCGTGGCTCAAGGCGTCGATCGACGCCTTCGCCGACACCGTGGACGGGCTCGGCCCCGTCCTCGACGTCGGCTGCGGGCCCGGGACGGTGACCGCCTATCTCGCCGAACGCGGACTCGACGTGTCCGGGGTCGACCTCTCTCCCCGCATGATCGAGAACGCGCGCCGTCTCCATCCGGAATGCCGTTTCGACGTCGGCTCCGCCACCGACCTGGACCTCGGCGAGGCGTCCCTCGGGGGCGTGCTCGGGTGGTGGTCGCTGTTCAACCTCCCCCGCGAGGTCCTTCCCCAGGTGCTCGCCCGGTTCGCGCGGGCACTGAAGCCGGGCGGCCACTTCATCACCGCGACGCACGTCGGCGACGAGGACCTGGTGCGCACCGAGGCGTACGGGGGCGTACCCGTCCGCTGGACGACGCACAAATGGAGGCCGGAACAGCTCGTGGACCTGATCGAGCGGGCCGGACTGCGCCCGGTCGCCGAACTCCGGCTCCCGGCGGACGAGCAGACCGGGCCGGGCGTGGTCGTCATGGCCGAACGTCCCGCCTGAGGGCGGCGGGGACCCGGCCCGCACGGCACGCGGAGACGGGCACGGCACCTCACCTCGCGTCGAACGCCTCCCGGGCCTGTTCGATCCGGGGCATGTACGTCCGTGCCCACTCCAGGAGGACGTCCACGGGCGGCCGCATGGTCTTCCCCAGGGGAGTGATCCGGTACTCCACCGCGACGGGCCTGTCGTTCACGACCTCGCGCTCGACGATGCCGTTGCGTTCCAGCCTGCGCAGGGTGGCGGTCAGCGACTTCTGCGTGACCGCGGGGATCGCGCGGCGCAGGTCGTTGAACCGGCGCGGCCCTTCGCACAGTTCGCCGAGCACGCTCAACGACCACTTGTCCAGCACTTGATCGAGCAGTTCGCGGTGCGGTGCCGAGAGGGTCGGTTCGCCGTCGTGGGCCGTGGAGGAGGTGTCGTCCATGAAACCTGGTCTCGTTGAAGTTTCCTGCGTACGCCAGGTATCAAAGGTATACCAACACGCGTCACCAGCAGGGAGACCACGATGCCCGTTCGCCGTTTCACCCCCGAGGGCCTTCCGCAGCCCACGCCCTATCACCACGTCGCCGTCGGCACCGGCACCACGCACGTCCACGTCAGCGGCCAGACCTCCAGCCTCGCCGACGGGACGTCCGTCGCGGCGGGAGACCTCTCCGGGCAGGTCGCGCAGGCCCTGCGGAACACCGCGCGCGGTCTCGCCGGGGCCGGTGCCACGTTCGACGACGTACTGCGACTGACGTTCTACGTCACCGAGTGGGCGCCGGAGAAGACGGACGCCTTCATGGCGGGGGCCGAAAGCGTCGCGGACGAGATCGGCCTGCCGCGGCCCTTCCCGCCGTCGTCGCTCATCGGTGTGGAACGCCTCTTCGCGCCCGGCGTCCTCGTCGAGGTCGAGGCCACGGCCCTCGTCGACTGACCGCTCGCACGGAGGTGGAGGGGGCGGGGGTGCGGAGGGGGAGGGCCGGGCGGCTCTCCCCGTCCGGCTCCTTCGTCCGGCTCCTTCGTTCGGCCCACCCGGCCGGACCGGCCCGGACGAGCGGGCCCGGACGGTGGGCCCGGCCCTCGTGGAGCCCCCGGTCCGCGCAGCGTCCGGGCGGACCGGCCACCGGTGATCGTCCGGGTCCGGTCGTCCGCCGGTCGGCGGTGGCCCGGGTTCCGCCGTCTGCCGAATGGCGGCGGTCCGGCGGGGCACCCGATGATTTCCGTAGGCGCCACATCTTTGATCGTTCCTGGAGGCAGGGTCATGAGTCTTCTCCGTATCGCCGGCCGTCCGATGCTCGCCTCGATGTTCATCGCCGGTGGCATGAACTCCCTGCGCCGTCCCCAGGACGTCGCCCCGGCGGCCGAAGCCGTCGTCCGGCCCCTGAAGGACTGCGTCGCCGGGCTGCCCGGCCGCACCGAGCACCTCGTCCGGCTCAACGGCGCCGTGCAGGTGGCGGGCGGCGTGCTGCTCGGGCTCGGCCGCCATCCCCGGCTGTGCGCGCTGGCCCTCGCCGCGACGCTGGTCCCCACCACGCTGGCGGGGCACCGCTTCTGGGAGGCGGAGGACGCCTCCGACCGGGCGCAGCAGCGCATCCACTTCCTCAAGAACGTGTCCATGCTGGGCGGTCTGCTGATCGCCGCCGACGACACCGGCAGCGCCCCCTCGCTGCTGTGGCGCGGCCGCCACGCCGCGCAGGGCGTGCGGCACGACGCCCGCGTGATGCGCAGGGCGGCCCGCGTCGCGGCGCGTCCCGCCAAGGCAGCCGGTGGCGTCCGGGCCAAGTTGGGCGTCTGACCGCCGGAGCGCCGGTACGGAACGGGCGCGGCGGCGAAGGACCCGTCCCGTTCCGTACGGGACCGCGCACCTGCCGGCCGCCCCGCTCGTCGTCTTCGTCGTCCTCGTCGCGGCGCGGGGTGCCGTCCCCGGCCGTGCGCGGGTGCGGCGTCTTCCGATCGCCCGAACGGACGCTTGCCCGAACGGGCGAACCGCGCGAACTCGGCGGCGCGCGATCCGGTACGTCGTGGCCCGGACGCCCCCTGTATTCATCGTCGGGCCTGCTCGTCCACACGGGTGCGCCCGGTGGCTTCCGTCCTGTGGGGAGGGGAGCCGCCGGGCGTGCTGGTGTGTGGGGGTGGGGGGTTATGCGTGGCGGTGGGTGTGTCGGTTGCCGGTGATCAGGCGGTAGAGGGCGAGGAGGATGACGGAGCCGACGATGGCGGCGATCCAGGTGGAGATCTCGAAGAAGCCGTCGACGGAGTCGACACCGAAGATCACCTTGCCGAGCCAGCCGCCCAGGAGGCCGCCGGCGATGCCGATGAGCATGGTGATGATGATGCCGCCGGGGTCCTTGCCCGGCATCAGGGCCTTGGCGATGGCGCCGGCGATCAGGCCGATGAGGATCCACGCGATGATGCCCATGACGGTTCTCCCTTTTGTCACATAAAGACCGTGTCAGTTCATCGTCTGCACCGAACCCGCCCGCCTAAACGCCCCCCACCCCGACGAAAACCCAACCCCACCACCCAGGGTGAGAACGGCACCGCCCGTGGTCACGGTCCCGTCGCCCGCCAGAGGGCCGGACCCGCGCTCCCGGCATGCCGACGCTCCTCCGCCGCCTCCGCCCCTGACGTCGGGGCCCGGTTCACGGTCCGCGCCAGACGTTGGCGAAGGCCGCGCTCTCGATGGTCCGCCTCTGGCGTACGGCCTCCAGCTCCATCACCGCGTCGTGGACGGCGGCCACCACGACCGTCACCGCATCGTCGCCGGGGTCGGGCTCGCCCCCGTCCCGTTCGTCGCCGTCGCCGTCGCCGTCACCGACGCCCACGGCCGAGGCGAGGGAGACCAGGACGGGCTCTCCCTCCTCCCAGCGGTCGGCCGCCCGGCGGCGGGCGGGCGTGTCGACCGGTTCCACGCGCTCCGGACCGAAGGACAGCAGGCCCCCGTGCTTCCGTTCCAGCTCGCCGTCCTCCTCCAGCGCGGTCTGGTACGCGGCCGAGAGGTCCCGGCCCCGTCGCCAGAGCCAGTCCTCGATCCGCTCGCGGGGCGGTCGCGAGGTGAGCAGTGCCAGGGCCTCGGCGAGGAGCCGGTCGTCCGGCGCCGGCGAACCGCCCGGCACGATCCGGTCGTCCTCCACGGTCACGGCTCCCGCGCCGACGAGGTCGACCAACTCGGCCCCCGCGAGCGCGAGCGACAGGTCGCCCTGGCCCACGGCGCGCTCCGGCCCCCGGTCCATGGCGGTGATGAACAGGTCTTTCGCCGTGGTCATGAACGGCTCCCCTCGGAGGCATCGGCGGTGGCCCGGTTTCCCGGGCCGCGTCCGGCCCCACCGCCGGGACCACGCCCGAAGCCCGCCCGGCGGCGGGGCGGTTGTCACGACCAGTATCGCCGGATGCCGTCCGTCACCGCAGGGTGTTCCCGTCGAGAGCGCTGCCCCGGACCGGGGCACCACGTCGCGCACCGGGACGGGGTCCCGTTCCCTCGGGACTCCGCGAGGCGCGTCTCCGTACGGCGCAAGCCCGCCCCGCTCCCGTACCGCCCGGTCGACGGGGTCTCGTCCGGCCTTCGAGCCCTCCTCGGACGTGGTTTTCTCTGCCGGTTCGGCCCGCCATGACCCACGCGGCACGCTGAACCGCCGGAGAAGACGGGGCCGAGGCGGAGACCCGCGATCACTTTCCGGCTTTCACGGCCTCCGCGATCCGCAGGGCGGCCTGGTCGGGCGTGAGACGCGTGGTGTCGACGACCTCGGCCTCGTCGTGCAGCCACGTACGAGCCGCCTCCGCGTAGGGCTCGAGGTGGGCGAGACGGAACGGTGAGTCGGGGCCGGTGACGGTGTCGCCCGCGATGCGCGCGCGAAGGGTCTCCCGGTCGGCATGGAGGACGAAGTGCCGTACCGGAATCGCGTGCCGGGCGAGACCGGAGCCGATCTCGCGCCAGTACCGCTCGATCAGGACGGTCATGGGAATCACCAGGATGCCGCCGGTGTAGTCGAGTACGCGGCGGGCGGTCTCGACCACGAGCGGCCGCCACGGCGGCCAGTGCTGGAAGTTGTCCGTCGCGGGCAGCCCGGGCGAGATGTCCATGAGCGTCTCGCCGACCTTCTCGGCGTCGAAGACCCGTGAGTCCGGGATCAGCCGCTGCACCAGCGCGCCGGTCGTCGTCTTGCCCACGCCATGGGTTCCGTTGAGCCATATGATCATGGCCCGACGTCAGCGCCCCACAGGTCACGGGTGATCCCGGTCGGAACGGGCCCTTCCCGACCGGGCGTGCCGCCCCGCCGGTGACGACAAGTCCGTGCCGGGGTGCCGGTGGCCTCCGCGGGTCGGCGGTAAGGTCTGGACACCGAGGGTTCAGCACAGGACAGGGGTGGCGTGTGAGGCGGCCGACCATGGCGGACATCGCACGTCGCGCCGGTGTGTCCAAGGTGGCCGTGTCGTACGCGCTGAACGACCAGCCCGGTGTCTCGGACGCGACCCGCGCCCTGATCAAGGGCATCGCGGCCGAGCTGGGATGGCGCCCCAGCAGCGCGGCCCGGGCGCTCACCGGAGGGCGGGCGCGGGCGGTGGGCCTCGCCGTGCGCCGCCCGGCCCGGACCCTCGGCGTGGAGCCGTTCTTCATGGAGTTCATCAGCGGTGTGGAGAGCGTCCTGTCCGAGCAGTCCTGCGCGTTGATGCTGCAGATGGTGGCCACGCAGGACGCCGAGATCGAGGTGTACCACCGCTGGTGGGGCGAACGGCGGGTCGACGGCGTGTTCCTGATGGACCTCCGGGCCGACGACGACGCCCGGATCCGGGCGGTCGGGTCCATCGGGCTGCCCGCGGTGGCCATCGGGCCCCCCGGCAGCTCCGGGGCCCTGCCCGCCGTCTGGTCGGACGACGGCGAGAGCATGCGTGAGATCGTGCGCTACCTCACCGCCCTCGGGCACCGGCGCATCGCCCGGGTCGCCGGGTCCGCGGAGCTGGCGCACACGGCGGTGCGCGACGCGGCCCTGCGCGAGGCGTGCCGGGAGGCCGGCGTCCCCGAGGCGGTGGTGGTCCACACCGATTACACGGGGGACGAGGGGGCGCGGGCGGCCCGCGCGCTGCTCATCGCGCCGCGGCGGCCGACGGCGATCGTCTTCGACAACGACATCATGGCCGTGGCGGCCCTCTCCGTCGCCCAGGAGCTGAACCTCTCCATTCCGGCCGATCTGTCGATCGTGGCGTGGGACGAGTCCCCGTTGACCCAGGTCGTCCGGCCCATGCTGTCGGCCGTCACGAGGGACATCGGGGCGTACGGGGCGCGGTCCGCGACCGCTCTCCTGTCCCTGGTCGACGGCGGGGAGGTGGGGGACATTCGTGAGGGGTACGCGCGGTTCGTGCCCCGGGGCAGCACCTGCCCGCCCTCCGCGCGGACGTCCGGCGCCACGGACTGACGGGCCCGTCTCCCGGGGACGGCGCGGGGCCGGACCGCACTCCCGTGCGGTCCGGCCCCGCCCTCTCGTCTCCCGGGTTACTTCGTGGCTCCCTGGGAGAAACCGTTGTAGATCCAGCGCTGCAGCAGCAGGAAGATGATCAGCGTCGGCAGGATCACCAGGATCGCGCCGGCCGAGATGGCCTCCCAGTGGGCGCCGAAGGGGCCCTTGAAGCGGAAGAGCGCGGTGGACATCGTGTCGAGGTCCTCGGAGTGCATGTAGAGGAAGGGAATGTAGAAGTCGTTGTAGGTGGTGATGCCCTTGATGATGACGACGGTGGCGATCGCCGGTTTCAGCAGCGGGAAAATGATCTTCCGGTAGATCGTGAAGGTGTGGGCGCCGTCGAGCCGGGCGGCTTCGTCCAGGGAGACGGGGATGCCCCTGATGAACTGCAGGAAGATGTAGACGGAGACGATGTCCGTCCCCATGTACAACAGGATCGGTGCCCACCGGGTGTTGACCAGGTCGAAGCCGCTGACGACCTGGAAGGTCGCGACCTGGGTGGTGACGCCGGGGACCAGGGTGGCGACGAGGAAGAGCGCCATCACGAGTTTCTTGGCCCGGAAGTCGAAACGGTCCACCGCGTAGGCGGTCATCGAGCCGATGATCACGGTGCCGCCGATGGAGAAGAACAGGATGAACGCGGTGTTCCCGAAGGCCATGAGCAGGTGGCCGTCGGTGAACGCGGTGACGTAGTTGTCGAAGTTCAGCCAGTTCCCGGGCAGGGACAGCGCACCACCGTCGCCGACCTCCTCCGACGTCTTGAGCGACGTGAGGAGGACGACGGCCAGCGGCAGCAGGACCACCGCCGCGGCGGCGATCAGGGACAGGTAGGTCAGCACGGTCCCGGCGGAGAGACGGCGTCCGGAGGCGCGGGCGGGCGCCGGGGTCGCGGTGAGGTCGGGGGTCATACGAGGTCCACCTTGTCGTCGGGCACGAGCCGGCGCTGGATCCAGGTGATCAGCAGGATGATCAGGAGCAGCACCACGGCCGCGGCCGAGGCCAGGCCGGTCTTGTTGAACTGGAACGCGAGCTTGATCGTCTGGATGACGAAGGTCTGGGTGCCGGTCGCGCCGCCGGTCATGATGTACGGGATCTCGAAGACCGAGAGGGACCCGGAGATCGCCAGGATGACGCTGAGGCTGATGACGGGCTTGATGCCCGGCGCGATGATGTGCCGGAACCGCTGCCACCGGCCGGCGCCGTCCAGCTCGGCCGCTTCGTACAGTTCCCCGGGGATGGACTGGATGGCTCCGAGGAAGAGCACGAAGTTCAGTCCGGTGAAGCGCCAGACGGACACGCCCGCGAGGGAGATGTTGGCGGAGACGGGGTCCCCGAGCCACGGGTGGTCGGTGGTCACGCCGAACCAGGACAGCACCGAGTCGAGCGTGCCGCCGTCCTGGAAGAAGTACAGGAACACGAAGCCGATCGCGACGCCGTTGACGAGATAGGGGAAGAAGAGAATCCCCTTGAAGAGGTTCCGGAACTTCAGGTTGAAGCTGAGGATCACCGCGAAGTAGAGCGCGACGGCGATCTGGACCACGGAGGCGGCCAGGTAGTAGCCGCTGACGAAGAAGACCCGGAAGAGCTCGGGGCGGGTGAAGATCCGTATGTAGTTGTCGAGACCGACGGTCTCCCGGTCCGGGCTCACCCCGTCCCAGTCCGTGAAGCTGTACGCGATCATGCTCGCCACCGGGACGTAGGTGAACGTGATCAGCAGCGCGAGCGGTCCCGCCAGGAAGAGCCAGGGAGTGATCCGCCGGAGGGGCGAGTTCCGCCAGGAACGGGGCCGTCCGGCAGCGGGCGCGGGCCGGCCCCGGCTTCCCCTGTCTGTCTTGTCCGTGATGGACCGCCCTGTCACGACGGCGTCCTCCGGTGCGGTGTCGATTGTCTCGGTCATGTCGGCCTTTCGTGTCCGCGACTGCGGAAGGTCCAGGAGCCCCGGCCGGTGTCGTGCGGCCGGGGCCCGCTCCGCCGGTCGTCAGTCGCCGACGGTCTTCGCCGCCTCGTCCCACCTCTTGTTCAGGCCGGCGAAGAAGTCCTCGAGTCCGCCCTTCTCCACCCCGCGTGCGGTGTCGACCAGCTTCTGGCGGTAGTCCTGCTTGTTCAGGCCGATCTCCGCCGCCTCGTCGATGTCGTTGACCGCGGCCGTCCTGGCCTCCGAGCGGTCGAAGAAGGTGACATCGTTGTCAACGAATTCCTTGAGCGTGGCGGGCATGGGAGAGGACTTCAGCGCGGAGACGACGCCCTCCTTCTCCGCGAAGCCCGACTTCTCGGTGAACCAGTCGATCCAGGCGCGCGCCGCCGGCTTGTTCTCGGAGTGGGCGCTGACGGCCTGCTGGTAGTCCGAGACCAGGGCCGCGCAGAACTTCCCGTTCTTCTGGGAGGGGAACGGCATGAAGCCGATGTCCGCCGGATCGGCGCCGGCGTCCTTCGCCGCACCCCGCATCTGGGTGATCGCCCAGGAACCCAGCATCATGGAGCCGATCTTCCCCTCGGCGAGCAGCGCCTTGGAGACCTCCCAGTTGGTGGTCGTCGGGTCCTTCTCCGACAGGCCCTGCGCGACGATGTCGTGGAGCAGGGTGTCGACGGTGTTCAGCTCGCTGCCGGCCTTCCAGGGGGAGGCCGCTCCCGCCAGGGCGTTGCTCGCCTGGGCGTCGCAGCCGACACCGCCCAGGTTGCCGGTCCACTGGGTCAGCGGCCAGCCGTCCTTGAAGTTCGTGTAGTACGGGACGGCGCCCGTCTTCTCCTTGACCGCCTTCAGGCCCGCGAGGAACTCCCGTGGGGTCTTCGGCCAGGAGGTGACCCCCGCCTTCCTCCACAGCGCCTTGTTGTAGACGAAGCCGTTGGCGGTGCCGAACTGGGCGATGCCGTAGACCCTGCCGTCCACCTCGGTCTTGTCGCTGAAGCGGTACTTCGCCATCTCGGCGCTCGTGCCGAGGGGGGCGAAGAACTTCGGGTAGTCGTTCTTGGCCACCGCGCCGGGGATGAGGAGCACGTCGCCGTACGCCTTGGCGTTCATGCGGATCTTCACCTCGCCCTCGTAGTCGGTGATGCCGTCGAAGGTCACCTTGACCCTGGGGTAGATCTTGTTGAACTCCGCGGCGTACTTCTTCAGGACACCGTTCTTGACGAGGTCGGTCCGCTGCGTGAGGACCTCGATCTCACCCGAGACCTCCTTCGGGTCGGACGGGGCGGCGGCCGTCTCGCCCGTGACGGCGCCCCCTCCTCCACCGCATCCGGCCACGGTCAGCATCGCGGCGGTCAGCAGCGCGCCCGTGAGCGCCATCGGCTTCTTCCCCATTGCCCAACTCCTTCAGGGTTACGGCTCAGGTCCTACTGGTGGGATGTCGGCACTATGCCAGCAGGAAGTGAACCGGTAAAGTGCTGATTTCCCGCGCGATGCCCAATCGTTACCGCCGCCACTCGAAAGTTACGGCACAGGGTCGTCACGCCCCCTTCGGGCGACAGTCACGCAAGTGACCTGACGCCCCATCGGTTCATGGACAGTCACGCAAGGGCGCGGCCGACCCGGCGCCCCGCACCCCACCCGCCCACTGCCAGGCGATTGGAGCCCCACATCATGAAGGACGTCACCCAGCTGCACGAGGGCTGGAAACTGCGCCACGAGGACGCACTGCTTCCGGCCACCGTCCCCGGCTGCGTCCACACCGACCTGCTGGCGTCCGGCGCGCTGGCCGACCCCTTCATCGGTCACCACGAGACCGAGGTCGCGTGGGTGGGCCGGCGGGCGTGGTCGTACGTCACGGAGCTGACCCACGACAGCGGTCACGAGCGCACCGATCTGGTCTTCGAGGGCCTGGACACCGCCGCCGAGGTGTTCCTCGCGGGCGACTCCCTCGGCACCACGCGCAACATGCACCGCGTCCACCGCTTCGACGTCACGGGGCGCACCGGCCCGCTGGAGGTCCGCTTCGCCTCCGCGTACGAGGAGGCCGACCGCGTCCGCGCGCTGACGGGCGAGCGGCCGAACGTCTATCCCGAACCCTTCCAGTACATCCGCAAGATGGCCTGCTCCTTCGGCTGGGACTGGGGCCCCACCGTCGTCACCGCCGGCATGTGGCGACCGGTCCGCCTGGAGCACTGGTCGACCGCCCGCCTCGCCGAGGTCCGACCCCTGGTCACCGTCGACGGGCCGGCCGGCCGCGTCGAACTGCGGATCCGTCTCGACCGCACGGCGAGCGGCGCGGACCGCCCCCTGACCGTCAGGGCGTCGGTGGACGGAGGCGGAACCACCGTGGACGCCGAGACCGCGTGCGGGGGGGACGAGGCCGTTCTCCTCCTGGAGGTGCCCGACCCCGAGCTGTGGTGGCCCCGGGGCCACGGTGAGCAGCCGCTCTACACGCTCGGCGTGACCCTGCTGGACGCCGGGGGGGCCACGCTCGACACCTGGACGCGGCGCATCGGCTTCCGCACCGTGGAGATCGACCGCTCCGCCGACGAACACGGCACCGGCTTCACCTTCGTCGTCAACGGCGTGCGGATCTTCGCGCGCGGCGTCAACTGGATACCGGACGACGTGCTGCCCTCGCGGATCACACCGGAGCGCTACCGGACCCGGCTCGCCCAGGCCGCCGGGGCCCACATCGACCTGGTCCGCGTCTGGGGCGGCGGCATCTACGAGGACGACGCCTTCTACGACGCCTGCGACGAACTGGGGCTGATGGTCTGGCAGGACTTCCTCTTCGCCTGCGCCGCCTACCCGGAGGAGCAGCCCCTGCGCGGCGAGGTCGAGGCGGAAGCCAGGGACAACGTTGTCCGCCTCATGTCGCACGCCAGCCTCGTCCTGTGGAACGGCAACAACGAGAACCTCTGGGGCTTCCGCGACTGGGACTGGGAGGCGCCGCTGGCCGGCGACTCCTGGGGCGAGGGCTACTACCTCGGCGTCCTGCCGAGGGTCGTCGCCGAACTGGACCCGACCCGTCCGTACACGGCGGGCAGCCCCTGGTCCGGATCCTGGGACCACCACCCCAACGACCCGGCCCACGGCACCCACCACTCCTGGGAGGTGTGGAACCGCCAGGACTACGCCGCGTACCGGGCGGACGTCCCCCGCTTCTGCGCCGAGTTCGGCTGGCAGGCCCCGCCCGCCCTCGCCACCCTCCATCGCGCGCTGCCCGGGGAGGAGCTCGCCCCGGACTCTCCCGGCATGCTCCACCACCAGAAGGCCGAGGACGGGAACGGCAAGCTGAACCGGGGCATCGCACGCCACTTCGCCCTGCCGGAGGAGGACTTCGACCGCTGGCACTACCTCGCCCAGGTCGTCCAGGCACGGGCCGTGGCCGCGGGCATCGAGCACTGGCGCTCCCACTGGCCACGGTGCGCCGGCACCGTGGTGTGGCAGCTCAACGACTGCTGGCCGGTCAGCTCCTGGGCCGCGATCGACGGCGACGGCCGGTTCAAGCCGCTCTACCACGAGCTGCGCCGGGTCTACGCGGACCGGCTGCTCAGCCTCGTCCCCGCCGGGGAGGGGCCGGTGCTCGCCCTGGACAACCAGTCCGCCTCCGTCTGGCGCACGACGGTCCTCCTGCGCCGCCTGGACGTGGACGGCGGCGTCCTGCGCGAGGCGTCCTTCGAGCTGGAGGCGGCTCCCCGGACGGTGGTCAGGCTGGTGGTCCCCGCCTCGCTCCTTCCCGGTCCCGGCTCGGCGAAGGAGTTCCTCGTCGCCGACGCCGACGGCCGCCGGGCGGTCCACTTCCCCGTACCCGACAAGGAGTTCGCCTACCCGGCGCCCGCGTACGACGTACGGCTCGAACCCCGTGCCGGGGGCGACGCCGTCGACGTGGTGGTCACGGCGCGGAGCCTGGTGCGCGACCTGCTGCTCCAGCCCGACCGGCTGGCGCCCGCGGCCCGCGCCGACCGGGGGCTGATCACCCTGCTGCCCGGGGACGAGGCGCGCATCGCCGTCACGGGCTGGGCCGGTGACGACGTGGCGGCCGTCCGCCGCGCCCTGTTCAGCGTGGGAGCGGCGTGAGTTCCCCGGCCCCCCGCGTCTCCCGCCCGCGTGTCACGATCAATGACGTGGCCGCGCGGGCGGGGGTCTCCAAGGGGGCCGTCTCCATGGCGTTCAACAACAGGCCCGGGGTCTCCCCGTCGACCCGGGAGCGCATCTTCGGGGCCGCCGAGGAGCTCGGCTGGACCCCCCATCAGACCGCGCGCAACCTCTCCGGCCGGCGGGCGGGCATCGTGGGGCTCGCGCTCTGCCGGCCGGCCCGGCTGCTCGGACTGGAACCGTTCTACATGGAGTTCATCTCCGGCATCGAGGACGTCCTGGCCGGGCGTTCCTGTTCCCTGCTGCTCCGTCTGGTCCGCGACCTGGAGGAGGAGACGGAGCTGTACGAGGGGTGGTGGCGCAGCCGGACCGTCGGCGGGGCGATCCTGGTGGACTTCCACCGGGACGACCCCCGCGTCCCGCCCCTGCGGGCCCTCGGCATGCCCGTGGTCGCCGTCGGGCACCCTTCTCTGACCGGCGGATTCCCCTCGGTCTGGACCGACGACGCCTCCGCCGCCGGCGAGGCGGTGCGGTACCTCGCCGCGCTCGGCCACCGGCGCATCGCCCGCGTCGGCGGTCCGTCCGGCCTCGGGCACAGCGGCATCCGCGCGGCGGCGTTCGAGGCCACCATGGCGGAGCTGGGTCTGGACGGACGCCGTCAGGTGTCCACGGGGTTCGCGGGGGAGGAGGGGGCACGGGCGACCCGCGGCCTCCTGATGTCCCCCGACCGTCCGACGGCGATCGTGTACGACAACGACATCATGGCCGTCGCCGGCGCCGCGGTGGCGGCCGAGATGGGACTCGTGGTGCCGGACGACGTCTCCCTGCTCGCCTGGGACGACTCCCAGCTGTGCCGGCTCACCCACCCGCCCCTGTCGGCCATGAGCCACGACGTCCACCGGTTCGGCGAGGAGGTGGCCCGGACCCTGTTCGGAGTCATCGAGGGCACCCGCGAGGGAGCCGTCCAGGTCCCGACGCCGTCCCTGACGCCGCGGGGCTCCACGGGTCCGCCCCGGTGCCGGTAGCCGGGTCGTCACGGGGACGGCCCGGTCCGCGACGCCGACGAGGGCCGTGCCCCGGGGAGGCACGGCCCTCGTAGAGGCCCGGTGGGGGAGAGGACGAGGAGCGGCTCCCCGGCCGGGAGCGTGACCGGGAAGCCGCTCCTCCGCGCACCCGGCGCGGCGGGTGCGGCCCCGGTCACTCCTTGGCGCAGGCGACCCCGTCGAGGCTGAAGGCGGTGGGCACGGCGCCGGGGCCCGTGGCGTTGAGGCCGAAGCTCACGGCTCCTCCGGCGGGGACGACCTCGGTCCAGGGTCGGCCGGTGGCACGGACCTGCCGGCCGTCCTGGGTGACGACGGCGTTCCAGGAGGAGTTCACGGTGTTGCCGTCCGGGAGGGCGAATTCGAGCTTCCAGCCCTTGAGGGGCAGCGCGCCGGTGTTGCGGACGGTGACGTCGGCGTTGAAGCCGGTGCCCCAGCTGTGGAGGCGGTAGGCGACGGAGCAGCCGTTCCCATGGCCGCCGTCTCCGTAGACACCGGCCTCGCGCGAGGTCGGGCGGATGCCGTCCGGGCCGTTGAACAGCCGCTCGCCCCAGGCGGTGAGCCGGGAGGCGTCGAAACCCTCGGCGAGGTCGAGGTACTCGACGCCGCCGCCGTTGCCGCTCCAGGACCAGCCCAGGTAGCCGAGGCCCAGCCGGCGCGCGGTGGCCATGACGGCGTCCTCGTCGGGGTCGCCGTCCGAGTGGTCGTGTCCGAACTCCCCCACGACGACGGGCAGCCCGCGGTCGACGAAGCTGCCGAGGTACTCCTCGACCTCGGCGGCGGTGTCGTACACGCCGTACATGTGGACGGAGAAGACGGTGTTGCGGTCGGGGTCGGAGGCGAAGACGGCGGGCGCGTTGTCGCGCATGGTGTGCGACCAGTCCTGGCCCCAGTTGGGCGCGTCGACCATCAGGGTGTGGTCGAGACCGGCGGCGCGCAGCCGGCCGATGGCGTTCTTGGTGTCCTGCGTCCAGGCGGCGTAACCGCTGTTGCCGTACGGCTCGTTGCCGAGGTTGACGATGACGTACTTCTCCTGGCCCTTGAGGGCGCTCGCCACCTCCAGCCAGTAGTCGACGGCCTCGGAGAGGGAGGCCGCGCCGCCCTGCTCGCCGTAACCGGTGGTGTCGTGCGCCTCCAGGACGCAGATCAGCCGGTTGGCCTTGCACCGGGCCACGACGTCCGCGACGTCCGCCGCGTCGTTCTTCGTCCACCGGGTGCCGGTGCCGAGGACCACGCGGACCGAGTTGGCCCCGAGCGCCTTGACGTCGGACAGGGCACGCTCCGTGCGGTCGGCGTACCAGGTGTGCGCGTGGTTGACCCCGCGGAGGACGAAGTCCTGGCCGGTGGCGTCGACGAGCCTTCCGTCCACGACGCGGAAACCCGGGGTGGCGGGGCCGGCGGCGTGGGCCGCGCCGGGAAGCGCCGTGATCGTGGCGGCGGCGGCGAGCAGTGCCGCCGCCTGGAAGAACGGTGTCCTGTTCATGGGGTACTCCCAACTCGGTGCCGCGCCCGTGGCCGGAAGGAGCCGGCGCGACCGTTCCTGACATGGGGTGGAGCGGCGGCCCGACGGGGCGGTGTGCCCCCGGCGGAATCCGTCGGGCGACGGGCGGACCACCGTCGGCCCCGCTGTCCGGCGCGTTGTTGCGGCTCGTGCCGGACAAGAGGGGCGGCCGTCGGCGCGGGTGGAATTCCATTGCCTCCGGTCGGTCGGCATGTATGTCACCGGCGTCTTGCGGCCGAGTTGAGGCTAGGGGGATGGAGCGATCGATAACAAGAGAGCTGACATAACCGGTTAAGTTTAGCTTTGGTTTTGTTCTCGAAAGGCGTTTCCGTCAAGGGCGGGCGGCGGTCCCGGTCGTGGCGCGATAGGCCGTTCCGGTACCGCCGAGAACGGCTTCGGTGCCCGCGGACAGGTAGACCGAGCGGCCGGGGCCGATGCGCAGCACCCCCTCGGCGCCGGAGACGGAGATCTCCCCCTCGGTGCAGAGGACGATCTGCGGGGCGTCGAGGGCGAGCGGCCGGGGCGGCTCGCCGGGGCGGGGCCGGAGCCGCGACAGCCGGAAGTCGTCGACGGGCGCCGGGTAGACCTCCTCCCCCTCCTCCTCGTGCGGGGTGAGCACGTGCGTCGGCGGCGCGGTGAAGCGGACGACCCTGACGAGTTCGTCCGCGTCGATGTGCTTGGAGGTGAGCCCGCAGCGCAGGACGTTGTCGGAACCGGCCATGATCTCCACGCCGAGCCCCGAGAGGTACGCGTGCGGAACACCGGCCCCCAGGAACAGGCCTTCTCCCGGGGCGAGTTCGACATACCGGAGCATAAGCGCGGACAGCAGGCCCGGGTCGCCCGGATGGGCGCGGGCGACCCGGGCGTAGGCGGCGATGTCGCTCCGGTACGGCCCGGCGGACGTCGTCAGCGCCTCGGTGACCGCGTCGAGCAGGCCGGCCGGCGGGCGGAGGAAGGCACGGAACACCCCGGCCAGGGCCTCCGTCCCGGGGGCGGCGCGCAGCGTCCCGGCGTACGGCCGCAGCCCCGGGACGCCGAGGGTGTCCAGCAGCTCGGCGCACTGCCCGGGGGCCCGGAACCCGCACAGCCCCCGGAACGGGGTCAGGGCGACGATCATCTCGGGCTTGTGCTGGGCGTCCCGGTAGGTGCGGTGGGGCGCGTCCAGGGGGACGCCGAGCGCGTTCTCCCGTTCGAAACCGGCCCGGGCCTGGGCGAGGTCGGGGTGCACCTGCACGGACAGCGGGGCTCCGGCGGCCAGCAGTTTGAGGAGGAAGGGCAGCCTCGGCCCGAACCGCCGCAGGACGGCCGTCCCCAGTTCGCCCTCCGGGTCCACGCCGATGACCCGGTCCAGCGGAACCAGCGCCCCGTCCTTCCGGATCCGGGACGGAGCGGCGGGATGGGCGCCCATCCACAGTTCGGCCTGGGGTTCCCCGGTGGGCGGCACGCCCATGAGGCCGGGCAGCAGGGTGGTGGAGCCCCAGTCGTAGGAACGGACGGTGTTCTGGAGGAGGTTCACTTCGTGTCCTGGGAGCGGGTGCGGAGAGGGGGGAGGTGCGGGGCGGAACGCGAGGACGCCCTTCCGCGGGTGTGCCACGGCAGGGAGGGCCGGGTGTCGGGCCGTCGGACCGGCGGCGTCACGATTCCGGGCCGTCGCCGGGCGTCAGGAGAAGGCGGGATCCGTCGCGCCGGCGCCCGCGCGGAAGGTGCCCGTCGCGTTCGCGGCGACGGCCGCCGCCCCGATCAGGCCGGCGTCGAGGGCGAGCCCGGCGGGCACCACCGGGACGTCGCGGGTGAAGTCCAGCACGGCGTACGACGTCAGGTGGCGGCGCAGCGGCGCGAAGAGCGTCTCGCCCGACTGGGCGACCCCGCCGCCGATCACCACCAGATCGAGTTCGACGAGCGCGGAGGCGGCGGCGACGGCCGCCGCCAGGGCCCGCCCGGCCCGGTCGAAGGCGGCGAGCGCCCCGGGGTCGCCCGCGCGGGCCGACAGGGCGACCTCCCGGGCGGAGGCGGGGGAGCCCTCCGGGGGAATCCAGCCGGACTCCAGGGCGTGGGTCGCGATCGCCGTGCCGCTGGCGTACCGCTCGACGCAGCCGCGCGCCCCGCACGGGCACACCGGCCCGTTCTGGTCGACGGTGATGTGGCCGATGTGGCCCGCGTTGCCCGTCCTGCCCGCGTGGACGTTCCCGCCCAGCACGAGCCCGCCCCCCACGCCGGTGGAGACGACCATGCACAGGGCGTTCGCGACCCCCTTCGCGGCTCCCGTCCAGTGCTCCGCCGCCGTCATCGCGACGGCGTCCCCGACCAGTACGGGGCGCAGGCCCGGAGGCATCGCCGGATGGCTCCGCACCCGGTCGACGAGGGGGAAGGCGCGCCAGGCGGGGATGTTCACCGGGCTCACGGTTCCCGTCGCGGTGTCCACGGGCCCCGCGCTGCCGATCCCGAAGCAGGAGAGCGCGGTCCACTCCGGGTGCGCCGCCAGGTCGTCGAGGACGGCGGACACCGCGGCCATCAGCGAGGCGGCCGGTTCCCGGGCGGGGGTGGGCCGCTGCGCCCGTGCGACCAGGCGTCCTCCGGTCTCGACGAGGGCCCCGGCGATCTTCGTGCCCCCGATGTCCAGTGCTCCGTACACCCTCACGCCCGACCTCCCAGAACGAAACGAACAGCGGAATCCCACTGTGCACGGTCTATGACAACGTTGTCTAGCCGCATGGTCCGGTTCAGTCGGCGTTCAGTGAGGAGGGACGGACGCCCCGGCACCCCCGCCCGCCGGTCCGGGATCCCGCCGGGGCCGCCGACGGCCGTACCGGCCGGGGCGGTACCGCCGTGGACACGAGGCCGTCCCGGGGCTGTCGGCCGTCGTCCGGGACGTGCACAATCATCCGCATGGTGACCACCGTGAGCGCGCCGCCCAGGCGCGACACGCCCGCGCGCCTCGCCCTCGGGTTCCTGACGGGCGGTGTCATCGGCGCGTCGCTGGCCGGCTTCGTCGCCGGCTGCGCCACCGGGAGGGCGCCGCTGATCGTCGCCAGTCTGGCCCTGCCCGCGGCCTACGGACTGGTCTTCTTCCTCGCCGGCGCGCGGCGCCGCGCCCGGGAGGCGGCCGTCGCGCCCCGCACGGCGCTCGCGGTGATCGAGAGCATGGAGGCGACCCGGGGCGAGGACAGCGACGTACCGGTGCGGTTCGTGCTGACCGTCGTGCCGGACGGGGCGCCCGCGTACCGCGTGGAGATCCGGCAGGAGGTCCACCGCTCCGAACTCCCCGACCACCGGCCGCGCGGCACCGTGGTGGTCGAGTACCCGCCCGACCGTCCGTGGCGGGTACGGATCGTGAGGCGGCCGACGCCCCGGTGGGAGGACCGGGCCGCCGCGACCGTCCTGGACCCGGTGGCCGGTCCGGTGCTGAAGAGCGAGAGCCCGGAGGGCTGCGCCGGTGGTTTCCTCACGCTCCTGGGGCTCCTGCTCGGCGCGGCCGTCGTGGTCCTGTCGCTGTCGCGCGCGGACCTGCTCGGCTCCGGCACGGACGGCGCCTCCCCCGAACCGCCCGCCCCTTCCTCCTCCTCGACGTCCACGGCGGTCGTGACCTCGGCGATCGGCACGGTCGTCCCGGGACAGGGCCGCTCGATGCTCGACCGGGGCGAACTGCGCAGGGCCGTCGACTCGCTCCTCGAAACCGGGAACCACCGCCGGGCCCTCACCGTCGTCGTCCAGGAGCGCCTGCTGACGGTCGTCTTCGCGCCCGGCGGCACCCCGGCCCCCGGATTCGACCCGCGCTCCCTGCCCTACGAGCGCCTCCCCGCCCTGGTCGAGGAGGCCGGGACCACCCCCGGTGTCGGCGCCCCGCGGACCTGGCAGATCACCGTCGACGGCGTCACCGGCGCGCTCACCCTCCGGGTCACCGTGACCGGTGACGGTGGCACGGGCTCACTGGAGACGGACGGCCGGGGGAAGGTCCTGCGGCGCACCGGCGGATGATCCGAGAACTCGTGGAAGGGGGACGCGTGGACTGGCACGACTGTCTGACGCTGTGGTGCGTGGCCTGGGGCGCGGTGGCACTCGCCGGCTACGGACGGTCGCTGGCCGGAGTGACCGGGGCCCAGCGCACGGTCCGCCTGACGGGCCGGATCGTACGGGTGCGCGAGCCCCGGCACGGCGGCTCCCGGAAGGGCGGGATAGCGGTGGTCGTCTCCTACCGCGATCCGGCCACCGGCCAGGAGGTCACCGTGACGAACGACGGCGACCGGGGCGAGCCGATCACCGTGGCGTGGACGGGCCGGGAGATCGGGGTCAGCCATCCGCGCGGCAGGCCGCACGCCTACCGCTTCTCCCGCGCCCCCGAGCGGCCGAGCCGTGGACTCGCCCTGCCGAACTTCGCCGTCTTCCTGGTCTGCGCCGGCCTGGTGGCCCTCACCGCGATCGACCGGGGCTGGCCCTGGGCGCTGATCGGTTCCGGCGGGCCGCCGGCCGTCGTCACCGCCGCCCACCTGCCCGGGACCCTACGCGCGGGCCGCCGCCGTGCCGACCGGCCGGCCGCGATGGACGCCGTCCGGGGCCGGATCGTCGCGGTGCTCAAGGACGTCGGCACCGACGCGGACGGCTACACCTCCACCACCCTCACGCCGGTGGTGTCCTTCACCACCCGCGAGGGCACGGTCGTCACGGCCCACTGCACCTCGTCGTTCCCGGACCCCGAGGACGCGTACGGCCGTGACGTGACGGTCCACCACATGCCCGCCGACCCGGCCGACTTCACCCTGGACCTCGCGGCCGAACACCGTTGGGGAAGGCTTGACGTGGCGATCCACGTCGTCGTGGTCCTCGTCCTCGCGGGGGCGGCCGCGGTGGGGGCGGCCCTCCTGCGGTGAGACCCGGCGGGGCCGCGCGCACCCGGAGCGGGCACGAAACCTCCGGACGTTCCGGCACGACGGGAACAGGGCGGGGCGCCGGGGGCAACCTTGGGGAGGAGGTGCGAGTCTCCTGAACGGTCACTCAGGTGGCCGGACACACAAGGAGAGCATCATCACCGCCATACGCAAGACCCTCACCGCCACCGCAGTCGTCGGCGCCGTCCTGGTGGGCTCGGCCGCCTGCGGCACGGCGGAGCAGATGTCCGCCGGAAAGAAGCTGGACCAGGCATTCGAGAAGCTGGGAAAGAAGACGTCGGTCTCCTTCGAGCTGGATCTGGACGCCGACACGAAGACCCTCGGGCACCTGGACGCCGAGTCGGATCCGGAGCCCGGCGAGGAGATCCCCGACGAGCTCGCCGAGCTGATCAGCGGTGCGAAGATCAGCTTCACGGTGGAGTCGCTGAAGCCGCTCGACGAGTCCGAGGAGAAGGACTTCGTGGGGGTGGCCATGAAGGTCAGCAACCCCTCCGGAGACCTTTTCGAGTACCGGGTCGTCGGTGACGACGTCTACGTCCGGTCCGACGCCGACGCCCTCGCCAAGGCGACGGGCTCCCCCCTGCCGCCCGTCAACGAGCTGCCCCCGGAGGCCAAGGGCCTCAAGAAGGTGCTGGAGGGGGAGTGGGTCACGTTCAGCACCCGTGAACTGGAGAAGGTGGGCCGGGAGATGGGCCGGGCCGACCGGGGGGACGGCGGAGCGTCCGGCTCCGGGCCGTCGCCGGAGACCTCGCTGGACGCCGGGACCCGGAAGAAGCTCCTGGAGGCCCTGCGCGGGGTCGTCGCCCGGGAGGTCGGCTTCAAGACCTCCGGGAGCAAGGACGGCACCGAGCACGTCACCGCCACGGCCCCGTTCCGCACGCTGGTCACCAAGATGATCGGCCAGATCCGTCCGCTCGCCAAGGACCTGCCGCCCGGCATGGACCTGCCCTCCGACGCGGACCTGCGGGACGCCCCCGACGCCGAGGTCGCGGCCGACTTCACGCTCAAGAACGGTGAGCTGACCGAGGTGTACGTCGATCTCGCCAAGCTGGCCGAGAGCGCCGAGGTCAAGAAGTTCGGACTGGTGCTGAGGGTGAGCGCCGGCACCAGGCCCACGGTCCCGGCCGGAGCCACCGAGCTGAATCTGGAGGAGATCATGGGCGGCTTCGCCGGAGCCCTGGCGGGCGACGGGAAGCCCGGCGGGGCCGGTTTCCCCGACGGGGGTGCCGAGGAGGGCGTCGAAGAGGACTCCGCCGAGGGCGCCGCGTAGGCACGAGCGGGTCCGGGGGCAGCGCGTACGTCCGGGCGCGTCCGTAGCCTGCCCTGCGCCGGCCCGTGGCCCGTGGCGGCGCGTGCCGCTCGTGATCGTCCGGGCGCCCTGGGTGGTGGGGTTGGGTTTTCGTCGGGGTGGGGGGCGTTTAGGCGGGCGGGTTCGGTGCAGACGATGAACTGACACGGTCTTTATGTGACAAAAAGGAGAACCGTCATGGGCATCATCGCGTGGATCCTCATCGGCCTGATCGCCGGCGCCATCGCCAAGGCCCTGATGCCGGGCAAGGACCCCGGCGGCATCATCATCACCATGCTCATCGGCATCGCCGGCGGCCTCCTGGGCGGCTGGCTCGGCAAGGTGATCTTCGGTGTCGACTCCGTCGACGGCTTCTTCGAGATCTCCACCTGGATCGCCGCCATCGTCGGCTCCGTCATCCTCCTCGCCCTCTACCGCCTGATCACCGGCAACCGACACACCCACCGCCACGCATAACCCCCCACCCCCACACACCACACACCAGCACGCCCGGCGGCTCCCCTCCCCACAGGACGGAAGCCACCGGGCGCACCCGTGCCTCGGTCCGTCAGGACGTGGGAGTGGGGGCCGGCGGCGCCCACCGGTGGGTACGGGGTACGCCGTCGGAGACGCCGAAGTCCTTCTTCAGGTGCTCGGGGATGGCGTAGTGCATGACGCGGCCCCGGGTGAGGGAGGACAGTTCGAGGACGGTGGTGAGGTGGCCGAGGCGGTCCAGCGCCCAGGCGCCCAGCGGTGATCCGTCCTCGATGGACTCCAGGACGCCCAGCAGACCGGGTACGGCCTTGACGACGCCGTCCCACGCGGTGCGGGGGACCTGGAGCCAGTCGGCGCAGGTGTCCCCGATCAGGTAGCGGATGAGGGCCGAGACGATGGGGTCGAAGAAGGTGCCGGGGACGACCTCCTCGTAGAGGTCGATCAGCTGGCGGGTCAGATGGGCACCCTCGTCGGAGGGGCCCATGTGGCGGATCATGTACAGGTCGAGGAACTGCCGCGCCTCCTCCAGGGTCCCGGGCGCGGCGTCCTGCTCGACGCCGAGCATGGCGCCGACCACGCGCCAGGCGTAGAAGTACGCCTCCGCGCCCTCGACCGACATGTGGATGCCGAGCCGGTGCAGGCTGTCGAGGACGAGCAGGGAGAAGAACATCTGCCCGCCGATCAGGTCCTCCTGGCAGATCGGCGTCCCGAGCGCGGCGGTGTCCCAGAGGCCCTCCCGCTTCAGGTGGTGGCGGATGGAGGCGTGCAGCAGGCGGACCTTCTGCGCGGCCGGGACGAAGCGGCCGCCGGCCTCGAAGGCGTCGGGCCGCATGAGGTAGACGGTGAACTGGCCGGTCTCCGCCATCCGCTTCGACGGATAGTTCAGGCCGTGGGTGGCCGACAGCAGCTTCGCCACGTGGGGGACGACGTAGCAGGCGGGCATGGAGGCGAAGGACAGCGCGGTGGAGATGTGCACGTTGTTGTCGATGAAGAACAGCCGCGCCTTCTCCATCTCCGTCCAGTCCACCCAGTCCGGCGGCACACCGGTGGTCCGGAGGTATTCGCGGGCGACGTCGGGCAGACCCTCGGGCAGGGGAGCGCCGGCGGTGGAGACGTAACGCATCAGCGCGTTGAACCTGCCCACCTCCCCCCGCTCGAACAGCGTGGCCACGACGGCGTCGGCGAGCTCGTCGCCCGACTGGCGCAGGGCGTCCATCGACGCCCGGGTGTGGATCATCAGACAACGTCCTTCTCTGCGGGCCCCGCACGGCGGCACCTGGCGCCGCGCGGGGGAGGGGGTCAGTGCCGGCGGTCGGTGGCCGACCGCGCGAGATCGCTCAGCGCCCGCCGGGCGTGCGCGGGCACGTCGAGTCCGGTCAGGACGCGAAGGGCCTCCCGCACGCGCGAGCCGATCATCTCCTCGACCCGTTCGGGTGCTCCGAGGTCCACCAGCAGCTCCCGGAAGCGGATCAGGTGCCGGTGGTCGGCGTCCCGGCGCCCCAGCACGTCCCGCAGCCGGTCGCGCTGCGCGGGCGTGGCGGCTCGCCACGCCTCGGCCAGCAGGGCGGTGGGGCGGTTGCCCCGGATGTCGTCCAGACCGGCCTTGCCGGTGCGCTCCGGCTCGCCGAACAGACCCAGCAGGTCGTCGCGGAGCTGGAACGCCTCCCCGAGCGGCAGCCCGTACGCGGACAGCCCGTCCCGCAGGCGCGGCGCGGCCCCGGCGAGCAGACCGCCGATGAGCAGCGGGTGCTCGACGGTGTACTTGGCGGTCTTGTAGCGGATCACCTTCAGGGAGGCGTCCGTGTCCGGGAGGGTGCCGGTGCGCAGGATCTCCAGGCACTCGCCCGCGATCAGGTCGCGGGCCAGGTCCGCCCACAGCGGCCGGGCGCGCGCCAGGTAGGCGGCGGGCAGGCCGCTGGTGGCGAACAGCTGTCCCGCGAGCGCCATCAGGTGGTCACCGACCAGCATGGCCAGCGAACGGGCGCCGGCGCGCTCGCGGGGCCGCCCGGCCAGCGGGGTGCGCAGGGCGACGTGGACGGTGGGCCGGTGGTGGCGCAGCGGGCTGTCGTCGATGAGGTCGTCGTGGACGATCGCCGCGGCGTGCACCAGCTCCATCGAGGCGGCGGCCCGCAGGAGGGTGTCGCTGTCGGGCTGTCCCGCCGCCCGCCAGCCCCAGTAGCAGAACGCCGCCCGCAGCCGCTTCCCCTGTCCGGCCGCGCACCGCAACTGTTCCGCGACGGGTTCCAGGAGGCCGTCGATCGCGCACAGACGCTCGGCCTCCTCCGTCAGGAGGGTGCTCAGGACGGCGTCGACGCGCGCCCTGAAAGCGGCCGGCTCCTGGTCAGACATCGTCGCCGACGACCGCGCGCCGGGTGAGCACGTGCTGGGCGAGCACTTCCAGATGCGCCGGGGGCGCGGCCGTGTACCGGTCCAGGACGAGCCGGCCGCGGGCCATCAGGTCCTCCTCCGCCTCCCGCACCAGGTCGGCGCCGTCGGAGCGGCGCAGCAGCCGCCGGAGCGTTCCGGCGGCCGAACCGACGGCGCTCACCGCCAGATCGGCCAGGCCCGCCGCGAGCAGGACCGCCTGCTCGTCGAGGCGACGGTCCGGTCGTGAAGCCGGCGTCATACTCTGAACCCCCAGGATCGCGTGTTCGGACGGGGGCGCCGGAGCGGCGCCGCTGTCCCGATCATGGAGCCGCCCCGCCGCGTACTCGCCGGGTGCGTGCCCTCCTTACCGCAACGAGTGACACGGGGAACGCCCGTTCCGGTCCATGCTCACCGGCCTCCCGGTGAAGCCGGACGCGCGCGGCCGGACGGGTGAGGGGGCCCGCCCCGGCCGGAGGGAGGGCGCGCCGGAAACGGGCGACGCCTCCGGCGAGGTCCCGCGAGGCCGTTCCCCGCGGCAACCGTCGGGCCCCGGGGGCGGACGGGATCCGCTGGTCGAGCCCCGGGGGTCGGACGGGATCCGCCCCGCGCGACCTGCGTCTATAGAGAAAAGGGGTTGGCGTGCCTCCCTCTTATTGCTTCCGCCTATAGTGGATCTCATGGCCGCTCTGGAACTGCGTCACCTGCGCTATCTGCTCGCCGTCGCCGAGCACGGCAGCTTCACCCGCGCCGCCGAGGACCTGCACATCTCCCAGCCCACGCTCTCCCAGCAGGTCAAGCAGATGGAACGGACCCTGGGCGTACAGCTGCTGGACCGCACCGGCCGTACGGTGCGCCTCACCGACGCCGGTGCCGTCTACGCCGATCACGCCCGCCGCGCGCTGCGCGACCTGGCCGCCGCCGAACGCGCCGTCCACGACGTCCAGGACCTCTCGCGCGGCGACCTGCGCCTGGGCGTCACCCCCACCTTCACCGCCTACCTCGTCGGCCCGCTCACCGCCGAACTCCACGCCCTCCACCAGGGCGTGGACCTGGTCCTGACCGAGACGACCCAGGACCGTGTCGAGGCGGCCCTGCTCGCGGACGACCTCGACCTCGGCATCGCCTTCGCCGGAGCCCACCTGCCCGGTGTCGCCGCGATGCCGCTCTTCACCGAGACCCTCGGTCTCGTCACCGCCACCCTCCCCTCCCGGACGGGGCCGGATCCTCTGCCGGTACGGGCCCTGGAGGACACCCGGCTCGCCCTCCTCAGCGGCGACTTCGCCACCCGGGCCCACATCGACGCGTACTTCGCCCGGCACCGGATCGCCCCCCGCGTCGCGGTCGAGGCCAACTCCGTCCAGGCCCTCGTCGAGATCGTCCAGCGCACCTCGCTGGCCACCGTCCTGCCCGACGCCGTCACCCACGACCACCCCCGCCTCACCCCCGTTCCCCTCGACCCGCCCCTGCCGTCCCGCACGGCCACCCTCCTGCACCGCGAAGGCGCCTACCGCGGTGCCGCCGCCCGCGCCTTCACCGCGCTCGCCCATCGCCACGTCCGCGCCCGCGGCTACACCCCGCCCCCGTGATCCGCGGGGCGGGGTTCCGCCGGGAGGGGGACGCGGTCACCCGCGTCGGCGGGCGGCCCGGCCGTCCGGCCCGGGTCAGCCGTTGTGCTGGACGATCTGGACGAGGTTGCCGCAGGTGTCGTCGAACACCGCGGTGGTGACCGGACCCATCTCGGCCGGTTCCTGGGTGAACTCCACGCCCTGCCCGCGCAGTCGGGCGGCCTCCGCGTGCACGTCGGCGACCTCGAAGGAGGCGGCCGGGATGCCGTCCTCGAACAGTGCCCGCTTGTACGGCGGGACCGCGGGGTGGCCGGAGGGCTCCAGGAGCAGCTCGGTGCCCCCGGGGTTCTCGGGCGAGACGACGGTCAGCCACCGGGCGCCGCCGCCGAGCGGGATGTCGTTCTTCTTCACGAAGCCGAGCACCTGGGTGTAGAAGCGCTCGGCCTCGCTCTGGTCGTCGACGAACACCTGGGTCATGTAGATCTTCATGGTCCGGTCTCCGGTGTGCGGGGCCTGAGCCAGCGGGTGACGATCTGCTCAAGCGGTTCGGGGGTGGGGTCGTGGAACTTGCGGCGGCCCTCGCGCCGCGTCCGTACGAGGCCGGCGGCCTCCAGGACGGCGAGGTGCTGACTGATCGCCTGGCGTGACGATCCCAGCCCGTGTTTCGTGGCCAGGCGCGCGCAGATCTCGAACAGCGTCTGGCCGTTCCGTTCCGTCAGCTCGTCGAGGATCGTCCTGCGGGTCGGGTCGGACAGTGCTTTGAACACATCGTCTGCCACCCCTCCACCATAGGCAAGTGTTCACTTGCCTATCAAGTCGGAAGCCGGTCGCCGTCGCGGCTGCCCGGGCCCCTCCGGGGCGGGACCGGGCGCTCCGTCGCGCACGAAGGCGGCCCGGCGGCCCGGACCGGCACCGGGAGCGGCGGGGGCGGGGCGGGGAGCGGTCAGGAGTCGAGGGGGACGGGAGCGGCGTCGGCGGCCGGGCGGGGCTTCGGGAGCGCGCCGGCCAGAACGAGGTCGACGAGCCGTGCCGCGAAGTCCTCGTCCACCGGGGCGCCGCTGATGAGGGCGCGGGTGAACAGGGCGCCGCTGACGGCCTCGATGACGAGGCCCGGGTCGGTGTCCGGTGCGAGTTCGCCGCGCTCGACGCCCCGGCGCACCATGGCGGCGCCGCGTTCGAGGCGCTCGGTCCAGTAGGGGAGCCGGCGGTCCGGCAGGGTGCCGTCGCGTTCGGCGCTCAGCCGGAGCAGGGCCCTGCCCTGCTCCGTCGCGAGCAGTCGTGCCAGCGCGCCGAAATGGGCGGCGAGGTCGTCGTGGACGCGGCCGGTGTCGGGTACGGGCATCGCCGCGTCGAGCTGTTCGGTCAGCGCTTCCAGGATCAGGTTCTCGCGGGTCCCCCACCGCCGGTAGACGGAGGTCTCGTGGACCCCGGCGGCTCGGGCGACGGCACCGACGGTGGTGCCGGCGAGTCCGTGCTCCGCCAGGACGTCCACGGTGGCGGCGAGGACGGCCGCGCGCATGCGGGTCCCTCGGCGGCGCAGAGGAGGCGGTGCGTTCCGGTCGGACGAGGTCATGATCCAGCATAACGCAAGTCCATTTGCATTATGCGGCGGAGCGGGCGTACGTTTTATCGCAAGGTGACTTGCGTTGAAGGTGCCGAGTCCGGGAGAGGACCCGCGCTCCGGGGTCGCCGCGTCAAGGAGGTCATGTCATGGAGCAGATGCTCGCCGCCCGGCTGCACGTTCCCAGCCGCACCCTGCGGATCGAGGAGGTGGCGAAGCCCGTTCCCGGAGCCGGAGAGGTCCTGGTGAAGGTGGAGGCCGCGGGCGTGTGCCTGTCGGACGTCCACCTGATCGACGGCACCCTCTCGCCGATGCTGCTGGAGGGCGACACGGTCACCCTGGGCCACGAGGTGTCCGGCGTCATCGCGGAGACCGGGCCCGGCGTCACCCGCTGGACCCCGGGACAGCGGGTCGTGCTGTACGCGGGGGAGACCCGCGGCGGCGTCACGTACACCCGCGGCGTGGACTACGACGGCGGCTGGGCCGAGTACGCCCTCTCCGCCGAGACCGCCCTCACCGAACTGCCCGACGCCATCCCCTTCGACCAGGGCGCCATCATCCCGGACGCGGTCTCCACGCCGTGGGCCGCGATCACCGTCACGGGAGCCGTGCGGCCCGCCGAGGCCGTCGGCGTCTGGGGCGCCGGAGGGCTCGGCGTCCACGCCGTCCAGCTGCTGCGGGCCGTCGGCGCGTACCCCGTCGTCGCGATCGACCCCAGCCCCGTCGCCCGCGAGCGCGCCCTCGCCCGGGGCGCGGACCTGGTGCTGGACTCCGCCGACCCGGCGCTGCGCGAACGGATCGGCGAGGCGACCGGCGGGGCCGGTCTCGCCGCCGCCTTCGACTTCGCCGGCGTGCCGGCCGTCCGCGAACAGGCCCTCTCGGTGCTCGGGCCCAAGGGCCGGCTGGTCCTCGTGGGCCTGACCGACAAGCCGCTGACCGTCGCCGACGGCACCCGCTTCAGCTACCTCCGGCAGCAGATCCTCGGCCACTACGGCTCCGACATGCCGGTCGCGCTGCCGCAGCTGCTGGCCCTGCTCCAGGGCGGGCGGCTGGACTTCTCCGGGTCGATCAGCGGCGAACTCCCGCTGGCACGGGCCGCCGAGGCGGTGGAACGGCTGGAGAACAAGACCGGCGACCCGATCCGGCTGATCCTGCGCCCCTGACCGCACGAGGACGGGGCGGCGCCGCGCCCTCGTGCGCTTCGCGCCCCTCCGGGCCGGGCGTACGGCGTGCCGCCGTGACGCCCGGCCCTCCCGGCCGTGCCGCGGGAGGGCCGGGCCGCCCACGACGGCCGGCGACGGAGCCGCGGTCTCCCCGTCGTCCGGCGGGACGGCCCCGGAGGGACCGCGACCCGGGCGAACCGGACCGGATGGGAGTATGACAAGTGTGAACATTCGCAGCAGGAACAATGTGACGGTGACCGGCCCGCCGACCGGGCCGACGGTCGTGCTGGCCCACGGGTTCGGTTGCGATCAGAACATGTGGCGTCTGGTCGTCCCCGCCCTCGCGGAGCGCCACCGGGTGGTGCTGTTCGACTACGTCGGCTCCGGCGGCTCGGACCTGTCGGCCTGGAGCGAGGAACGCTACGGGTCGCTCGACGGCTACGCCCAGGACGTGGTGGACGTCTGCGACGAGCTGGACCTCGAGCGGGCGGTGTTCGTGGGGCACTCGGTCAGCGCCATGGTCGGCGTGCTGGCCGCGCGGGCGGCACCCGCCCGGATCGGATCGCTGGTCATGGTGGCTCCCTCGCCCCGTTACATCGACGACGCCGGGTACCGCGGCGGCTTCGGCGCCGACGACATCGACGAACTCCTGACCTCCCTGGAGTCGAACTACCTGGGCTGGTCCTCCACCATGGCCCCGGTCATCATGGGCAACCCGGAACGGCCCGAGCTGGGCCAGGAGCTGACCAACAGCTTCTGCGCCACCGACCCGGACATCGCGCGCGTCTTCGCCCGCACCACGTTCCTGTCCGACAGTCGCGGGGACCTGAAGGACGTGACGGTCCCGACGCTGGTGCTCGAATGCGCCCAGGACGTCATCGCCCCCCGCGAGGTCGGCGCGTACGTCCACGCCGCGATCCCCTCCTCCCGCCTGGTCACGCTGGACGCCACGGGCCACTGCCCGCAGCTCAGCGCACCGGAGGCCACCGCGGAAGCGATCCTGGACTTCCTGGAATCCCTGTGATGTGCAAGGTGGGCGAGGAGCCCGAGCGGCCGGGGACCGACACCGGCACGGCGTTCATCGCCCTCCTGGAGGACAGCGCCGAGGAGCTGTACGAGTCCGCGCCCTGCGGGTACCTCTCGACGCTCCTCGACGGCACGATCGCCAAGATCAACACCACCCTGCTGGGCTGGCTCGGCAGGGAGCGCGAGGACGTGGTGGGACGGATGCGCTTCACCGACCTGCTCACCGTCGGCGGCAAGCTCTACCACGAGACCCACTTCGCCCCCCTGCTGCGCATGCAGGGCAGCCTGAGCGGCATCGCCCTGGAGATGAGGACCGGCACCGGCACCCGGCTGCCGGTCCTCATCTCCTCCACCGTCAAGCACGGGGACGGGGGCGAGCCGCTGCTGATTCGCACCACCGTCTTCGACGCCTCCGACCGCCGCGCCTACGAGGAAGAGCTCCTGCGCCGCAAACGGGACGCGGAACAGGCTCGCGCCGAGGCCGAACAGGCACGCGCGGAGGCGGAGGAGGCGCGCCGGCAGGCGGAGGCCGACCGGGCACGGCTCACCGACGCCCTGGCCGTGCTGCAGCAGTCCCTGCTGCCCTCCTCGCTGCCCGCCGTGCCCGGCCTGGAGACGGCCGTCCACTACCACACCGCCTCCGCGGACCGCCTCGGCGGCGATTTTTACGACCTGTTCCCCCTCGACGGCACCCGCTGGGGCTTCTTCCTCGGCGACGTGTGCGGAAAGGGTCCGCAGGCCGCGGCCGTCACCTCCCTCACCCGCTACACCCTGCGCGCCGCCGCCCTCCACGACCCGGAACCCGCCGCCGCCCTCGCCACGCTCAACACCGTCCTGTACGAGCGGTACGCCGCCGGCGGCGACCCCCGCTACTGCACCGCCGTCTTCGGCGTCGTCGACACCGGCGCCGACCCGGACCGCCCCGTCGTCCGCCTCGCCTCCGGCGGCCACCCCCCGGCCCTGGTCCTGCGGGCCGACGGGCGCGCCGAGTTCCTGCCCACCCCCGGCGGACTGCTCGTCGGCATCGTTCCCGACGCCCCCTTCGTCACCGCCGAGACCGTCCTCGCGCCCGGCGACACCCTCCTCCTCTACACCGACGGCCTGACCGAGGCGCGCACCGGACCCACCCGCGGCAGCCTGTACGGCGAGGACGCGCTGCACGCCTTCGCCGCCGCCCACGCCCCCGCCGCCCCGCGGGAGGTGGTCACCGCGCTGACCGCCCTGCTGGACGGTTTCGGCGACGGCCTCGACGACGACACCGCGCTGCTCGCCCTCGGCGTTCCCGCCCGCCCGGCGACGAACGGCCGCCGATGAGCCCGCTGGACATCACCGGCCGGACCACCGCCGCCGGCCCCGTGGTGGGGGGGGGCCGCGGCCCCCCCCCCCCCCCCCCCCCCCGCCCGCGCCCGGCGGGTGAAAAACAACGGCGGCGGCCGGGGCCGCCCCAGGGGAACGACCAGAACCGGCGGGTGCACAGCGGG
>NZ_JBIAUG010000035.1:0-34098 GCF_042892575.1 Streptomyces sp. NPDC001744
GCCGCCGCCATGCGCCCGAACTTCAGCCGGGTCAGCGGGCCCTCGTGCCGGACGTAGGACTGGTCGTAGCGCAACCGGCCCCCGTACAGCTCCCGTTCCGCGCCCGAGATGTTGTCGGCGACCGCGGTCTTCGGCGGATGGTGGGGCGTGCCACCACCCGGTTCGTCTGACGTCAAGGTGCTTCCCCTCGTGGACGCGATGCGCGATTCGGCGTGTTCAACGACGCCGTCACGATGTCGAACACCTGTCTTTCGGACGGGTTGCGCACCTTGGGGTTGAGCGGTTCGGTGAAGGTGCGCAGTGCACCGACCCTTGTCGCGCAAGAGCACGCACCCGGAGGCGGGTTGGCCGAAACGCCGATGCCCGGGCCGTGCGGTTCCACGTGACCGGCAGGATCACGCGACTGCCGTCCCGCCCCGTTCGCCCGGGGCGGCGGGCAGGACGGCGGGCAGGGGCGTCACGTGCGCACGCGTGCGTCCCGGCTCGTCCGGCGGTCCCAGCCGGGGAACCGCAGGGTGCGGAGCCGGGCGGACCCCGTGAGCACGGCGGTGAGCACGGCGGCCACCACCGTCAGCGCGAGCGGGAGGTATCCGGTGAGGTGGCCGGCCGTCCCGGTCACGACGGGGACGGCCGGCCACCGCGTACGCCCCGACGACCGTGAGCCGGACGCCGGGCGAGGTGCGGCAGACCCCCTTCCAGGGGCGGACGCCCCTTCCGGCGGTCGTGGCCTCTTCGACGTCACCGGTCGGGCACCGGATGCCGGAGGCCGGGACGGAGCAGGTGAAGGCCCGGCCGTCCGGGGCGACGAAGACCGCGGGGACGGTGTGCCTGTAGTCGGCCATGGTCCATCGGCGGGCCCGGAGCAGCCAACCCGTTCCCTCGCCGAACTCCGTGGCCAGGGCCGGGACCTCCGCGCGGTCGACGTGGAGTTCGAGCGGGCCGAGACCGGGGACGGCGGCGTCGAGCCGGACCGTGTCGACCACCTCGGTGCTGCCGGCACGCCTGCCGGGGGTGGTGCGGGCGTCGTGGACCGCGGTCAGCCGTTCCGCGTACTCGGCGTTCCCCCGCCCGGCCGCCGCGTCCTCGGTCGGGAGCCTGCGCGGACCGTACTCCGTGATCCTCCGGTCGTTCGTCAGGACGGTGGCGGCCCAGCCCGCCCCGAGCAAGAGGAAGACGAACGGCATGAGCGTTCCGTCGCCCGGGGGCGCGTACCAGGAGGACAGGTACGAGGAGGGGTCGGAACCGTCGTCCACCCGGCCGCCCAGCTCCGGGCGGCCGGGAACGTGCGGGACCCGGACCTCCATGCCTTCGTGCGGCCACCGGTCGACGATCCCGCGGTCCACCGCGAGCACGGTTCCGTCGGCCGCCCCGACCCGCAGATCGACGAAGTAGTGACTTCCCCGCTTGCCCTTTCCCACGCCGGTGGATTTCGTGCCCACGGCCTCGACGACGGCAGCCGTCGACACCCGCGGCCCCGCCTCCTGGAGGGCGGAGAGTTTTCCCCCCGGGCACCGTCCGGCCGCAGCCCCACGAGAAACGTCGACCCGACGGCCGCGGCGGCCAGTACGAGCGCGAGAGCAGGTCCCAGTGGTACGGGGAAGGGCCGGGGGAGCACCGACGGAACCGGCGGGAGTTCGGCGTCCGGATCCGGGGGAGGCGGACCCGGCTCCGGCGGAGGCGCCCTGAACGTGGCCGCCACCCACCCCCAGGCCGCACACCAGGGCCGGCGCCATCGCGACCGGCACGTCCGCGCGGGGCAGGGGAGTCGTGAGCCGAACGGCGGGAAGCAGGACCACCGCTGCCGCGCATATCAGCGCCGTCGTTCCCCAGCCGCGCGTCCGGACCGTAGATCGTCGCATGCTCACGTCCAAGCGTGACGCCGATCCCCCGGGCCGGGGCCGCCACCACGACGGCCCCGATCCCGACCTCGCCCCGATCCCGACCTCGCCCCGATCCCGACCTCGGCCCGAGGCCGGGCCCGCACCGGACTCGTCGGTGGACCGAAGAGGCCGCCCCGCGCACGCCGCCACCGGCCGAGACCTCAGGGGCGCCCCGCACCCCTGCCGGCGCCGGACGAGGCGACCGGAGGCGTACCGGTCAGGCGCGGGGCGCGGTGCCCAGGAACCGGTGGAGGGAGGCCGTCATGCCGGCGACGAAGGCGTCGCGGGTCGCGTCGTCCACACGGTCCAGGGACAGGTAGGGGTTGAGGTCCTCCAGCTCGACCAGGAGGAGGTCGCCCTCCCGGGTCCGGCAGGCGTCCACGCGCTGGATGCCGTGATCGAGGGTGTTCCAGTCGATGAAGGCGCGGGCGAATCCGAGATCGGCCTCCGTGGGCCGGTAGGGCTCGAGGATCCAGCGACGGTCGGGGTCGGGGGCGTGGAGGGCGTACTGGAAGACGTCGTCGATGTAGTAGAACGACACCTCGTAGCGGAAATCGATGCGGGGCTGGACCAGGATGTCGCCGTAGACGAGGCCGTCCAGCCGTCCCCGGGGGACGAAGTCGAGGCCGATGGAGTCCGCCCCCGCCTTCGGCTTGACCGCGTACTGGTCGGCCTCGGGCAGCGCGCCGAGGTGCTGGGGCCGGTCGATGGTGGGGATGACCGGGTATCCGGCCGCCGTCAGGTCCAGCAGGTACTGTTTTCCGGCCATGTCGGCCCGGCCGGACAGCGGGTTGTAGACCCGGGTGCCGCGGGCCGCGGCCCGGTCCCGGAAGGCGTCGTACTCCTCTTGGTAGTGCAGCACGGGACCGCTGTTGCGGACCACGACCCCGTCGAAGGCGTCCATGAGGGCGGCGGCGTCCAGCGGGTGGCACAACGCGATGTCGAAGTCGTCCCGCAGCCGCGACGACAGGAAGATGTCCTCGTCGCAGTAGCGGCGCCCCCGGGCCCGATAGGCGAGATCGGTCACGAACAACAGGCTGGGGCGGCCGGGCACGGGCATCTCCTGGGTCGGTGGCCACCAACCTATCCAAGCCGCCGTGCGCCGCCCCGCGCCGGGGCGGCGGGGACGCCGCCGCACCGCTGGAGGCGTCGACCGGGTTCACGGAAGCGGCCGGGACCAGGATCGACCGGCCCGGGATCGCCCCCGGGAACACCGTCGGCCGAGCCGGTCACGCTGCCGGCGGGCCCCGGCCGACGGCGCCGTGAGCCCGCCGGCAGGACGGAGTGGTCAGGCCGGGGCGGGCTGCGCGGGAAGCGGGTGCAGGCGTCCGGTGCGGGCCAGGGCGGTGACCGCGGTGGCACAGCCCGTCCCGGTCATCGCCAGCGCGATCCACACGACCCAGGGTGCGTCGGCGCGGGTGGCGTCCCACAGGGCGCCCAGGGCGAGGTTGCCCAGGGTGATGCCGAGGCCGGAGACGGTGTTGTAGAGGCCGTAGTGGGTGGCGACGAGCCGGTTGCCGGACAGGGCCACGACGGTGGCCGTCTCGAAGGGGTGGACCACCGCCCCGGCCGCGCCGAGGACGGCCACCGACACGGCCAGGGCCACGAGCGTGGCGGGCGCGGACGCGGCGGGTGCCAGGGCCAGGGGCAGGAAGGCCGCGCCCATCGCGGCGAGACCGGCGGCCAGGGCCCGGTGGGGAGTGAAGCGGCGTTCGGCCCAGCCGGTCAGCCGTAGCTGCCCGGCGACCGCCACCGCGGCGGAGACGACGAACAGACCGCTCGTCGCCTTCGTGCCGTCCGGACCGAGGACGGCGTCGGCGGCCGGCGGCAGCGCGAGGTAGACCTGGAAGGTCAGCACGTAGGAGCCGGTCATCGCCGCGGAGAACAGCAGGAACGGCCGGTTGGAGGCCACCTGCCGCCACTGCCCCCACACCGACGGCGCACCCGCTCCCCGGCCCGCCGCCGGGCGGGCCGCGGCGGCGTGGCGGGCGGGCAGGGCACGGGCCTGGAACGCGCTCAGGGCGGCGAAGACCAGGGCGACCGACTGCGCAAAGTTCTCATCGGTGGTCCGCTGCCGGCGCTGCTCGGGCCGTGGCGGCACGTCCGGTCGATGCGGTGACCCGGGCCCGGGAGGAAGCGTCCGGTAGGGGTGGTGCGAGCCGTGCGGGCGGGTCTGCGAGGGCCGACGCGGTTCCGGTCCGCCGCACGGCCCCGCCGACGGCGGGAGGTCCGGCGAAGGGAGTCGTCGGTGCGGGCGGCGCCCGGCCCGGAAGCCGCCGATCCCATCGGTTTTCCTGTTTTCGGCGTTCCGGATCAGGCCACGGGTGCCGAAAAGGAACTCCCTTTTTCAACAGTTGTTTGCGCACGCCTCTTCCTCAACAGTTGTTTCCGTGAAGCTCCCTTTCTGTGCTTTTCGCGCCGACGCGGCCTCCCGGGATCTTCCCTCCCTGTGGCGTGGAAGGTCACCGGGGCGTGGGGATGGACACGCCGGGTCCACATGAATAAAGTGAGCCCGGAGCCCGGGTGGGCAGGGAATGAGGGGTGGGGAAAAGGGTGGAGTCTGCAATTCCGTACCCCTCCGATTCGATGTCCCTCATTTCTGCGGAAAACCATTCGGGGAATCATCCGAAAAGGAATCCGTACTGCTCTTCCTCCCTTTTCCTGCCGTGACGGAGCCGCTCGCGGCATCGCCACGGCACCGGGCTCCGATCGGCTGACGCACCCACATCGAAGGAGAAACGATCATGCCGTTATCGGCGACCGACCTCGCGAAGCTCGGGGACGCGCCCATCACGATCCAGTCGACGTTCTTCCCGAACGTCTACCTGCGCATGGACGGGACCGGAGTGACCTCCTTCGCCGGCCCCGGCGCCGGAACGGTCGACTGCCAGTACGGCACCGGCCCCTGGACGAGCTACAAGGTCCGGCCCCAGGCGGACGGGTCGTACGCCTTCGAGTCGACGGCCTTCCCGAACGTGTTCCTGCGCATGGACGGCGCCGGGGTCCCCGCCACCATGGCCGGCGGGGGCAAGGTCAACTGTCAGTACGGCGCCCACCCCTACGAGAAGTACACATTGCGGCCCCAGGCGGACGGCTCGTTCTCCTTCGAGTCCGCGACCTTTCCCGGCATATACCTGCGCATGGTGACCGGCAGTGGCGTGACCGCCGCGACCGGACCCGGCGGAACGGTGAACTGTCAGGTCGACGCCAACGGTGGCGACCACGAGAAGTTCTACCTCGACAGGGCCTGACGAAAAATCTCCCCCGGGAAATCCCCGATTCCGCTCCGCGCATGTTTCTCCGCCGAAGAATGATGCGTGCTTCGGGTCGGGTGCATGTGGAAACGTGAAAGCGCCTTCTCCGCGGGAAAGCGGAGAAGGCGCTTTTTTCGCGCCATCGGTCCGGTCCGCTCGATTTCGAATGCTCGCGGTGCGGCGAGCCGTGTCCGGTCGAGCTCGTCCCGCTCTTCTTCCTCGCGCCGAAGGGGGACGCCCTACCGCTCCAGCAGCTCCAGGTGTTCCGCGAGCGCGACGACCAGAACCCGGGAACCGGGGTCCGTGGTGCGCCAGCGGTGGCGCACGCCGCCGGACAGGAGCAGGCAGTCGCCGCGTTCCAGGAGGTGGATCCGGCCGTCGGCCTCCACCTCCACCGAGCCGTCCGCCACGTACATCAGCTCGTCGTGACGGTGCCGGAACTCGCGCTCCGCCTCGTGCTCGCCCACGAACTCCAGGGCGTGCAGCTGGTGGCGGCCCCGCACCACCGGACGGACCCGTGCCGCCCGGCCGAGGCCGCTGTCGTCACCGGCGCGCACCACGTCGACGCTGCGGCTCCGGTCCGAGGCGGCCAGGAGCTGGACCGCCGTGGTGCCCAGGGCATCCGCGATCCGCTGGAGCGAACGCATGCTGGGGCGCGCCCGGTCGTTCTCGATCTGGCTGAGGAACGGGGAGGAGAGCCCGCTGCGCCGGCCGACCTCGGCGAGCGTCAGCTCGAGCGCCCGACGCCGGCGGCGCACGGCGGCGCCGACCCGCGGTGTGTTCACGGCCTCCATCGCCGGTCCCGTCCTTTCCGCCCCGCCCGCGCCGTTCCGTCCGGCCGACGGCGCCCGACCGCAGCCTACGCCGGGTGCGGCGGGACGCCGCCGACGGTTTCGTACGGCCGACACACGCCCGTCATGCAACGCGCCTAACGTCAAAGTTCGTTGTCCTCATCAAAGAAAGTTTGAAGCGAGGAGCTTCGCCGTGCCCCTGATCGACCAGAACTCACGCCGCCGCCGCCCCACCGGCCTCATCGCCCTCGACGAGACCGCCGCCTTCGACGGCTACACCCTCTACGCACCCCTCACCGGCTCCGGCGAGGTCTACCTCGTCGACCTCCACGGCCGCACCGTCCACCAGTGGAACCTCCCCTACCGTCCCGGCCGCCACGCCCGGCTCCTCGACCGCGCGACCCTCGCCTACAACGGCGTACTCCCCGGCGAGAAGGCCCTGTTCCCGATGTGGCACAAATACCGGGGCGGCGTCATGCTCCACGCCGCGCCCGACGGAACCGTGCTGCGGGAACACCGCGACCCCCTCCAGCACCACGACGCCCACCACCTCGACGACGGCCGCGTCCTCTACACCGCCCTGGAACCCCTCACCGGAGCCGACGCCGCAGCGGTACGGGGCGGAGTGCCCGGCTCCGAGGCCGGCGGCGGCACCGTCTGGGCCGACACCATCAAGGAGATCGGCCCCGACGGCGAACTCCTCTGGTCCTGGCGGGCGGCGGAACACCTCGACCGGGACTCCTTCCCGCTCCACGAGGCGTACGCCCGCGAGCACTGGCCCCTGATCAACAGCGTCACGCCCCTGCGCGACGGCAACGTCCTCGCCAGTCTGCGCAGCGTCTCCGCCGTCGTCGTCATCAGCCGGGACACCGGCGAGATCCTCTGGCGCAGCCGCCCCGGGACGGTCAGCCAGCAACACGCGCCCACCGAACTGCGCGACGGCCGCCTGCTCGTCTTCGACAACGGCGTCTTCCGGCCCGGCCACGACGTGCCGTACTCACGCGTCGTCGAGATCGACCGGACGGACGGCGACATCGTGTGGGAGTACCACGACCCGGCCCGCGAGTTCTTCTTCGCGCCGTTCATGGGCTCCGCGCAGCGCCTGCCCAACGGCAACACGCTCGTCACCGACTCCCCGTCGGGGCGCCTGTTCGAAGTGACCGGGGACGGCTATCTGTGCTGGGAGTACGTGGTGCCCCACTTCGCCGGCTACGACGAGAGCGAGGTCCGGAACCTGTTCCCCTGCGAACCCAACGCCGTCTTCCGTGCCTACCGGTACGCCGCCGAGGAGATCCCGTGGCTGGGGACGAGGGCATGACGACCACCCCGGCCGCCCCCGCCGGTCCCGTTCCCGTTGGCGCGCCCGAGCCCGTGGACGCGCGGGTACCGCTGCGCCGCCTGGCCCCTCTGGCGACACAGCACGTCCTGGCGATGATCGCCGCCCCCCTCTCCACCGTCTTCCTCGTCTCCGGCACCCTCCGCATGTCACCCGCCGCGACGGCGTCGCTCCTCAGCGCCGTGCTGCTGCTCTGCGGCGCGGGATCCCTCCTCCAGTCCCTCGGCGTCCGGAACATCGGGGGCCGCCTCCCCTTCGTCATGCTGCCCGGTGGCGCGGCGACCGCCCTGTTCCTCCAGATCGCACAGGAACACGGCGCGCCGACCGCCACCGGCGCGGTCCTCCTCGCGGCATGCCTCCTCCTGGCCGTACTGCCCCTGTACACCCGGGTCGTACGGCTCTTCCCGCCGCTCGTCATGGGCGTGACCGTGCTGCTCATCGGCATCGCGATGATCCGGGTCGCCGCCCGCCTCGTCACCGGCCCGGACGGAACCGGGGAACCGCGCGCGGTGCTCCTCGCCGCGCTCACGCTCACGGCGACGGTCGCCGCGTACGTGCTGCTGCGCGGCGTCTGGCGCCAGAGCTCCGTCCTCTTCGGCATGGCGGCCGGCACCGCCGTGGCGGTGGCGACCGGCCTGGGCACCTTCACCCCGGCCGCCGGCAGCGGCTTCGCCCTGCCCGCCCTCCTGCCCTTCGGCACCCCGCGCTTCGACGTCCTGGCCGCCCTCCCGCTGCTGGTGTTCAGCCTCACCACCCTGGCCGAGATCACCGGCCAGACCGTGCTCAACAGCGAGACGGCCGGCCGTACCCCGGTGCCCGCCCGCGACGTCCCGCGCGTCGCCCGCGCCGACGCGCTCGTCTCCCTGGCCGGCGGACTGTTCGGCACCTCCCTCATGGTCACCAGCGCCGAGAACATCGGCATCGGCCGCCTCACCGGCGTCCGCAGCCGCTTCGTGACCGCCGGATCGGGCATCCTCCTCCTCGCCCTCGGCCTCGCCACCCCCCTCTCCCGGGTGCTGGCCGGCATCCCCGAGGCCGTCGTCGCGGGCTCCTCCCTCGTCGTCTACGCCGTCATCGCCGTCCTGGGCGTCGACATGCTCCGCCGCGCCGACCTGTCCACCACGGGCACCGGTGCCCTGACGGCCGCCCTCGCCCTCACCGCCGGCCTCCTGCCCCTCCTGGCCCCCGGCCTGTACGCGGGCTTCCCCGCCTGGTCCCGCCCGATCCTCAACAGCGGCGTCGTCGCCGGCACCCTCACGGCCGTCGCCCTCACGGCGCTCCTCGCGCCGCGCGGCCTTCCCGGCGAAACACCGCGCGGCCTTCCCGGCGCACGGGACACCGGCGGCGGAGGCGACCGGGCGAAACGGCCGTGACCGGCCGCGCCCCGCGGGGGAGGGGGCCGGGAGACCGCGCCCGTGTCCGCCCGCCGCCACGTCCCGCGGGCCCGGCGTGGACGAACGTGCTCCGCGCGGGGACAGGGTCCCCGGCGCCGTGCCCGCCGGCGCCGGAACCGTCCCGGGCGCCCGAACCGTCCGTACCGCCGCGCCTCACTCCCAGCGTTCGGCCAACTGGGCGAAGAACGCCTCCGCCGTCACCGCGTAACCGCCCGGCCCGATGACCGCGACCGGTTCGCCGTCGGCGAGCACGGTCGGCGTCGCCTCCACTCCGCCGCGCCCGAAGGCGGCGGAGACGGCGCGCGCCCAGGGCAGGTAGACGCCCCCGGACACCTTGCGCACGAACGCCTCGGTGGCCAGTCCCGGCACCTCCCCGGCCAGTCTCAGCAGCGTCTCCCCGTCGGCGAAGCCGTCCTCCTCCTCCGGCGGTTGCTCGGCGTAGAGCAACCTCAGGTAGAGCGCGAACGGCTCGCTGCCCTCGTCCAGCGCCGCCCCCAGCGCGGCCAGGGCGTGCAGCGAACCGCTGCCGCCGGCGGCGTCGTCGAGGAACGTCGCGAAGTGGTACTCCACGCGGAAGCGCCCGGCGTCGGCCGCCTCCCGGATCACCGTGCCCAGACCGTTCTCCATCCGCTTGCAGTACGGGCAGCGCGGGTCCAGGTACACGCCGAGCACGTGCGCGGCGTCGTCGTCGCCGTAGCGCACGACGGTGTTGCCGGGGCCCGAGGTGTGCGCGGGAACGGTCGTCGCTCCGCCGGGGGTGTCAGAGGTCATGGGGCCAGGCTGCGTCCACCGCGCCGCTCGCGCAAAAGGAGCGCCCGGCCGGGCGGCTCCGTTCCCACCGACTGGTGGAGACCGAGCACCCGCACGGACCGTCCCGCCCCGGTCCGCCCGGTCCGCCAAGAAGGGTCGGCCACCCGGAAACCCCGGGCAGCCGCCACCGGGCACATCCACCGGGCAGGACGCACACCACCGCCGTGAACACGGCCCGTTCGTGCCGGTCAGGGCGTGCCGGACACCAGTCCGGTGCGGTAGGCGAGGACGACCGCCTGGACGCGGTCGCGCAGGCCGATTTTCGCCAGGATGCGCGACACGTAGGTCTTGACGGTCTCGGGCGTGACGAACATCGCCGCGGCGATCTCCGCGTTCGACAGTCCTTCGGCGATCAGCCGGAGCACTTCCAGCTCGCGGGGCGCCAGCGCGCGCACGACGTCCTGTCCGGCCGGCCGGGAGCCGTCGGCCGGTCGCAGGTGCCGGGCGAAGTGGCCTATGAGGTGGCGGGTGACGGCGGGTGCCAGCAGGGCTTCGCCCCGGGCGACGGTCCGGATGCCGTTGACCAGCTCCGCCGGGGGCGCGTCCTTGAGGAGGAAGCCGCTCGCTCCGGCGCGCAACGCGTCGTAGACGTAGGCGTCGACGTTGAACGTGGTGACGACCAGTACCTTCGGCGCGTCTTCGGCATCGGGACCGGCCAGCTGCCGCGTCGCCCGGATGCCGTCGAGCAGGGGCATGCGGATGTCCATCACGACCACGTCCGGGCGCAGCCGCCGCGCGGCCCGAACCGCCTCGTGGCCGTTCTCTGCCTCCCCGACGACCTCCAGGTCGGGCTGCGCGGAGAAGATGGTGACGTAGCCGGTCCGCACCAGCGCCTGGTCGTCGCAGACGAGCACACGGATCGGTGGCGGCACATCGTTCACGGGGTCACTCCTGAAGGGGCTCGGACGGAATCGTGGCGCGGACCCCGAACCCGCCTCCGGGCCGGGGACCGGCCTGCAGTTCACCATCGAGCATCCGCACCCGTGCGCGCAGCCCGGCCAGCCCGCGTCCGCCCGCGGGATCCGGTTTCCGTCCCTCCGGCACGACGACGGGTCCGTCGGTGATCACCTCGATCTCGACGTGTTCGTCGCCGTGCCGGAGCAGGACCCGTGTCGGCTCCCCGGCCGCGTGCTTCATGGCGTTGGTGAGCGCTTCCTGCACCACCCGGTACGTGGCCAGCTCCACGTCCACGCCCCGCCGCCCCGCGCCCCGCTCGCTGAACTCGACCGGCTGCCCCGACCTGCGGGCCCGCTCGACCAGATCCCCCACCCGTCCCGGGACGGGCGCCCGGCCCGCACCCGCCGGGTCCGCGGGGGCCGACCCGCCGGTCGCCTCCAGGACGCCGAGCAGGCACCGCAGCTCCGTCAGCGCCCGGCGGCCGGTGTCGCTGACGGCCGTCAGTCCCTCGCCGACGCGTTCCGGCGCGGACGGGAGCAGGAACTGCGCCGCGTCGGCCTGGACCACCATGGCCGTCACGTGGTGGGTGACCACGTCGTGCAGCTCGCGGGCGATCCGCGCCCGCTCGGCCGCCGTGGCCACCTCGGCGGCCAGCCGCCGCCGTTCGACCTCTTCCGCCCGCCGCGTACGCACCGTGCTCCCCACCAGCCAGGCCGCGGCCAGGGCCAGCCAGAACGCGAGGTAGTCCGGTACCGACTGCGGCGAGCCGAGGCGGCCCAGGGCTACGGCCAGCACGGCGTAACCCGCGCTCGCCACGACGACCGTGCCCTGCCGGAAGCGGACCTGGTGGGCCCCGGCGGAGTACAGGGCCAGATACAGCCCCACACTCGCGAACGTCGTCGCGAAGCCCAGCGCCTGGTGCAGGGCGAACGCGACCGCGACGACGGCCAGACAGGCCGAGGGCCACCTGCGGCGGACCCGCCAGCGGCAGGGCCTGGGCCAGGACCAGCCCGACGCCCAGCGCGTTCGCCGGCCGCTCGGGCAGATCACCGATCTGCGCGCCGAGACGGGACAGGGTCGGCACGAAGGCGGGCAGCGCGAGCGCCAGGGCGAGGACGCCGTCCTTGAGGGGGGCGCTCCGCTCCTGCCACCGGCCGAACGGCGCCCGGATCAGCGCGGGGCACCGAGGCGCCCGACGGGGCATCACTTCCGTTTCCTCCGATCGGTCCGTCTCAGTGGCCCGCGCGCCGGCGGGGCTTGATGCCGCCCTTCCGGTGGGCGAGAATGAGCATGGGGACGGCGAGGGCCACCCCGGTGAGGACGGGCACGATCGACGCCTCCAGACCGAAGCCGCCACCGGTCAGGAGGGCGGAGCCGTGGACATCGACGGTGAACAGACCCTCGGGCGCGTGTCCGGAGACCGGGATGCCGAGCAACTGCTCCGTGGTGTTCCAGGCGAAGTGCAGACCCACGACGAACCAGATGCTACGCCGCCACAAGAACGCGGCCCCGAGCAGGACGCCCGCTTCCAGGGCGATCGCCAGTCCGCTCCACGCGCTCGCTCCCGGGGCCCCCAGGTGGGCGACACCGAAGAACAGCGAGGTGACCACGAGGGCGGCCCGGCTGCCCCACAGCCGCTCCAGAGCCTGCAGGGCAAGGCCGCGGAACAGCAACTCCTCGGTGACCGCGGCCCCGGCCTGCACCACGACCGCGCTCCAGAGCACCGGCAGGAGGCCGTCGCCCGCCCAGGAGAACGAGTAACCTCCGAACGCCGTGATCAAAAGGGCGGAGACGAGGACGAAACCCAGACCGATCCCACCGCCCAGCAACGCTTCCCGCCCGGCCCCGGACCGGGCGATCTCCGGCGTGGAGCGTCGTGCCACACGGCGCATGACCAGCCAGTACACGGCCACCGCGGCGACCGCGCCCAGCACCGGCACCGGACCGGGACCGGTCGCCGTCACAGCCGAGACCAGGCCGACGCCGACCATCCCCGCCGGCATCCAGACGAGCGCGGAGCGCACCGGCCGGCCCGGACGGCCACCGCCTCCCCCGTGGTCCTCGTCCGGGACGGACCCGGTGTCGTGCCGTACAGCGGACGTCGTGCCCATGGTGGCCTCCCCTGGAGCGGTCACCTCCGTGGTGACCTGACGACCACGCTAGGAACCCGCGGACGTCCGCGAATCACCCGCGCGTGGACAGCCCTTGTAGCTCTCACGGGGGACGCGCCAGGTACGTGCCCCGCCCCGCGGACCGGCCGATCGGACCGTGCGGCCCCACCCCGGGCTCGGGGGAGCGGCTCCGGGGTCATTCGTACCAGTCGTCCTCCGGTTCGGATTCCCGTACGAACCAGAGGTCGAGGGTGTACTGCTCGACCGCGGGGCACTGCTTCCACGCCGCTTCGAGCCGGCCCGCCTCCCATCGCTCCTCGGCAGCGAGCCGGTGGCACCTGCGGTAGTAGGCGACCGTGGCTTCCCGTCCGCTCCATGTCGCGTGCCCGCCGTAGACGCCGGGGCGGGGCAGGTCCATCACACCCGACGGCCCGAAGGCGATTTCGCTGACGACGAGTTGGCCCGTCTCCGATTCCAGGGAGACCGGGACCACGCCCTCGGCGTCTTCCGGGGGTTTCCGAGGGGCGTCCCAGATCCTGATGGCGACCCGTACTTCGATGTCGCGTTGGCCGGTCTGCACGTAGAGGCGATAGCCGTTTCCGGCGACGACCTGGGTCCTCGACCGCAGGAACGCCTCGTCGTCACCGAGGCAGGCGTCCGCGTCGTACACCTCCACGAGCATGTGGCCCGGCAGGACGTTGGTGCTGTACTCGGTGATGAGGGACATGGGGGACTCCATCGGGACGTACCGGGTCCGGTCGGCTTCCGTCACGGCGCCGTCCGCGGGCGTGCGGGTTCCCGGGAGAGCCCGTCGTCCGGCCGGACGACGGACCGGCTGCCGCGGGACGGCCCGGCTGTCGGGTGGCGGGCGTGGGCCTCGTCGGCGTGGGCCGGGTCGGGCCGGAATCGGGAACGGACGGCGGGGCGGGGGAAGTCATCCGTCCAGCCGCAGTACCAGTTCGTCGATCTCCGTTCCCCGTGCGTTCGCGAAGCTCCGGTCCTTGCCGACGATCTCGAAGCCGCACTTCTCCAGGACTCGTACCGATCCGGTGTTGTCCGCCGCGGTCCGGGCGTGCAGCGGGCGTTCGGGGACCTCGGCGAGCAGTCCGCGCAGCGCCGCGGTCGCGATGCCCCGCCCCCAGTGGGAGCGGTCGATGAAGTACGTGACCTCCCGCTCGTCCGGCTCTCCGTACACGGCCGCGTGCCCGACCACGTCGCCGTCCGCGAGCACGGTGCGCGAGACGATGCCGGGCGAGGCGAGGATGCGCTCCCAGTGCGCGTCGAAGCGGGCCCGGTCCGCGGGGTCCTCGGCGGTGAAGGCGGCCATCCGGTTCGACTCGGGGTCGTTCGTGTGCCGGAAGAACACCGGCAGGTCGCTGGGGTGCACGGGACGCAGGGAGACATCGGGGGAAGCCATGGGCCGACCCTAACGACCGCGCGGGAGGAAGGGGAGGGAGCCGGCGAGGGCGCGCGCGGGGCTTTGCGGACCGGGCGACGGGTGAAACCGGCCCGGACCCGTGGGGCCTGTGTCCGTCCGGTCCTGTCCGGGTCTCCCGCGGCCGGGGCGTCGCCGGGGTGGGAGCGGAGGACGGTACGCCGCCGGCTCCGCGTACCCGGCGGAGAGGAAGGCCCGACGCCGGGGCCGGGGTTCAGGTCGCCGAGGCGCGGAACGCGCGGGGGCTCACGCCCTTGTGGCGTTTGAGCACGCGCTGAAGCCGAAAGCGTCGGCGTAGCCGATCGACGCCGACTGCCGCGCCCGCTTCGCCTTCGGCCTGCTCTCCAGCACCTGGAACTCCGTGGTGCTCTGGGTCCTGCGCGACGGCCCCGGGCGCCCGGGCGCGCTGCGCGGGGCGATCGGCGGCATCAGTTCCGAGGTCCTCACCGAGACGCTCCGCCGCCCGCAGTTCAACGGACTGGTGGACCGGCGCGTCCACCCCGGCTCGCCGCCGCACGTCGAGTACGAACTCACGTCCCTCGGGCGGGCGTTGCCCGGCCCCATCGACGCCTTCGGTGCCTGGGCCTTCGCGCACGGCGACGAGGTCATGGCCGTCCGGGCGGCGGCGCGACGCGCGGCCGGTCCCGACGCTCCCGACTCCGACGGATGATGACCTGCTGCTCTACGCTGCCCGGCATGATCGCCAAACTGCAGTGCGTGGTGCTGGACTGCCCGGACGTCGTGGAACTCGCCCGGTTCTACCAGTCGCTCCTGGGCGGCGTGGTGAACCGGCCCGACCCCCGCTGGTCGCTCGACGACGACTGGTCGACGCTCCACACCGACGGCGGGCTCGTGCTCGCCTTCCAGCGCGTGGCGGACCACCGGCCGCCCCGGTGGCCCGACCCCGCCCGCCCCCAGCAGTTTCATCTGGACCTGGGGGTGGAGGACCTGGACGCCGCGCAGGCGGAGGCCCTCGCCCGGGGTGCCGCTCTCCTCGACGCCGGGGACGAGCGGCGGAGCTGGCGCGTCCTCGCCGATCCCGCGGGGCACCCCTTCTGTCTCGTACGGGACTGAGGCGCGGGCCCGTCCGTGACGGGTTCTCGCCGGGGAGCCGGGGTACTCCGCGTGCGCGGGGCGGTCGGGGGAGCCGTCCCCGTCCCGTGAGGGGGCGCCGTGTCCCTCCCGCCCCCTTCCCGGCGTACCGGCCATCGCCGCCATCGCCGCCATCGCCGCGGCCGGAGCGACGGCGACCGCCCTGCTGATGAAGGGAAAGGGATCCCCGGCCCCGTCCGCGCCCCGGGAACCCGCTGCCGGAAGCGAGCGCGTCCCCCACTGACCGCCGCGGCCGTAAGGAACCGTCCACGAGGCGTTCCCGCCGGCACGGCGCCGGCCGGAACACGGGCCGACGAACCGCCTGTCGCGGGTCGTGGACTCGGCGCCTCGCACGCGGTCATGCACCCCGCCCACCGGACGACCGGGGGATTCGGGACGGTCGTGCGGGCAGTTCGTACACGGAGACGTGGTGACCGCTGGAGTCGGTCAGTGGCCGCCCCGACCACCCACCGGTGCGCCGTACGAGCCGCAGGCCGGCCGGTTCCGCCAGCAGATCGAGTTCGCCGGGGGTGAAGTAGCGGAAGGAGACACGCACGTGACGCATCCGACCGTCGTCGAGGACCGCGTAGTCGGAGGTGTACTGCTGGCGGGCGGGGTGCAGCGTGCGGGTGCGGAGCACGAAGCCCTCGCCGGGCGTGTCCACCGGCTGGGTACCGGTGCCGCGGGTGGCGAGGGCCTCGGGCAGATGCGCGTCGAGCGCGAGCCGTCCGCCCGGCCTCAGCCGCCGGGCGGCGGAGGCGAGGCAGCGGCGCTGGGCCTCTTGGGTGTCGAGTTCGGCGAAGGTGCCGCCGACCGCGTAGACGAGGGCGTACCGTCCGGTGTCCGCCGGCTCCGGGGGTGCGGAGAAGTCGCCGAGGGTGACCCGGATCGCGCTGCCACCGGGCTTGGCGCGCAGTCGGGCGGTCATCTCGGGGGAGGCGTCGAGCCCTTCGACGGTGAAGCCCCGTGATGCCAGCGGCAGGGCCACCCGGCCGGTGCCGCTGCCCAGTTCGAGCAGGGGGCCGGGCGGGCCCTCCTCGGCGAGGGCCGCCAGGAAACCGACGGTGGACTCGGTGTTCGACGCGGCGAACCAGTCGTCGTACCGGTCGGCGAACAGGGTTGCGTAGGAGGGCCGTACCGGCGTGTCGTGCGGGAACGTGGACATGAGGGCCTTCCGGTGCGGGCGTGGACGGGGCGCGGAGCGGTGGTCGTGCCCGGGTCGCGGAGTGACGTGCGGGGCGTGTCGGGGTGATCAGCCGAACGGGTGGGGAGGCACTCCCGGTACCGGGCGGGCCGACAGGGGCGATGCTCCTGGGGCGATCAGGCGGACGACGGCCAGGCCCTCGTCCGCCGGGGGGCCCGCGCAGCGGTCGACGGCGATCACTTCGCGTCCGGTGTGCGCGGCGAGCAGAGCGACCGGGTCCGGGTCCCGGGCGGGCCGGCGGGCCGGGACAGGGGCAGCGCGAAGGGCGGTGGCCGGCCCGGCCCAGCGCGTCAGTGCGTCCTGGGCGTGAAAGGCCCACAGCGCGTGGTCCAGTTCGGTGCGCGGGACGCCGGTGCGCGACAGGCGGTCCCAGGCGCGCACGGCCACCGGCGTGGACATGCTCCAGCGGACCATCAGCGCTTCCCAACAGGATCGCGCCACTGCCCCGGAGAGGTCGTGGGCGGGGCCGCAGCGGGCTCCGTACGTCTGATGGACGCGGTCGGGCTCGTGGACGCAGACGGCGACGGCCGTGACACCGGCCGGGGCGGGCAGGGCGAGCGCGGTGGCCCGCAGCCCCTCGTGGTCGAGCAGGTGCCGCAGCTCACGCGCATCGGCCGGCAGGGCGCCGCGGGCATCGAACGGAGTGGGCGGGTGGCGGGCCGGGTCGTACCAGCTGCGGCGCACCAGATCACGTTCGAGAATTTCCCAGGCGGCGTGCGCGGCCGCGGCGGCGGGGCCCCGGTGGGCGGCGACGCCGGTCGATCCGGCCCGGTGGGTGGCCGCGCAGCCGGGCGGCGGGCGGTGGTGGAGGAACGCGGCGCCCGCCGGTATCCAGACGTCCTCACCGGACCCCGTCGCCCGGCCCCTGCACCAGAGCTGCCGCACCTCGCGCGCGGAGGTCCGGTCGTGTGGGGCCGGGGCGGTGGGGCCAGTGGCGGGGTCGCCGGGATCGACGGCGGGGACGCCGGCGCGGCGCAGCTCGGACCACGCGCCGGTGCGGATCCGGTCGCCGTCGGCCGGCGAGCGCCGTGGGCGGTCCGCTTCGGCCTCGGCTTCCGCGGCCCGTCCGGCGAGTACGTTGCCCACGCGTTCCATCAGTTCGCCACGGGCGCGCCGTCCGACGCCGGACGCGGCATCGCCCGCAGCGCTGCCGATCAGGACGGGAGCACCACCGGCGGCGCCGGTCGGGTTGAAGGACTTCGACCGGGCGGCGACGCGGGCCAGCAGCGCGCCGGGGGTGTGCGGCCACGGAGCGAAGACTTCCGGAGCCCAGGCCGCCGGTGTGGGGGTGTTCACGCACGGCCTCCCGGCGGTCGCACCGCACGCGCTTCTTCCCGAGCGGCCTCCTCCGCCAGCAGACCGGCCGCCCGGGCGTGCACGGCCCGGCCGGCGGGAGTGAGAGCGGCGCGGTGGCGGCCGAGCGTCTCGACGCCCTGGGACGCCTTCTCCAGCAGTCGGGCCCGGCGCCCGGCCACCGCCTCCCGCTGGGCATCCGGCAGCTGCGCGTGCTGGTGGACCAGCCGGTACAGGACCGTCTGGCGGACCAGGACGACCGTCTGCTGGAAAAGCCCGGTCAACGGCCGGGGATCCGGCCGCAACGGAGTCATGACGCAGGGCGCGGCATCGGCGGCGGACACGAGGAACGGGGTGCTGAAGGCGGCGGCGTTGCAACGGGTGTGGGTGCCTTCGTGGACCAGGGCGTCGGCCAGCCGGACCCAACCGGGCAGACCGTCTCGCCCCGCGGCCGGCCGGGCCGTATGGACGAACACGGCGCCGTGCGTGGTGAAGTCGGTGAATCCGGCGACGGCTCGCCCGTCCAGCAGGGCGATCTGGCTGACGCCCTCCCGCAGTTCGGCCAGCATCGCCGGCCACACCCGGTCCAGCCGCTCGGCGGTCTCGGCCAGTACGGCGGCCTGCCCGGGCTCCCAGTCCCGGACGACGGCGCCCGGTCCCTCCAGCCCCGTCGCCCCCCGTTCCCGGGGGATCGAGGCGAGTGCCCGCCCGACCGCCGCGGCAAGGTGGGGCGCCGGGACGGCGAGGTCGACCGCCCAGCGGCCGGCGGCCCTACGGGGCGGGGGAACGGCTGCCGGACCCCCGCCGGCCGGATGGGCGGCGGCCTTACGGGCGGGATGACGCGGAGGCAGGACGGACTCGTCGACTCCCGCCCTGCGCAACACCGCGTCGGTGGCGTGCCAGAGGGCGTCCTCCGCCCGGCGGGCGGCCACGGCGTCAGGGATCACAAGCACGTTCCGGCCTCCGGCACGGTGCGGTCGTGGAGGGTGCGCGGCGGACGAACCGCCACGCACCCCGGTGCTGCTGCACGGACGGACCGAGTGCCTCAGTCGTCGTCGCCGATGTCGACCATCAGGCCGAACTCGGGCAGTTCTTCGGTGACCTGCTCGATCTCCGGCTGCTCCATGGGATCCACTCCTTCGATGGGGTTCATCCGTGACGGACGGCTCTCGCCGTCGGTCGGCCGGGGGACTACCCAACGGACACCAGGTTGAAGAACAGGGCTGCGAGAAGCCGCCGCAAATACGTCACCGCCGGAAGCCGCTGGTTTCCGTGCCGCCGCGTAGAAAATGACCGAAGTCCACCCGGGAAGCACGGCTGCCTGCAACGGATGTGGCAGGGGAGCGCGGGTGGGAAACGGGCCGGGTGCCGTGACTGCCCGCCACCCCCCGTTGCGCCGGACGAAAGTGTCCGGATAGTTACCGTGCTGATTGCTTCGAGTCCCTGAGACCTGCCCGGCTCCCGATGACGGAGAAGCGGGCTCGAGCCGGCGGCGACCGCGCAGGCGGCCCGGACCCGCCGGGGAACACGTCAGCGCGGTCCGGACACGATCACGAGCCGGCCCGGGGCCGCGACTGGCTTCGTCGGCAGCCGCCGGGCCGCACAGCGGGACCGGTCCCGAGCTGCCGCACCACCGGACGGGACGGACGGACCCGTCCGGCGGCAGCCCGTCGGACGTCCCGCACAGGCCGTACGAGCGCAGCCGAGAAGAGATCATGCGCCGGGATCTGCCGGACGAGTTGCGGCACGACCTGGCCGAACTCCAGTGGGCCGAGCCGGGCTGTTCGCCCGCCCGGTCGGACGGCTGTCCTGCGCCGCAGCCGACGTCGAGCGTCCGGCCGCCGTCCGGGGCGGGCGTGCGCTCGGCGAGCAGGACCCGCTCGCACTCACCGAGCCACCGGAAGTTCTTGCCGTCATCGAAGCGCTGCTCCCACTGGGCGCGGGTGGTGTGCAACGTGATGCTCCTCGGGCGTAGGAGCGGTGGGGTCGGGGTGTCGTGCGGTGCGGAGCAGGCTGCCCGGCCGCGCCGTCGCGCACGGCGATCAGGTGGACGTCGAGCGGCTCGGTGTGCCGCTGCGCGCCGGTCACGCGTCACCGCCGGGGCGGCGGAGCGGCGGGGAAGCGGTGCTCGCCCGCATCACTGAACGCCGAGTCGGCGAGGTCGTCCTCGTAGGAGCGGCCGGGGCCGGTGTACGTGCCGCGAGTGCCCGCGCGACGCTCCTTCGCCGAGGCAGGTCTGGATCAGCCCCCGAAGGGCGATCGTCCAGTCCGATACGTGGGTCCGGAGGCTGCCGTCTCCCCTGATCGCCAGGACGGCGTGCGGCGCGGCCGTTCGATCGGCCATGTCCAGGACCCCGGGGCGGGCCATCCGGTGGAAGGACCGGCAACGGGTGATCAAGGTGGGTGCTCGGCCGGGCACGGCGGGGGTGAAGACGTGTGCTCCACCGGTGAAGACGCTCACCGAGCAGGAGCCGCGAACCGGCTCGAGTGCGGTGGGGGCCGCCCCGAGCACGTGTCGGTTCACATCGACCAGGTCCAGCAACGGGACCGGCACGAGCACCCGGCTCGCACGGAGCTCCTCCGTGCTGCGGGCGGCCACGCGGGTCTTGCCCGACCCGGTCGCCATGATCACCTGCGTGCGGAGCCCCCGCTCGGGCACGGTCGGGAGTGCGGACAACTTTGCGATGACGGGAGCCGGGCCTTCAGGCGGCGAACCGGTTGCTGTGGCCGGGCAACTGCTGCCCCGGGCGCAGGAACCGCTGGCCGCCCTGTTCGTCGCGCACCGCGAGGAACCCGGCGTCCGTCAGCCGCTGTGCGATCCGCCTGCGGCGGACCGTGCCCACCCTGAACGCCACGGCGCACAACAGTGCGACCGCCCCGCCGGAGGCGACCGCTTCGACCGGCGACCCGCTGTCGATGAACAGGAGGACGGTCAGGACCGCGCAGGCGAGGTAGACCAGAAGCCTCTGGCTCCGGTCGGCGACATACAGGGCCATGACGTCGAAAGTGACGAGATCCTTCAGCACCGCCACGGCGCCGGCCGCTTCGGGGAGCGGCTTCAGCGAGCCCTGCTTCAGCCCCGGCGCTGTCCCGCCGCTGCCCGCCCGCGGATGGGCGGCGATGGTCGCCGCCTCGCGGACGCGCGCGTCGGGCCGCGGGTCCCGGTCCATCCTGACCTGGATCAGTGAGTTCTTGAACCCGGTCCTGTACGCCATGCCGTACGTGTAGCCGTACTGCTCGACCACATGTGCCAGAGCGGCCGCCTTCGGCGCGGAGCCCTGAGGGGCGATCTCAACGATGTCCTGCTGACGGGCGATCTGCTGGAGCACCCCCGCTATGTGACGTTCCACGGACACCTTGTTCTCCACCTCCCGGGACCCCGCGCCCGGGCCCGACCGGCGCACAGCCTAGAGGGCCACCGATCGGAACACCACGATGCCCCGACCATGGACCGGGAGACTCCGCTTCGGGCGGTGGCAGGCTCCCGCAGGGGGCGGGCCATGACGATGCGCTGCACCTGACTTGACTTTGTCGGGGATCTTGGAGTTGCCGGGATCAAGTGCCTGGGATGCGCCAGGTTTTTGGCCGGGGGATCTTACGCTGGCCGAGGTAGGTCTGGAAGGCGGTCGGCCTACGGGGAGGGTGTGCTTCCTCGGTCGGTGGGATGCCGCTGAGGCGCTCGATGTTGATGGCGATGGCAGTCAAGACGTGCCGAAGGAGGCCGCCGGCCGTGCGGAGGCGGAGGAATCTGCGGCGCGGGAGGCGGCCGAAGCGAAGGTAATGAAGGACCGCAGCCTGTTCGGGCGGCGCCGGTAGCACGGCAGGGCGTGCGTGGGTCCGGCCAGACCCACATCGTGCCTGCCCCGCCCGGTCGCCGCGACGCGACGCCAGCGAGGTCGGTGCTCTACGTTCCCGCCCGCTCGGCCCCGCGACCGCGTCTCCACCCGGGAGACCGGCACGGTCGGGCGGAGAGGACCGTCACCATGACCTTCATCGAACCTGGACTGTACGTCCGCGATGGCTTCGCCGAAGGACCGCTCGCCGACGCCGTGCTGTCCCGCGCGGCCCGCATCGGGCCGCTCGCCCGTCCGGCCGGGCTGCTGTCCTTCGCCGCGGCCGCCGACACCGTCCTCGCGGCCCGCGTACAGTTGTCCGACGCGGAGACGACGCACGAAGTGAACGAGACGCTCCGTGCGATCACCGGGGGCATGCACACCCACTTCACCGGGCCCGGCGTCGCGCTGGAGGTCACCCTCAGCAGACGCCAGGACCTCCCGGTCCACGAGGCACACGTCGCCGGACTCACCCGGCTCTTCCGGCACGCCGCCGGCACCATCGGCGACCGCAGCATGCCGGGAGGCGGCCGGTGCTTCCACTGCGACGGGACGGGAAGTGCCCGCCCGCTGTGGAAGCCGGCTGCCGGGCACGAGTGAGCGGCACACAAGAAACGCCCGCGCCCCGGGCCGCCCTTCCGGGCAGCCCGGGGCGCGGGCGGGAGCAGCACACCGAAGGGCTTACGCCGGTGCCGGTTCCGGGCGCAGCGACGCGAGCGGGGAGCGCCGGCCCTTCTCCACCGCACGCAGCTGCTCCCAGTCGACCTCGGGGGGCCCTATGTGTTTGGTCAAGGTCGACGGTCAGTAGGTTCGTGTGGTCGAAGGCGGGCCGAGCCGTAGGGGTGTGCATGAGTGATAGCCAGGTCACGATCAAGCTCACGAGTGACGAGGCGCTGGTGTTGTCGGACTGGCTGGAGAAGCTGCAGATGACGGACCGGAGTCGGGTTGTCGACGATCCGGCGGTCTGGGCGCCGATCCATCGCATCGCCGGGACGCTGGACAAGTCACTTGCCGGGCTGTTCGCGCCTGACTATGACCAGCGGCTTGAGGCCGCTCGCCGACGGCCTCGGCCGGAGGAGGACTGACCGGTGAGTCTGAACCGTCACCTGGCCCCTGCGGGTTGGGGTTCGTAGGAGGTTCCGTCGCGGAGCATCGCGAAGAGGACGTCTGCTCGACGTCGGGCGAGGCAGAGCAGGGCCTGGGTGTGGTGCTTGCCCTGGGCGATCTTCTTGTCGTAGTAGGCCCGCGATGCCGGGTCGCCCAGGGCGGCGAACGCAGAGAGGAAGAAGGCTCGTTCGAGCTGCTTGTTTCCTCTTCTGGATGGCTGTTCGCCGCGGATCGAGGAGCCTGAGCTCCGGGTCGCCGGGGCGAGACCGGCGTAGGCGGCAAGGTGGCCGGCGGTCGGGAAGGTGCTGCCGTCACCGACCTCGATCAGGGTCCGGGCTCCGATCCTGACGCCGACTCCCGGCATCGACGTCAGGACCTTCGAAAGAGGGTGGTCCTCCAGCAGTTCCTCGATCCGCCCGGCCAGGAGTTTCCGCTGGTCAAGGACGGCCGTCAGCGAGCCCGCCAGGCTCGGAACGATCAACGCGGCCGCCTCGGTCCCCGGGACCGTCACGGTCTGCTTGTCCAACGCGGCGAATATCTCCTCGACCAGCCGCTCGGCCATCCTCGGCGCCTTCGGCCGCAGCAGCGTCACCAGCCGTCGACGGCCGGCCTTGCGGATCTGAGCCGGGGACCCGAACCGTTCCAGCAGTGTGAGGGCGGCCGGGTGCTGCAACCGTGGCCCCAGCACCCGTTCCAGCGACGGATGGATCTGCGTCAACAGGCCGTGCAGCCGGTTCGCGACCCGGGTCGCCTCGCCGGCCAGGTCGTCGTCGAACCTCACGATCATCTCCAGCTCGGCGATGGTCTCGTCCTCGCCGTCGATCGACCGCAGCGTGTGCGGCATCGCGCGGGCCGCGTCCGCGATGATGAACGCGTCCTTCGCGTCCGTCTTCGCCTCGCCCGGGTAGAGGTCGGCGATTCGCCGCATCGTCAATCCAGGCAGGTAGGCGACCGGACAGCCCATGTCGCGGGCAACAACCAGCGGCAGGGCGCCGATCGAGGCCGGCTGGTCGACCACGACCAGCACCGTTCCGTGCTTGGCCTTCAGCTTCGCGAACAGCTCGCGGAGCTTGGGCTCGGTGTTGGGCAGGCGTTTGTCGAACGCCTTCTTCCCGGCCGGGGTAACGGCGGTGGCGTGGTGTTCGCCCTTGCCGACGTCCAAGCCGAGGAAGACGTCGATGTCGTCGGTGTCGATCACGTGCAGGCCCCTCCATCACGCTTTCGTCCGGCCCTGACACGGCACCGAGCTGCCACATCCACGTTACGGAGAGCTCTTCCGGTCTTGGGTGAAGCCGGTGCTCAAGCCCCTCATCAGCGGTCCGTCGATGCCTCCGGACCCGGTGACACCACCCCCCCCGGATCATCAACAACAAGGGGGGAAGTCATGCTGGGCCCGAAGGCCGGTAGCCCCATTGCGGAGCCACGAAGACGGTAACGGGGGCGGACAGCACCGCCGTCCCGCGACCGCACCGCCGACCGCGCGGGTGGGTGTCGGCGGACCGGCTTCAGTCCTCCTGCCCGGGACCGATGACCGTGAGCCCCACCTGCGCGGCGAGCCAGTGGGCGTACGGTTCACGTGTCTGGACACCGTCGAAGACGGCGCTCCGGACGTGGACGAGGAGGGTGTGGTCGTCGGCGGGTTCGTGGAGAGCGCGGCTGCGGGTGTTGAAGAGGAGCGTCACCTCGGCGTGCTTGGAATCGCCGTGGAATCCAGCCTCCGGCGCGTCCGGCCAGCACAGCGAATGCCAGTTGATCGCACCCGCGTTCGGGCCGATCGCCGCCGTGAAGGCGTCCTCGACACTGCCGATCGGCAGGTCCGATGTGCCCCACTCCACCGGCAGCCGCCCCTCGAACGCGGCTTCCCCGGCCGGCAGGTCGCCCGCCGGGACGCCGAAGACGAAGGCGGGTTGCTCCTCGAACGGTATCCCTTCGAATTCCCCCCTCCGGGACGCCCCGCGGAACCACCCCTCGGGCAGCGCCTCCGCCGCCCGCCGGACCTCGGCGACGGAGAAGAGCTCCGCGTACGCGGCGACTTCGGAGGACTCGCAGCGGCCGAACTCCATGAGACGGCGTGCGGTGCGCAGGGCGAGTTCCGGATGGGGGGTGCGGAAGACGGGGTAAGCAATGTCGTGGGACACCCGACGACTGTCCCACGCCCCGGCGCGTCGCAGGACGCCGGCAGGCGAAACGACCGGTCAGGCCGCCCGCTCGGACCGGCTTTCCAGCAGGAGTCCGGCGAGCACGAGCAGCAGCGAGAACGCTGCCGTCGCGGCCAGGGGCGTCAGCTCTGTCACCAGCGAACCCGCGAGGGTGAGGAACTGCACCACCGCCGCCACGAGGAACGGACGGGTCGCTGCCGGTCCACCCCGCAGGGTCCGCGTCATTCCGCGCAGAGCCCAGATGTTCGACGCGGTGACGACGGCTCCGGCCGCAAGGGACGCGAGGACGAACAGGCCGGAGCCTTCCGTGGACGCCTCGGAGTCGCCAGGACCGATTCCGCCGGCGAAGACCGGAAAGAACCAGAGAAGGTAGGCGGCGCTGAGAAATGCCTGGCCCGCGAGGACGAGCAGCGCGATCACCAGCGTGAGCCGACGGGCAGGATTCATTCTCTGCTCTCCGTATCGGGACTTGACGCGACGGGGCCTCCCCCGCCCCGGAACCGTGACGCTCCTCGCCGGACGGGGCCTGGGAACGCCTACGAGGGCGTCCGGGGCGGCCGGCCCCCGTCCACGGGCCGGCCGCCCCGGACGCTACGGACGGGCCAGGACGTCGCTCAGCCGGTGGGCGTAGAGCACCCGGCCGCAGGGGGAGCCCGCGTCGGTGCAGCCCGCCGTACCGTCCGCGCGGTGTTCGGTCAGCGACCAGAGGTACTGGGTGGCGCCGGGCACGCTCTGGCCGTGCTCGACGTACAGGTCCTCGGGGCCGACCGCGTTGGTGATGTTGCTTCCGTAGTCCACCAGACGGCCGCCGGTGACGGTGGCCCGGCGCAGGCTCCCGCTGTTGTTGAGGTAGCTGCGGTTGAAGTAGTACATGCCGTCGTACCGGGCGGCACCCTGGGTGAGGTCGCGGGGCAGGTAGTACGCCGATGTCGCGGTGACCGTTCCGCCGGTCTCCTTGAGCAGGCCGGTGGTGTCGTCGATGGGAAGCGCGCCGACACGGCCCTTCTCGGGGTGGTCGGTGTCGGAGTTGCAGTACTCGCCCATGATCAGTGCCGGATCGGCGGTGGAACTGCGGTCGACGGAGATGTACGACGCCTTGGGGGCCCCGGTGGCCACGCAGGTTCCCGCGGACGAGTTCCCCTGGGGGGCGACGAACTTGTACGACGCCACCTGCGGCATCACGTACCGGTAGGTGTGACCGTAGTAGACGTTGCTCTGACGGCCGATTTTGCTCTCGTCCGTGACGTTGCTCTTCAGCCCGTTGAGCGTGGTGTCGTCCACGGAGGCGTTCTGGTCGGGGTTGAGGTCCAGGACGGAGCGCATGTCGAAGACCCTCAGGCCGTTCATGGTGTCCGCGACGTAAAGGTAGTACTTGTACCAGGCGATGCCTCCGGCGTGGACGTCGACGGCCCTGTAGGAGGCGTTGCCGTACGAGTTGAAGTACGGCTCGGCCAGGAGGACGTGCCGGTACCGGCGTCCGTCGGGGGTGCCCGTCACCGGCGTCTCCGGGTCCAGGAACGACAGCCTGACGCCCTTGTCGGGACAGGTGCCGGGGTCCGCCGCGCACAGGCTGGTGCTCGCCTTGTCGTACCAGGCGGCGACCAGCGGCTTGCGGGTTCCCCAGAGTTCGTCGGCCTGGGCGTCCGAGACGCCCGTGATGCCCTGCGGGATCCACTCCTCGGTGCCGGAGTCGCCCCCGTCCCAGCAGAGCTTTCTGGCCGGAGCGAGCACCGCGCCGTTGTCACCGGTACCGAACGGGTCCGTGACGCACGACGCGCCGGTTTTCGCGACGCGGTTGGCCTGGTCGAGCAGGTCCTGGACGCCCTGTGTCGGCAGGGCCGCCTTCAGCGCGGTCACCGCGCCGCTCAGGTCCGGCCCGGGCTTGAGGTTGAAGGACGAGGCGGCGGCCGGGTCTCCGGGGGTCGCGGCCTGTGCGGGAGCACCGAGGGCCGGTACGGCCAGGACCGCCGCGGCAAGCGCGGCGCCCCAGCCGGCGCGCCGGCTGGGGCGGGACTTCGGAGGGTGGTGCGGAGACGGCATGCTCTGCCCTTCGTTCCAGCGGAGGCGGGTAGGGGCTGAGATCATTTCAATCCGCGTGAAGCCGCGTCCAGGCCGGTGACCGAATTCCGCCCTTGTGCCCCCACAAGGGCGTTGACGCTGGTAGGACCGCCGAGGAGGCTCCTGCTCCCCGGGGCCGTCCCGCGTCCGCGGGGCCGGATCGCGGACCGGCCGGGAGGGCGCCGCGCCGGCACGGCGCCGCCGCACAACCCGATGCGCGGCGACCCGATGCGTGCGGGTGCCCGGGCTCGTTGTCCTTCTGCCGGGGCCGACGGCGCACCGGTGCCTTCCCGCGAGGAGGGCGCGCCGGGCGCCGACGGCTTCACGGCCCCCGCCCCTAGCCCGGCGAGCGGGCCCCACGGAAGGCGGAGAATGACCACACGCAGAAGCTTCCTCGGCCGCACCACCGCGGCCGGCGTCATGGCGGGCCTCGCGGCCTCACCGGCGGCGGCCGGGGACGGCGGCGGAGCACCCGCCGACGCCCCGGCCGCCCGGCGCCGTCGGGCCCGCGAGGCGATCCTGGCGGTCAACCGCGATACGCGGGCGCACTACGCCGCGCTCAAGGCGGATCTGATCGCGCGGCTCGGTCCCGTCCTGGTGGTCCAGAACGACGCCAGGGGCGGAAGGTTCACCCTCGTCCACGACGGCACGCAGGAGTCGCTGCACCCCGTCGGGGAGGTGTTCGAGCTGGCGAAGTCCGTCAGCCACGTGCCGCTCGGCATCTTCTCGATCATCGCGCCCCACCTGGGCGACAGGGTTCCGAACGTGCCGGGCGCGGACCGCATCGACCCGCACGACCTCGCCATGGTCGCGTTCGGGGACGGCGCGGCCACCGACTGGATCACGCCGCTCCGGCGCTACGCCGACACCCTGGCCGCGGCCCGACAGCAGCTCGACCGGGCCGGCGTCCCGCCGGAGATGGCGGTCTCGTGCGCGCGGGTGCTTGACGGCGCGCTCTCGTTCATCGAGGTCTCCACCGCGGCCCGGTCCGTCGGCATCAGGTCGTTCGAGGACTTCTCCCACCGCGTGCACGAGGGCATCCGCACCAACATGAGGTACGCGGCCGAGGCCCAGATCGCGGGCGTGCGGGCCGTTCTGCGGAAGTGGCGGGCCCGGATCGGGGAGGAGGCGTGGCGGGACCTGTACACGGTCGTGCTGTCCCAGTGGGCCACGTCCGAGCTGAACCAGAACTCGATCATCATCGGGCCGTGCATGAACCCCGCGAAGGTGGCCACCCACCTGATCGACCTGCCGGCCGCCGAACCGCCCTCGGACCCGGTCTTCGTGGCCCTGGACAACCTCGCCCGGATCGTGCAGGACAACATCGCGGCCGAGTTGGTCTTTCCTACGGACCGGACGGCCGCCGATGCGCTCAAGGGCCCGCAGGACCTGCTCGCCGACGAGATCCTGGACCAGCTCGGTGCGACGAGGCCGGGCGCGGGGGCACGTTCCGCGCCCGCCGGGACCGGGAAGGGCGCCTGCCCCGTCACCCGGACGGGCCCGGCTTCCCGACGGGGCGGTACGGCGCACGACCTCTGAGACCGGTTGCGCCACCGGCTGCCCACCGCCGGACCGGCCGCCGCCCGCGGTGCGGTGCGCGGAAACCGGGACCCTTCCGTCCGACGGCGGGACCGCCGGCCGTCTCGTCCGCCGGCCGAGGCGGGCGGTGGACACCCCGCCCGCCTCGCGTGCGGCGCCCCGCCGGTGTGGGACGCCCACCGGACCCACCGGACCCACCGGACCCGTCGGCCGCATCGGTCCCGCCGGCCGGGACCGCGCGGGGTCAGTCCGTGTCGTCGCTCTTGCAGATGGCGACGTTGTCGCTGGTGCCGGGCACCGCGGCGGACTTGACGGCCTGGAAGTTCGCCTCGAAGGCGTCGTACACGGAGGGCGCGGTGACCCGCAGCATCGCCTCGTCGTTGTTGCGCAGGGCCGGTCCGCTCCAGTTGTGGCTGCCGGTCCACATCACCTTCTGGACCTCACCCGCGTACATGCCGTCGATCATCAGGTTCTTGGAGTGCACGATCCGCCGGGGCGTCGTCGCGTCCGCGTCGTCGTCGTGCTGGTAGCAGCGGTTGGTCAGACCGGAGACGCCGTGCAGCGCGTTCCACGTGCCGGCGTCCGTCTCGCTGTAGACCAGGTCGACCAGGCACCCGGAAGCGGCCAGCGCGGCCAGCTTGTCGGCGACGGCCTGACGGGTGATCTTGAGCATCGCGGCGTGGACGGTGGTGCGGTGGGCACCGGAGGCGTCGCTCCAGCGGCACGTGATGTTGTCGAGGGCGTTGACGACGGTGTCGGTGCTCTCGTCGCCGCCCGCACGGGGGAAGAAGTAGTACTTGTAGTCGCCCGCGTTGCCGTACGTGTACGACCAGGCCGCGCGGTTCTGGGCCGGGAGCTTGGTGAAGTACGCGACGTACCCGTCGTACAGCTCGTTGTTGCCGGCGACGGTGAGCGAACTGTTCCAGTAGCGGCTGTAGTTGGACGGGGTCAGGTTCGACGTCAGCTGCACGGTGACGTTCTTCTGGGTGCCGCCCGCGACGCTGCTCGCCAGCAGGAACTTGTTGTGGTTGATGCCGGTCCCGGCCGGGCCCAGGCACGACGAACCGGAGGCGCAGAGCGCCACCCACGACGCGGCGGAGGTGCTCGTGCCGAGCGCCGCCCGGAGCGTGTCGTAGGAGGAGGGGTAGTCGAGGGTGGTGCGGTCCAGGACGACCCGGACGTTCACGCCGCGGTTCTTGGCGTCGACCAGGTCGGCCGCGATCGTGTCGTCCCAGAGGTGGTACATGGCGAGCCGGACGATCGAGCCGCTGTCCGCGTTGGCGATGACGGACCGCACCTGGGAACGGATCGCCTGCTGGGCGGCGGTGTCACCGGTGGGGCGGTTGAAGATCGGCCCGGTGGCGACGGTCGCGGCGTCGGCGCTGCGCGCGGGTATGAGCAGCGCGGCGAGGACGGCGAAGGCGAGCAGGATGCCGGTCCCGCCACGGCTCGTGATGCTTCTGACGTGAGGTGATCTCATGTGGTGTTCTCCCCGGCCGTGCATCGGCCTTCTCTCGGTTGCACGCACGCGTGCGCGCGTACGTGACGGACGGAAGGTGAGGGTAGCGGACTGCGACGCGGCCCTCACGGTGCGATCACAACCCCGCCCGGGTGCCCCGCTCCGGTCCGCGGGACGGTCGGCGCGACCGCGCGGCCGGCCGCACCGCCCTCGTGGAGCGGATCACCGCCGGGCCGGCCGGAAGGCCCGGCGACGGCCGGGACGAGGGGAGCGGCAGGTTTGCGCCGCCGCCCTGTCGCGGCCGCCGGCTTTCAGCGGGAGTTCATCGGAAGAGCAGCGCGCCGTGCCAGAGTTCGTCGGGCCTGTGGTCGGCCTTGTGCCGTCAGGTCACGGTGCCCTCCCGGCCCGTGTGAGTACGGAGGAGGACCGCCCCCGCGATCCGGCTCGGCGTCGAAGTCCGGGACGCGCCCCGGAGTTCTTCTCCAGCCCGTCATGGGCACCCCGTCATGGGCACCCCGTCACGGGCACCCCGGCGTGGTTCGCCCGGTGGGGAGGCCGCCCGCCTTGCTGCAAAAGGGAACCCGCATGTCGCAGTCGCACGAGCCCTGGTACAAACACAACCCGCCGCCCTGGCCTGTGCCGGACAACCCGTACGCGCTGGAGGGGTACGGCCCGCCGCCACCCCGCCCGCCCCGTCGCAGGCTGCTGGTCGCCGCGGTCCTCGCGCTGCTGCTGCTCTTCGGCGCCGGCTCGTACGTCCTTCACGAGCGGTCCGGAGCGGACCGTGCCGGAGCGGAGAACCGCACCCCGTCGGCCACGACGCCGCCGAAGACCAGTGCCCGTCCCATCCCGTCGCCCTCCCGCGTCCCGACCACCGCGGAGATCGCGCGGCAGCGCCGGGCCGGTGAGGCGGGCGCCTGGATCGTCGACGACCGCACCGATCTGCCCAACCGGTACATCTCGACCAAGGACCTCTGGATCGTCGGTGACACCGTCGTCCAGGCGATCTACAAGCGGGTCGTCGCCCACCGGCTCGGCGACGGGGCCCAGGTGTGGAGCGTCGACCTCCCGACTCCCGTCTGCGAGACCCCGGTCGACACGACTCCCGACGGCAAGGTCGTCATCGTCCTGCAGAACGTCGAGGCGTGGACGGGCGCCCGGTGCAACCAGCTCCGGATGATCGACCTGCGCACCGGAAAGGAGGGCTGGCACAAGCAATTGGCCGAAACCGGCACGGACGACGGCACGATCATCGTGGACAGTGCGATCAGCGGCGGCACGGTCGCGATCGTCCAGAGCATGAAGGCCGCCGCGTACCAGGTCTCCGACGGGAGGAAGCTGTACGACATCCCCCTGGAGAACCCCGGGAAGTGCTATCCCGGCAGGGTGGCGGGCGGCAGCAGGCTCCTGGTGCTCGCCGACTGCGCGATCGCCGCGCTCGAGAAGGCGTACGACCAGGTCCGGGAGATCGATCCGGCCACGGGCAAGGTTCACTGGCGCCACCGGACGGAGCCGGGCTGGAGGATCGGCCAGGTGCTGTCCGTCTCACCGGCCGTGATCACCACCGCGCACCGGGAGACCCATGCCGAGAACTGGCGGGTCGTCGCCCTCGGACCCGACGGCAAGGTCCGCAGGACCATCGACCCTCGCCCGAAGGGGTTCAAGCACTGCGGGGACTCCATCGACACCAGCGCCAACGCCCAGGCGTGCCGGGAGGCCGTCGTCGGCGGGGGGCTCGTGCTGCTCGGCGGGACCGACCGCGCCGGCGCCTACGACCTCGGCACCGGGATGCTGGTCTGGGGCGTGAAGGCCGAGGGGACCTCGTACGGCTACTACCCCCTGGGCGTGGGACCGGGCAGGACGGGGATCGTCTACCGGCTGGGCACGAGCAGCAGGGCCGGACAGGTCCTCCGGATCGGTCCCGGCAGCGCGGACAACGTCAAGGAAGTGATGCGGCTCCCCGCCTTCACCGCGAAGGTCGAGTTCGGTGCGGGAGCAGTCGGAAGGAACGCCTACGTGGGCGACCGGCTCGTGATCATGCCCACCGTCCTGAGCGGCAACGACGCCGCCCGCGAGCCCCGCATGCTCTCCTTTGCCCCCTGACGCCGACGCGGTCGGCTCCGACGGCGCAGGAGGCAGACCGCGCGGGCGGGCCGGTACGGAGCCGGAGCCGGGAGCGGGGGAGAGGGAGGGCAGGGCGCGGAGCCGGTCGGCGGCCGGATCGTGGCCGATCGGGTCGCCCGGCTCCTGGAAGTGCAGTGCCATGGTGGCGCCGGTCCGGTAGGCGTCCAGCCCGGCACGGCAGTAGGCGACCATCGGCTCCGGCAGGGCGCCCAACGAGAACCAGCCCATGCCGTCGCACACCGCGGGTTCCCTGACCTCCGGTGTCCCGGTCCAGTGGCGGACCTCGAAGAAGAACCCGACGCGCGCGTTCCCGCCGGGGTCCCGGTGGTGCACGGTGACCGCGCCGCGCACGTCGTCCGGTTCCACCACGAGGCCCGTCTCCTCGTGCGTCTCGCGGACGAGCGCGGTGACGACGTCCTCGAAGGGGTCGCCGACGTGACCGGAGGGAACGTGCCAATGCCCTGCGGCGTAGACGGCGCCGGCCCGGCGCGACAGCAGCACCTCAGGCCCCTCCTCCCCGTAGCGGACGGCGATCAGGTGCACGTCCACCGGTACCGTGTGCCGCCCCCCGGTGCCGTCGGAGCGGGAGGCGCGCGCCGCGCCCGCGGTGCCGGACCCGGTCACCGCGACCACCCGAGTTCAGTGTAGTTGCGTCCCGCCCGGATGCCCCTGATCGCGGCACGGGTGTAGGGGACGATCGGCTCGGGCAGATCCTCGGCGTTCCACCACTCCCACCGGACACATTTGTCCGGCTCCCGCAGCTCCGGTGTGCCCTTCCAGCCGTGGGCGCGGAAGTAGAGCTGGACGCGGGGCGGGTCCGTGGGCCGTTCCCTCATGTGCACGGTGTGGACGAGGTCGACGCCGGCCGGGTCGATCACCAGCCCCGCCTCCTCGTACGCCTCCCTCACGAGGCAGGCGGTCGCGGCCTCCGCCTCGCAGTGGCCCGCGAGCACGTGCCAGGACCCGCCCGCGTACGCCGAGCCGGGGTGGCGCAGACCCAGCAGGACCTGGCCGTCCCGCTCCAGGTAGAGGTGGACGCCGACCACGTTCAGAACCGCCCCGGACGGCGACTCGGCCCGCGGGGCCCCTTCGGCGGGCGCGGGGTGCTCGGCGGCGTGCCGCTCGAGCAGTTCCCGGGTCGAGGGCAGCATCGTCATGTGCGTGAACTTCTCGGGCCGCACCCAGGCGAGCATCACGCCCTCGGTGAGCGGCAGACGGGCCGGGTCGCCGCTCCAGCGGCCGGAGAACAACTGGATCGGCACGCGGGTCCCTTCGGTGCCGGTGACGTGCTCGACCGCGTACGGTTCCAGGCCGGCGACCGTCAGGCCGGCTTCCTCGCGCAACTCCCGGCGGACCGTGTCGAGCAGCGTGCGGTCCTGCGGCTCCCGGCCGCCGCCGAGCAGCGACCAGCACCCGGGCTCCCAGATCCACGGCTTGTCGGCGTCCCGCAGGTGCAGCAGGTACCGGCCGTGGCCGTCGTGGACGATCGCGGACGCGTTCACGGGCTCGGCCCACCCGTCGAGCCGCGCGTGGAGGAGTTTCGTACGCAGGGTCGGTGAGGTGACCTCCGACAGGGGGAGCCACCGGGCACCGGACACCTCCTCGTCCTGCGGGGTGATCACCGGCGGGTCGTCGTCGGCGAGGTGGAACACGTAGCGGAAGTCGAAGTGGCGGTGCGCCGGTTCGCCCTTGGCGGGGTCGGCGTCGATGTCGTGAACGTCGATGTCGATCGGAGAGCCGGGTGTCTGCCGGGGCAGGCACAGGGCACCCGGAGGGATTCCGGTCTCCTCCGACACCTCGCGCAGCGCAGTGGCGAGCAACGTGCGGTCGCCGGGCTCGACGTGGCCGCCCGGGGTGAGCACGAGGCCTCCCGTGGCCAGGTGCCGGACGTGCAGGACCTGGTGCCGGTGGTCGATGACGACGGCGCTGCACGTGACGTGGCCGGGTAGCGTCGTCCGGGCGGTCACGTCGGCGGGCCGGTCCAGGGCGGCGAGCAGCGCGGCGAGGGCGTCACGCTCGTCGGGGTGGCGGCCGAGGTACGCGTCGACGGTCCTGCGGATCGAGGAGGGGCTGGGAGGCACGAGCGTGGTCTCGCCTTCGACGTGGGGGATGTGCTGCGGGCCGGGCCGTGGAGGTCGCGTCGGTGGGTCAGTTCGCCGCTTCGCGGCCGGACGGCCGGGCGCCGCGGGGACCGGGAACCGCGCCGGCGGCGGGCGCGTGCCCGTACTGGGCGGCCTGGGCGGTGAACATGCCCTGGTACAGGCCGCCCGCGCGGGCCATGAGGTCGTCGTGGGTGCCGTCCTCGACGACGCGTCCCCGGTG
>NZ_JBIAUG010000036.1:0-28466 GCF_042892575.1 Streptomyces sp. NPDC001744
AGGGCACTGGCCTCATGGGTGAGCTGGTTCTCCATAGGGCCACAGCTTAGAAGTCGAGCAACGTCACTCTACGGACCCATCAGACAGGCCCTAGGCGTCCTGCCCGCCCCGGTCGTCCTGTCCGCCCCGGGCGTTCTGCGCCTCCGCGACGGACTTGCGCACCTCGTCCATGTCCAGCTTGCGCGCCTGGCCGATCAGGTCCTCCAGGGCGGCCTCCGGCAGCGCCCCCGGCTGCGCGAACACGGCCACCTTGTCGCGCACGATCATCAGGGTCGGGATCGACTGGATCTCGAACGCCGCCGCCAGCTCCTGCTGGGCCTCGGTGTCCACCTTGGCGAAGACGAGGTCCTGGTGGCGCTCGGAAGCGGCCTCGAAGACCGGACCGAACTGACGGCAGGGACCGCACCAGGCAGCCCAGAAATCGATCAGGACGAACTCGTTGTCGCTCACGATCTCGTCGAAGTTGTCCTTGGTGAGTTCTACGGTGCTCATGTCTTCCTGCCTCCGAGCTGCATAGACGGTGCGATCTTGGTCGGCTTCCGAGACGCCGTGGGAACACGAGGGCCTCATGGCGAGCCTAAACCCGTGTGCGAACAAAGGCGGCATCGTGACCGGTCACCGGGTGACGTGACGCACGGGCGGTGCGTGGCGGGCGGAGAGTTTCCTGTCCGACGGGGTTCCGGACTTGCGCTTTCCGTTGCGGCAACTTCTACGGTCATGTGTGTGGCCGGAGGGACCGGCCCGGCGAGGGGGGCACCGGCATGGCCTGGTCGATCGCGGAGGTGGCGCGGATGTCCAGGGTGACGTCGCGGACGCTGCGGCACTACGACGAGATCGGCCTGTTGCCGCCCGCACGGATCGGGAGCAACGGGCACCGCTACTACGAGGAGGCCGGTCTGCTGCGGTTGCAGCAGATCATGCTGATGCGGGAGCTGGGCTTGGGGCTGCGCGAGATCCGGGCGGTCCTGGACAGCCGGCTCGACCGGGTGGCCGTGCTCCGCGAGCACCACCGACGGCTGCTCGCGGAACGGGACCGGCTGGAGACGCTGGCCCGTACGGTCGGCCGCACCATCGCCGAACTGGAAGAAGGTGGGGACGACGGGAAGATGACGAAGATCAACAAGCCGGAGAACCTGTTCGAGGGGTTCCAGGCCCCCTCCGAGGCCGAGGCCGAGGTGCGGGAGCGGTGGCCGCAGGCGTGGGAGCGGTCCCGGCAGGCAGTCGAGGCGATGACCCCCGAGGAAACGGAGCGCTGGCAACGTGAGGTGACGGCGCAGATGATCCGTATGGCGGAGTTCATGGTGGCCGGCACGCCGGTCTCCGACCCCGCCGTACAGGCCGAGGTGGACGCCAACTACCGGCAGATCTGCCGGTTCTGGACCCCGACCGCGGCGGCGTACAAGGGAGTGGGCCAGACCTATGTCGACGACCCGCGGATGCGGGCCAACTTCGACAGGATCGCCGAAGGTCTCGCCGTCTACCAGCGCGATGCGATGACCGTGTACGCCGATGCCCGGCTGAGCTGACCGCACGTGCCCGAGGGCCGGGTGCGCGGGTGACCGCGCACCCGGTCGTGGTACGCGAACGCGCTCGAGGGCCGGGGCCGCGGCGTCACGACGAGCGCGCCCACGCCTTCACGGGCACCGTGACCTCGGCCTCGATCCGCCCGTGGCTCGGGCCTTGACGAACGGGTTCCGTCAGCGGGCTTCCAGCTCTTCGGCCCTCTTCGTGAGTTCCGCCGCGATGTCGTCCCAGTCCGGACCGTGCAGCCACAGGCTCCGCGCGGCCTCCCTCAGGAGGGCCGGCTCGTCGGGCCGCTGCAACAGGACAAGCCGATAGGCGAGGTTGCGGACCCAGACCGGGAGCCGGCCGTCGGCCAGGTTCGGGCAGAGCTCCCGCAGCATCGAGAGGATCGCGTCCGCGCCGGCGAACGTCAGCTCTTCCACGAAGTGGTTCTGGTGATGCTCCTGACCGCACGCCGGAGTCGGACGGAACTCGTCTCCGTAGAGACACCGGGCGTGCTCGGTCAGCGTGCTGTGCATGCGCCGCAGCCTATGACGTCGTGATCGCCGGACGGAACTCGGGGAGCAGGCGCGCGCGCGACGCCGAACTCGCTGCCCTCGGGGCCGGCCACGACCTGGCGGTGGGCACGCCGGCGGTCCTCTTCCGGAGGCGGCCGGCGGATCAGACGCGCGGGGAGGGGGCGGCGGCTTCGAGGTCGTCGACCGTCCCGGACATGAGGGTGCGGATGTGGGCGGTGATGTGTTCCGCGGGCCAGTCCCACCAGGCCACCGCGAGGAGACGGGCGATGTCCTCCTCCTCGTAGCGGGTGCGCAGGAGGCGGGCCGGGTTGCCGCCGACGACGCCGTAGTCCGGCACGTCCTTGGTGACCACGGAGCCGCTGCCGATGATCGCGCCGTGCCCGATGCGCACCCCGGGCAGCACGGTCGCCCCGTGACCGAACCAGACGTCGTTGCCGACGACGGTGTCGCCCCGGTTCGGCAGGCCCGCGAGCAGGTCGAAGTGATCGGCCCAGGAGCCGCCCATGGTCGGGAACGGGAAGGTGGAGGGGCCGTCCATCCGGTGGTTGGCACCGTTCATCAGGAAGCGCACGCCCGTGCCGAGCGCGCAGAACTTGCCGATGACCAGCTTCTCCGGTCCGTAGTGGTAGAGGACGTTGCGGGTCTCGAACGCGGTGGCGTCGTCCGGGTCGTCGTAGTACGAGTACTCCCCCACCTCGATCAGCGGCGAGGTCACCAGCGGTTTGAGCTGTACGACCCTCGGCTGGCCGGGCATCGGGTGGAGCACGGTGGGGTCGGCGGGTACGGACATGGCGGGCATCCTCGTCGTGTGCGCGTGGTGGAGGGGTGATCGGTGACCGGCTGGTCGTGCGGCGGCGCGTGGGAGGACGGGTGTCCGGACCACGCGCGAAGAGCCCGGCGGAGGGAGGGAAGGAGAGTACCGGAGGATGTGCCGACGGGCGCGGCCCGTGCGGGACGGGCTTCGGTCGTACAAGGGGTGTCGCGGGCCGGGCCGGCGGGGAGCGGCCGGGCCGGTCCCGGCACCGCGCCCGGATGTGGCACCGCCGTCGCCGGGGGAGAACGGCGCGTGTCCTCGCGGTCCCCCGGAGACTCGCCCGGCGCGACGGCGTATCGCGCCGCGCTGTTCCGCTCCCTGCCCGCAGACTGGGACCATGACACATACGGTGGAGAACGAGCAGGTCTACGACGTGGTGGTGCTGGGCGCGGGGCCGGTCGGCGAGAACGTCGTCGACCGGGTGCGGGCGGCCGGCCTCAGTGCCGCGATCGTCGAGAGCGAACTGATCGGCGGCGAGTGCTCGTACTGGGCCTGCATGCCAAGCAAGGCGCTGTTGCGCCCCGCGATCGCCCGCTCCGACGCGCGGGCGGTCGCGGGACTGCGGGAGGCGGTCCGGGGACCCCTGGACGCGCCGGAGGTCCTGGCCCACCGGAACGAGGTGGTCGGGGACTGGAAGGACGACGCCCAGCTGGACTGGCTCGACTCGACCGGCGCCCGGGTCTTCCGGGGCCACGGCCGCTTCCTCGGACCGCGCCGGGTCGAGGTCGTGAGCCCCGAGGGCGAGCGCCACGTCCTCACCGCCCGGCACGCCGTCGCCGTCTGCACCGGCAGTCGGGCCCTCCTGCCCGAGCTGCCCGGCCTCCCCGGCGCGCGGCCCTGGACCAGCCGCGAGGCGACCTCCTCCTCGCACGTGCCCGAGCGCCTCGTCGTGGTGGGCGGGGGAGTGGTGGGGGCCGAGATGGCCACCGCCTGGCAGGCCCTCGGCTCCCGGGTGACGGTGCTGGCGCGGGGCGGAAGGCTGCTGCCCCGCATGGAACCGTTCGTCGGCGAGCACGTGGCCGCCGCCCTCACGGAGCGCGGCGCGGACATCCGCGACGCGTCGGTGACCGCGGTGGTGCGGGACGGGGGCACCGGCCCGGTCACCGCGGTCCTGGAGGGCGGCGACCGCGTCGAGGGCGACGAGGTGCTCTTCGCGACCGGCCGGGCCCCGCGCACCGAGGACATCGGCCTGGAGACGGTCGGCCTGGAGCCGGGCTCCTGGCTGGACGTGGACGACAGCCTCCGGGTCCGCGGCAGCGACTGGCTCTACGCCGTCGGGGACGTCAACCGCCGCGCGCTCCTGACCCACCAGGGCAAGTACCAGGCCCGGATCGCCGGCGCCGCGATCGCCGCCCGCGCGCGGGGGGACGCCCTCCCGGACGCCGGGAACTGGGGCGCGTACACCGCAACGGCCGACCACGCCGCCGTGCCGCAGGTGGTGTTCACCGACCCCGAGGCGGCCGCCGTCGGCCTCACGCTGGCCGGGGCGGAACGGGCGGGGCTGCGGGTCCGGGCCGTGGACCTGGACCTGGGCGGGGTCGCCGGGGCCGGTCTCTACGCCCAGGGCTACCGGGGGCACGCGCGGATGGTCGTGGACCTGGACCGGGAGGTCGTCGTCGGCGCCTCCTTCGTCGGTCCGGCCGTCGGCGAACTCCTCCACTCGGCGACGGTCGCCGTCGTCGGCGAGGTCCCGATCGCCCGTCTGTGGCACGCCGTCCCGTCGTACCCGACCCTGAGCGAGGCGTGGCTGCGCCTCCTGGAGGCGTACCGGGGCTGACGGCCCCCCGTCACCGCCCGGCGGGAACGAGCCGGGGGGCCAGGACGCGCGCCACCGAGCGGGCGGCCTCCAGAGCGGGGCCCACCTCCTGGCCCAGGACCACCCGGGTGCTCAACCCCGCGACGGGGCACCCCGGCTCGCGCGCCCGTCACCTCGGCGCGTTCCAGGACCGCGTCCGCGCCCGGCGGGGGCGTGCCCGCCGTCGCCGGCCGTCACGGCATTCGGCCGTGCGCCGTTCCCGGGCCGGCGCGACCGGCCCGGGAACGGCGGGGCATCAGAGCCGGCCGAGGATCTTCCGCAGCTCGGCGACCTCGGCGGACTGGGTCCGCACGACGTCGTCGGCCAGCTTCCTGGTCGTGGCGTTGAGGCCGTTCCGCCGCTCGTCCTCGGCCATGGCCACCGCACCGTCGTGGTGGGCGATCATCAGCTCGGCGAAGGCGCGGTCGAACTCCTTGCCCGTGGCGGCCGCCAGCTTCTTCATGTCCCGCTCGGACATCATCCCGGCCATGCCGTGGCCGGAGCCGTGACCGCCCCCGTGGTCGGCGGACTCGGGCCTGTTCCAGCCCTTGAGCCAGGCCCGCATCTTCCGGATCTCCGGGTCCTGGGCCCGCTCGATCGCGGCGACCAGCTTCCTGACGCCGGCGTCCTCGGCCCGCCCGTCGGCGAGCCGCGCCATCTCCAGGGCCTGCTCGTGGTGGGGGATCATCATCTGCGCGAACATGACGTCCGCGTCGTTGAAGGGCCCCGGAGCGGGTGCCGGGGAGGCGGCGGCCCCGGGTGCGGCGGCGGTGGCGGACGGGGAGGCGGCGGACGAGGAGGCGGCGGACGAGGAGGCGGACGCCGACGGGGCGGTGCCGTCCGCGCCGCAGGCGGTGAGCAGGAGCCCGGTCGCGGCGGCGGCGCCGACGAGGGCGGACGTCCGGAGGGCGCGGTTCGTGAAGACACGCATGTGCATGGGTGGTACCTCGTGTGCTGTTCGTGCGGATCGTACGGACCCGTGCGGTTCCGTACGGGGAAAAGGGCAGGCCGGAGGCGCCCACGGGCAGCGCGGGGCGCCCGTGGGAGAGGGCCGGCCTATATCCGCAGGACGGACAGCCGGGCGAGGTCGGGGGGACGGCGGGGCGGGGCGTGCGGGGCCCGCACGTGCGCGAGGCGCGTCAGGAAGGGGACGAGCCGTCCGGGGCCGCGTCCCAGCGCGGCCAGGACGAGCCGCGCCAGCAGCCAGACGCCGAGGACGGCCACGCACAGGGTGCTCATGTCCGTCCCGGCGCCGGGGTCGTGCCGGGCGCCGGAGTCCCCGCCGTCGTGTCCGGGGGAGGCGGCCGCCGCGGCCGTGTGCGCGCCGCCGCCGGATCCCTCGGGGTGGCCCACGGTGTGCATCAGGAACACGCCGAGCGCGAGCACGACGACGAGCAGGAGGTGCGCCGAGGCGCCTCCCGCTCGTCGTTTCCGCCCCATCCGGTGTGTCCGCACAGCCAGAACCTCCTGGCCGCGAATATACCGCGAGGGGGTATCAGAAGCGCGTCAGGACACCGTCTCGCCCGCCATGGCGGCGGCCATGCGCAGATGCGGCGCGGCCTCCTCCGGACGGCCCAGGCGCTCCAGCGTGCGCCCGAGCATCAGCCGGGCGTAGTGCTCGACCGGGTCGCGCTCCAGGATCGCCCGCAGCTCCGTCTCGGCGCGGGAGAGCTGCGCGGAGTGGTAGTACGCACGGGCGAGGAGGAGCCGCTGGGCCGTCTGGTCCGGGTGCTCGGCGACGAGGCCGCGCAGGATGCGGACGGCGGTCCCGTACTCCTTCGCCCCGAAGAACAGCTGCGCCCGGTCCCAGCGCTCCCCGGCCGTGCCGAACTCGTAGTACGTCTCGCTCATCCGCTCTTCCCTTCCGGAGTTCCGGTACCGCCTCCCAGGAGGCGGTCGTCCGGATCAACGGGCCGGGGTCGTTGAAAATTCCACTAAGCTTCCCGCCGTGCGTCGGCGGCCCGCGCGGGCCGCCCGGGCTACGCGGGCGGGCGGACGGCGTGCACGTAGAGGTGCGGCTCGGGCTCCGCCTCCGGGCCGTGCGGCCGGTACAGGGCGGTGGAGTGGTGGACCACCTCCAGCCCCGCCTCCTCCAGGACGCGCAGCTGGTCCTCGGTCGCGAGGCTGCTCACGCGGACCTCGTGCCCCATCCACACGATGTCGAGGAGCCGGACGTCCCCCGGCACGGTGGCCATCGCGAACGACCCGCCGGGGGCGACCCAGGAGGCCATCCTGGCCAGGGAGTCCGCGACCTCGGGCTGGTCCATCACCAGCAGGGGGAAGAAGGCGCACACCGCGTCGTACCCCCCGGCGGGGGGCCGGTAGGTGCGCACGTCGGCCTGTTCGAAGCGGGCGGCGGGCACCTGTCGCCGGGCCAGGCGGACCATCTCGCCCGACACGTCGATCCCGGTGACCCCGAAGCCCGCCCGGGTCAGCGCCTCCGCCGCCGGACGTCCGGTGCCGCTGCCCACGTCCAGGACGCGGGCGCCGGGGGCCAGGCGCCCCGTGAGCCAGTCCAGGGCCGCGAGCTGGCCGGGGACGTCGGCGAACACCTCCTCGTACCGTGCGCCGACCTCGTCGAACACCGCCGCGGCGGACTTCCCCCGGTGCTGTGCGCCCTCGCTCACCGCACCACCTCCTCGTCCCGGTGGATCCCGGTCACCGGCCCGCGGGTCCGGGGCCGTCGTGGCCCCAGCATGCCAAGGGGCGCGGGGGCGGGGGAGTCCTTCGCCCGTTTCCGCGCGTTCCGCGCCCGGCCTCCCGCGACGGTCACGGCCCTGAGGGCCGGGCGTCAGAAAATGATCGGTTCATTGCATTTCAGATAGGGCGATCGGTCGTTTTATGGGTTCGGAATGACCGGTGAGGGTTGTACTTTCCGCAAAGTCACGCGGGGAACACGAACTGACTATGCTCCCCGATGTGTTGCGCCGCGCTCACGGCGAGTCATGGGCGCCGTGGGGCGGCGAACGGAGTGCGGCCGCAAAGGGAAGCGAACAAAATCGCGATTCCGGAGTGACCCGCGGGGACCTCGTCGGAGCACATCCACCTGCCCGAACGGAGTCCGCCCCCGTTCCTCCCGGCGCATCGCGTCACCTCGGTCCGCTCATTCCAGACTGTTTAGGGACCCCTTGATGGTTCATGCAGGTTCGAATTCCAGAACCCGGCCAACCGTGGTTGACCGGACGTGGCTCCTCCCTTCGGGGTTCCTGGCCGGAGCCACCGTGGCGGGGCTGCTCCTTTCCCCTGCGCAGATACGGCCGGCGGTCGCCTGGTGCGGCCTCGTCGCGGTCGTCCTGACGGCCGTCGTCTCGGCCTGGACCGCGCGCCGGCTGCGCTCGGCGGAAGCGGCCCGCCACACGCGGGCGAGGGCCGAGGCGGAGAAGTACTACGAACAGCGCGAGGCCACCCTGCTCGGGCGCCTGGCCGACCAGCTGACCACCACCGCGTGGCTCGCCGAGGAGCTGCTTCCCGCGGCCGTCACCCGCCTGCAGAGGGGCGAGGCCGCCTCGGACATCCTGCACGCCGTCGACTTCGGGAAGCACATCGACGACGAGTTCGCCGAAGCGCTCAAGGGAGCCCTGCGGACGGTGCTCGAAGCGGTGGAGGGCGAGGAGCACACGCGGGACGCCTCCCAGCGGGCCCTCGTGGCGGTCGCGCGCCGGGTCCAGGCGATCGTGCACCAGCTCGCCAAGGACCTCCACGCCATGCAGATCCTGCACGGCAACGACATCGTGGTCTCCCGCGGCCTCCAGGACGTCGACCACCGCAACGCCCTGATCGGCCGCCTCGCCGCCAGCATCGCGGTCCTGGGCGACGCCCGGCCCGGCCGCCAGTGGTCGAAGGCGATCCCGCTCTACGACGTCCTGCGCGGCGCCATGTCGCGCATCGTGGACTACCCCCGCGTCAAGCTCCAGGCGGTGGCGGAGGTGGCAGTGATCGGTCCGGGCGCCGAACCGCTGATCCACCTGCTCGCCGAACTGCTCGACAACGCCACGTCGTTCTCGCCCCCGCACACACCGGTGGAGGTGACCGCGAACGAGGTGCCCTCCGGCGTCGCGATCGAGATCGAGGACCGCGGGGTCGGACTCACCGAAGAGGTCCGGCAGCGCGTCGAACGCGTCATGGAGCAGTCGCGCGAGACCATCCAGCTCGCCAGCCTCGGCGAGGTGACGCAGCTCGGCCTGCCCGTCGTCAGCCGGCTGGCCCGCGAGCACGGCTGCGAGGTCCACCTGCGGACCTCCGCCTACGGGGGCGTCCGGGCCGTCGTGCTCGTTCCCCGGCGTCTCATCACCACGATGCCCCAGCCCACCATCAGGACGGGCGGGCTCGCCCGCAGGCGTGTGCCCGGCCCGGCCAGGACCGCGCCGATGCCGGCCAGGACCGCGCCGGCGCCGATCGGCAGCGCGCCGACGCCGGCCGGGAACGCCCCGGCGCAGACCGGAACCGCGCCCGCGCCGACCCGGCCCGCCCCGGTGCGGACCGGACCCGCGCCCGCGCAGGTGCGCGCCGTCACCGCCGCGGATTCCGGCGGGACCGGGAAGACCGTCAACGGACTCCCGCAGCGACGAAGGGAAACACCCGTCCCGCCACCGGTCGTGGTGACGTCCTCCACACCGCCCCCCTCCCGGAGCACCTCCGGAACGGCCCCCCAGCCGGGCCTGATGTGGGAGGCGTTCAACGGAGACAAGAGATCGGGCGCCGAACCCCTCCCTTCCCCCAGCGAGCCGTCAGATGAGGACGAGTAACATGCAGCCACTGCCCAACATGGACTGGATGCTCACGGAACTCGTGAGCAGCGTTCCGTACGTGCGACACGTGGTCGTCCTCTCGGCCGACGGCCTGTGCATCGGGCAGGCGAACACGGCGCCCGACACCGCCGACGCCATCGCCGCCGCCTGCTCCGGCATCCAGAGCCTGGCGAAGGCCATCGCCCAGATGTTCCCGCACGGGGACGGCTCGACGCGCATGGTCGGGGTCGAGGCCGACGGCGGGTACTTCTCCCTGATGGCGGCCGGCCCCGGCGCCTACCTCGCGGTCCTCGCCGACCAGGAGGTGGACGCCGGACTGCTCGGCGACCGCATGCGGACACTGGTGCTCCGGATCGGCCAGCACATGACCAGCCCGCCCCGGCAGGACGTCGGGCAGGCGATGTGACATCGGAGAACCAGAATCCCTGGGACGAAGGCACCCCCGTTCCGCTCTACGTCATCACCGGCGGTTCCGGTCCCTCGGCCAAGGGCTTCGACCTGGTCACCCTCATCGCGGCGAGGGCCGTGCCCGACCCCGCGACGCAGCCCGAACAGGCGGCCATCCTCTCCCTGTGCGAGTACCCGCTCTCGGTGGCCGAACTGTCGGCGTACCTCAGCCTTCCGTTCAGCGTCGTCACCGTCCTGCTGTCCCAGCTCGTCGAGGAGGAACGGGTCGAGGCCATCGCACCCGTCCCCGTGGCGGCATACCCCGAACGCGGCCTACTGGAGGCGGTGATCCATGGACTACGCAAGCTCTGACGCCCCCGTCGCCGGCCCGCGCGGCACCGACGTGCTGCCCCACGGCTCCAGGGGGGTCAAGGTCGTGATCGTCGGCGGCTTCGGCGTCGGCAAGACCACCCTGGTCGGGACGGTGAGCGAGATCCCGCCCCTGACCACCGAGGAGACCATGACGCAGGCGGGCGTCGGGATCGACCACAACCCCGGCGCCAAGGGCAAGAACACCACGACCGTCGCGATGGACTTCGGACGGATCAGCATCAACCGCGAACTGATCCTCTACCTGTTCGGGACCCCCGGACAGGAGCGCTTCTGGTTCCTGTGGAACGGCATCTTCGAGGGCGCGCTCGGTGCCGTGGTCCTCGTCGACACCCGCAGGATCGAAGTCTGCTTCGAGGTCATCACCCGTCTCGAAGACCGCCGCGTCCCCTTCGTCGTGGCCGTCAACACCTTCCCGGAGGCCCCGCAGTACCCCCTGCCGGACCTCCGCACCGCTCTGGCCCTCGGCGAATCCGTGCCCATCGTCACCTGTGACGCACGGGACCGGGCGTCCTGCCGTGACGCCCTGCTCTCGCTGATGGACTACCTGTGCACCCTCGTCGCCGCCCAGGAGACCGCATGAACTTCCCACCCGCCGGACACACCACCGCGCACGCCGGCCAGGTTCCGCCCCCGGGCTGTCCGGCCCACGCCTCAGCCGGAACCGACGGAGCGGTCCGGCTCTACGGCACGGCGGCGGCCACGGACCCCATGGGCCTGTACGAGGAACTGCGGGCCGTCCACGGCCCGGTGGCGCCCGTCCTGCTCGACGGCGACGTGCGCGCCTGGCTCGTCCTGGGGTATCCGGAGAACCGGGACGTGGCCAGCCGCCCGACGCAGTTCTCCCGCGACCCCCGGGTCTGGCACGGCTGGAGGAGCGGGGAGATCGACCCCGCCACCTCCCCGCTCATGCCGATGATCGGCTGGCGCCCCGACTGCGTCTGCGCGGACGGGGAGGAGCACCAGCGCCTGCGCGGCGCGGTCACCGCGGCCCTCGGCCAGTTCGACCACCGGGGGATCCGCCGCCGCATCACCCGCTTCGCCCACCAGCTGATCGACGGGTTCTGCGAGGACGGCGAAGCCGAGCTGGTGGGGCAGTTCACCGAGCACCTGCCCATGCTCACCCTCATCCACCTGCTCGGGATGTCCGACGAGGAGAGTCCCGAACTCGTCCCCGCCGCCCGTGACCTCTTCAAGGCCACCGAGACGTCGCTCGCCAGCAACGCCTACGTCCTGGAGAGCCTCGAACGGCTTGTCGTCGCCAAACGGGCCCGCCCGGGGCACGACATCGCCTCCGCGCTGATGGCCCACCCCGCGGGCCTCACGGACGAGGAGGTCCAGCACCACCTGCGCCTCATCCTGCTCGCCGGTTACGAGACGACCGCCAACCTCATGTCCAACGTCCTGCGCATGGTCGTCACCGACCCCCGGTTCCGCGGCTCGCTGGCCGGCGGCCAGATGACCCTGCCCGAAGCGGTGGAGCAGGTCCTCTGGGACGAGCCGCCGCTGATGGTGTGTCCGGGCCGCTGGGCCAACAGCGACACCACCCTCGGCGGACAGCGGATCAGGGCGGGGGACATGCTCCTCCTCGGCCTGGCCGCCGGGAACATGGACCGGACGATCCGCCCCGACCCCTCGGCCCCGGTGCACCACAACCGGGCCCACCTGTCCTTCAGCGCCGGCACGCACGAGTGCCCCGGCCAGGACATCGGCCGCATCATCGCCGACGCGGGCATCGACCTCCTGCTCACCCGGCTCCCCGACGTGGCTCTGGCCGTCCCGGAGGAGAGCCTCGACTGGCGCTCCTCCACCTGGGCCCGGCACCTCACGGCGCTGCCCGTGACCTTCTCCCCGCGCTCCCCCCGGACCCACGACGACCCGGCCCCCCTTCCGGCCCCGCCCGCCCGGAACAGCGGGGAGCCCTCGGCGCCGCCGTGGCCCGCCGCCGTGCCCCGCCCCGCGCCCCGCGCCTCCTGGTGGGCGCGCGTCAGGAGCCTCCTGCGGAGGCGGTAGGGCGACGGAGCGGGACCCGGCCCGCTACGTTTCCGGGAACGCCCCGTTCCCGGAAACGTAGCGGGGTGCCCCCGTGTACCAGGCGTGGATTCCGGAGAGGAAGCCGCAGGCGCCCCGGAGCCACGTCTCCAGCCCGGCCCGCTCGTCACGGTCGAGGCCGGACCGCCGTACGAGCGGCGGCAGTTCGTTCCGCCGGAGGTGCTCGAACTCCCGCAGCCTGGCGTTCACCAGGTGGAAGGCGGCGGGCACGGCCTCGTGGAGGGGGATGCCCAGGGACGTCCCGACGACCAGGACCAGGTTGTTGACGTCGTTCTCCTCGTGGACCTCCCTCTCGTAGGAGGCGAGGTCGTTCGCCAGCCCCATGAAGTCCATGAAGGCGTCCAGCAGGGCCCGGACCGTCCGGTCGTGCCGGATCCGCTCGGGTATCCGCGCGCCCGTGGCCAGTTCGACGGAGTAGGGGGCGGTGTACGCGGCGAAGCTCTCGCGCCGGAACGGGGCGTAGTCGATCAGATGGGGAACGCGGCCGCTGAGGCTGTTGGCCAGTTCCTCGACCCCCGCGTCGACGTACCGGACCAGCGCGCGGAGGAAATCGTGGCGCCAGTGCGCCAGTTCCGGCGGGAAGAGGTGCCGCCGGAGATCGGCGAGCCCCCGCTCGACGGCGTTGACCGGCTCCGGCAGCCGGACGTCCGGCTCGGGGCGCAGGAACGCGTGCAGCCGGGTGGTGAAGGCCCGTGCCCCGGGGAGGTCGCCGGTCTGCTTGAAGGCGGCGGCGAAGTGGTCGTCCCAGGCCAGCGTCCAGATGTTGAACCGGTGGTTCAGCCGGAGGGCGGCGAACGAGGCGTCGGGAAGGGTCCAGGCGGTCAACTGGTCGACGGTCATGGCGTGGAAGGCGGACGGGCCCCACACCCCGCGCCGTTCCGGCCCGTCCCCGTGGCCGTCCAGCATGCCCATCTCGCGGGCCCAGGTCTCGCTCTCCCCGCGCAGGTCCGGCAGGTGCGGGTTCACCCGCAGGGGATGGGGCATCCACAGCCGGGGGAGTTCGACGGCGCGCACTGTCATGGACCGACCTCTTTCTCTCCTCGGGCCGCACCGTGCGGGCGGCCCGGCCGCGGGGAGGCGGTCCGCCCGGTCGTCCCCGCCCCACTGCGGGGAGGGCGGACACGCTTCCGGACGGCGTGCCGGAGCGGCATGGCGCGCCGCCCGTGCTTCCGCGTGTGAGCCCCCCACTGCCGAAATCCGGACGATGCCCGTCCTGAAGCTCCCCAAACCTGCCCGCCGCACATGCCCGGCAACCCCGCGTCCCTCCGGACGGCGGCCGGCGAGGTGAGCCGCGTCTCATCGCACCCGCCCGATCTTGCTATGCAACGAGTTGCATAGCAAGATCGGGCGCATGGCGCTCGACCACGCGATCCTCGTGTCCCTGCTCGAGAAGCCCGGGTCCGGCTACGAGCTGGCCAGGCGCTTCGAACGGTCCATCGGATACTTCTGGACCGCCACCCACCAGCAGATCTACCGCGTGCTCAAGCGCATGGAGAGCGACGGCTGGATCGACGTCCGGGACGTGCCGCAGCAGGGGCGCCCGGACAAGAAGGAGTACTCCGTCGCCGCGCCCGGACGGGACGCGCTCTCCGCGTGGCTGCACGCGCCGATCGAACCCGAGAGCGTGCGGCACGACCTCGCGGTGAAGATCCGGGCCGCCGCCTTCGACGACCCGGCCGCGCTCATCGGCGAGGTCGAACGGCACCGGCGGGCGCACACCGACCGCCTGGAGCACTACCTCGCGGGCGAGGCGCGCGACTTCCCGGCGTCCGGCGCCCACGGTCCGCCCGACGCCGAGCGGGAGCTCCAGCACGCCGTGCTGCGCGGCGGCATCGCGTACGAGCGGATGATGATCGCCTGGCTGGACGACGTCCTCGTCACGCTCGCCCGCTTCGAGGCCGGGCGCTGACGCCCCGCACCACAGCACCCCACCCCCACCCCACCCCGAGCCGGAAAGGCGGACGTCATGGCCGACCCGCTGCTGTTCAACCCGCACACCTACGACCCCGCGCACTTCGACCCGGAGACCCGCCGGCTCCTGCGCGCCACCGTCGACTGGTTCGAGGCGCGCGGCAAGCGCCGCGTCATCGAGGACTACCGCACCCGGGCCTGGCTCGGCGACTTCCTCGCCTTCGCCGCGGAGGAGGGCCTCTTCGCCACCTTCCTCACCCCGTCCTCCGCCGCGGGCGAGGACGAGGGCGACAAGCGCTGGGACACCGCCCGCATCGCCGCCCTCAACGAGATCCTCGGCTTCTACGGCCTCGACTACTGGTACGCGTGGCAGGTCACCGTCCTCGGCCTGGGCCCGGTGTGGCAGAGCGACAACGCCGCCGCCCGCGCCCGCGCCGCCGAACTCCTCTCCCGGGGCGAGGTGTTCGCCTTCGGCCTCTCCGAGAAGTCGCACGGCGCCGACATCTACTCCACGGACATGCTGCTCACGCCCGACGGCGAGGGCGGCTTCCGCGCCACCGGATCCAAGTACTACATCGGCAACGGCAACGCGGCCGGACTCGTCTCCGTCTTCGGCCGCCGGGCGGACGTCGAGGGCCCCGACGGCTACGTCTTCTTCGCCGCCGACAGCCGCCACCCGGCGTACCGCCTCGTCAAGAACGTCGTCGACTCCTCGAAGTACGTCAGCGAGTTCCGCCTGGAGGACTACCCGGTCGCCGCCGAGGACGTCCTGCACACCGGCCGCGCCGCCTTCGACGCCGCCCTCAACACGGTCAACGTCGGCAAGTTCAACCTGTGCACCGCCTCCATCGGCATCTGCGAGCACGCGATGTACGAGGCCGTCACCCACGCGCGGAACCGCGTCCTGTACGGCCGGCCCGTCACCGCCTTCCCGCACGTGCGGCGCGAGCTGACCGACGCGTACGTCCGGCTCGTCGGCATGAAGCTGTTCAGCGACCGGGCCGTCGACTACTTCCGCACCGCCGGTCCCGACGACCGCCGCTACCTCCTCTTCAACCCCATGACGAAGATGAAGGTGACCACGGAGGGCGAGAAGGTCATCGACCTGATGTGGGACGTCATCGCCGCCAAGGGCTTCGAGAAGGACACCTACTTCGCCGAGGCGGCCGTGGAGATCCGGGGCCTGCCGAAGCTGGAGGGCACCGTCCACGTCAACCTGGCGCTGATCCTCAAGTTCATGCGCAACCACCTCCTCGACCCGGTCGCGTACGAGCCCGTCCCGACCCGCCTGGACGCGGCCGACGACGCGTTCCTCTTCCGCCAGGGGCCCGCCCGGGGACTCGGCTCGGTCCGCTTCCACGACTGGCGCCCCGCCTACGAGGCGTACGCCCACCTGGCCAACGTCGCCCGGTTCCGCGAACAGGCCGACGCGCTCTGCGCGTTCGTCCTCGAGGCCGCTCCCGACGAGGAGCAGAGCCGTGACCTCGACCTCCTCCTCGCCGTCGGCCAGCTCTTCGCGCTGGTCGTCCACGGGCAGCTGGTCCTGGAGCAGGCCGCCCTGACCGGTCTCGACGAGGACGTGCTCGACGAGCTGTTCGCCGTCCTCGTCCGCGACTTCTCCGCGCACGCGGTCGAGCTGCACGGCAAGGACTCCGCGACCGAGCCGCAGCAGCTCTGGGCGATCGGCGCCGTCCGGCGCCCCGTCGCGGACGAGGCGCGCTCGGAGCGCGTCTGGCGGCGCGTCGAGGCGCTGTCGGGCGCGTACGAGATGAGGCCCTGAGCCTCCGGGGCCCGGGACCGGACGGGCTTCCCTCCCGGTCCCGGACCCCGGGCCGGACGGCGGGGAGCCGTCCGGCCCGGAAGGGGATCAGGCGAGGTCGAACCGGTCCAGGTTCATCACCTTGTCCCACGCGGAGACGAAGTCCCGCACGAACTTCTCCTTCGCGTCGTCGCTCGCGTAGACCTCGGCCACCGCGCGCAGCTCACTGTTGGAGCCGAAGACGAGGTCGGCGCGGGTGCCCGTCCACCTGACCGTGCCGGTCGCGGTGTCGTGGGCCTCGAAGAGGTTCGGGTCCCCGGCCACCGGCTTCCAGACCGTGCCCATGTCGAGCAGGTTGACGAAGAAGTCGTTCGTCAGGGAGCCCGGGGTCGTGGTCAGGACGCCGTGCCGCGACTGCTGGTGGTTCGCGTCCAGGACGCGCAGACCGCCGACGAGGACCGTCATCTCGGGGGCGCTCAGGTTCAGCAGGTTGGCCCGGTCGACCAGCAGGAACTCGGCCGGGAGGCGGTTTCCCTTGCCGAGGTGGTTGCGGAAGCCGTCCGCCTTCGGCTCCAGGGCGGCGAAGGACTCCACGTCGGTCTGCTCCTGCGAGGCGTCCACGCGGCCGGGCCGGAAGGGGACCTCGACCTCGACGCCGGCGTTCCTGGCGGCCTGCTCGACGCCCGCGGCCCCGGCCAGCACGATCAGGTCGGCCAGCGAGATCCGCCGGCCGTCGGTCCGGGAGCCGTTGAACGAGTCGCGGACGCCCTCCAGGACGCGCAGTACCGCCGACAGCCGCTCGGGGTCGTTGACCTCCCAGCCGATCTGCGGCTGGAGGCGGACGCGCGCGCCGTTGGCCCCGCCGCGCTTGTCGCTGCCCCGGAAGGAGGAGGCCGACGCCCAGGCGGTGGAGACCAGCTGGGAGACCGTCAGGTCCGTGGCGAGGACGCTCCTCTTGAGGGCGGCGACGTCCTCGGCGTCCACGAGCTCGTGGTCCACCTCGGGCAGCGGGTCCTGCCAGAGCAGCACCTCGGACGGCACCTCGGGACCCAGGTAGCGGGAGACCGGGCCCATGTCGCGGTGCGTCAGCTTGAACCAGGCCCGCGCGAAGGCGTCCGCGAACTCCTCGGGGTTCTCGTGGAAGCGCCGGGAGATCCGCTCGTACGCCGGGTCGAAGCGCAGCGACAGGTCGGTGGTCAGCATGGTCGGGGCGTGGGTCTTCGACGGGTCGTGGGCGTCCGGGACCGTGCCCGCGCCCGCGCCGTCCTTCGGCCGCCACTGGTGGGCGCCGGCGGGGCTCCTGAACAGCTCCCACTCGTAACCGAAGAGGATGTCGAAGAAGCTGTTGTCCCAGGTGGTCGGCGTGTTCGTCCAGGTCACCTCCAGGCCGCTGGTGATGGTGTCGCCGCCCTTGCCGGTGCCGTGGGAGTTCGCCCAGCCGAAGCCCATGGCCTCGATCGGCGCGGCCTCGGGGTCGTCGCCGACGCTCTCCGAGGGACCGGCGCCGTGGGCCTTGCCGAAGGTGTGCCCGCCCGCGATGAGCGCGACCGTCTCCTCGTCGTTCATCGCCATCCGGCGGAAGGTCTCCCGGATGTCGCGGGCCGCCGCGACCGGGTCCGGATTGCCGTTCGGGCCCTCGGGGTTGACGTAGATGAGGCCCATCTGCACCGCGCCGAGCGGTTCCTCCAGCTCGCGGTCGCCGGTGTAGCGCTCGTCGTCGAGCCAGGTGGTCTCGGGGCCCCAGTACACGTCCTCGTCGGGCTCCCACACGTCCTCGCGGCCGCCGGCGAAGCCGAACGTCCTGAGGCCCATCGACTCCAGGGCGACGTTGCCGGTGAGGATCAGGAGGTCGGCCCAGGAGAGGTTCCGGCCGTACTTCTTCTTGACCGGCCACAGCAGCCGGCGGGCCTTGTCCAGATTGACGTTGTCGGGCCAGCTGTTGAGGGGGGCGAAGCGCTGCTGGCCGGCGCCGGCGCCGCCGCGGCCGTCGGTGATGCGGTACGTCCCCGCGCTGTGCCAGGCCATCCGGACCATGAGGGGGCCGTAGTGGCCGAAGTCGGCGGGCCACCAGTCCTGCGAGGTCGTGAGCACCTCGGCTATGTCCCGCTTGACGGCCGGGAGGTCGAGGCTCCCGAACGCCTCGGCGTAGTCGAAGTCCTCGCCCAGCGGGTTGGCCACGGCGGGGTTCTTGGCCAGGATCTTCAGGTTCAGCCGGTTCGGCCACCACTGGTTGTTGCCGCCGCCCTGGGTCGGGTGGGCGGCGCGGCCGTGCGCGACCGGGCAACCGCCTCCGGCTTCGTCCAGCTTCGCGTCCACGACGATCGCGTCGTGGTTCTCGGGGGCCTCGTTCTCGGACACGCGGTTCTCAGACATCGGAATCCTTCCGGACCTGGCGGACAACAGTGCTCAGGAAGGGGGATCGGCGGAGCGGTCGGGCCGGGTCCGGAGAGCCGCCCCGTCCCCGGTTCCCGCCGCGCTGACGTCTTCCTGTCCCTTGGCCATCAACGGAAGCGATCCTACGATGGACCTTGTCCAAGTCAAGATCGATGTCACGTCATTGTCCGGGGAGGGCCCGCCGGGCACCGGCGGCCCCCCGGCCCCGCGCCGAAGCCGAAGAGGTGAACAGACATGAGCGACCTGCTGGAACGGCTGCGATCCCGGGGCTGGCGGATGACGTCCCAGCGGCGGGTGGTCGCGGAGGTCCTGGCCGGCGACCACGTGCACCTCACGGCGGACGAGGTGCACGCGCGGGCGGCCGAACGGCTGCCGGAGATCGCGCGGGCGACGGTCTACAACACCCTCGGCGAACTCGTCGCCCTGGGGGAGGTCGTGGAACTCCCCACGGACGGACGGGCCAAGCGCTACGACCCGAACGCGCACCGGACGCACCAGCACCTGGTCTGCTCGGGCTGCGGGACCATCCGGGACGTCCATCCGACGGGGGACCCGCTGGCCGCGCTGCCGGCCGGGGAACGGTTCGGCTTCGCCGTGGAGAAGGCCGACGTGACGTACCGGGGGCTGTGCCCGGACTGCGCGCGGAAGTGAGCCGGTACGACGGAAGGGGCCCGCCGCCGGCACCGGCGACGGGCCCCTTCCGGGGGCGGCGACGGTCACTTCAGGACGGCCAGCGCCTCGTCGTAGGAGGGCTCGTCCGCGATCTCGTCCACGAGCTGCGCGTGCAGGACCGTGTCGTTCTCGTCCAGGACGACGACCGCGCGGGCGGTCAGGCCCGCCAGCGGGCCGTCCTCGATGTCCACGCCGTAGTCGTTGTGGAACGCGCGGCCGCGCAGCGTCGAGAGGGTCTTGACGTTCTCCAGGCCCTCGGCACCGCAGAAGCGCGCCTGGGCGAAGGGGAGGTCGGCGGAGACGCAGAGCACCACCGTGTTCTCCAGCTCCTCCGCCCTCTTGTTGAACGCGCGGACGGAGGAGGCGCACGTCGGGGTGTCGACGCTCGGGAAGATGTTGAGGACCTTGCGCATCCCGGCGAAGTCCTTGAGCGACGTGTCGGCCAGCCCCTCGGCGACGAGCGTGAAGCCGGGTGCCTGGCTGCCGGGGGCCGGCAGCACGCCGCCGACCCGCACCGGGCTGCCCTTCAGCGTGACCTGGGTCATGGGGATCTCCTTCGGACGTACGAGTGACAACGGAGGGAATCGTACGGAGTCCGGGCCGCCCGCGCGGCCGCGCCCCGTGGACGGGCCCGGCCCTCCACGGGACGCGACCGCCGGGCACTCAGTCCCGGGGCCGCGCCAGGTACTCCTGCCGCAGGGTGTCCAGGACGCGCGCCGCCTCGGGGTGGCCCGCCTTCCGGCAGCGCGCCGCCGCCGCCGTCAGCCGGACGACGGCGTCGCCGGGCCGGCCGAGGCCGTTCCCCTCGACCAGGGCGGCGAACCGGACCGCCTCGGCCCTGGGCAGCTCGCCCTCCTCCCCGCCCTCCTCGTGGGCGGCGACCGCCGCCTCGGCCTCGGCCAGGGCCTCCTCGAAGCGCTCCGCCTCCACCAGGACGCGGGCCCGCCGGTAGCGCACCTCGCCGCGCTCGTACCAGACGGCGAAGTCCTCGGCCTCCTCCATCAGCCCGGCCAGGACCCCGTCGGCCCGCTTCAGGTGGTCCAGGGCCGCCTCCACCCCCTCGGAGCCCCGCGCCGCCACCGTGAGGCGGGCGAACTCGCGCGCCATCAAAGCGACCAGGGGCGGGTTCGGCGCCTCGGCGTGCGCGGCGAGCGCACGCTCGTACGCGGTGTCCGCCGCGTCCCAGCGGTCGGCAAGGGCCAGCGTGGTCGCCGTCTCCGCCGCCACCAGCGTGCGGATCGGGCCGTCCTCCTCCCACCCGGCGACCGTGTCCGCGAGCCGCAGGAACTCCTCGGCGGCGGGCAGGTGCTCGTCGAGGTCCCGCAGACCCCGCGCCAGGGACAGCCGCACCTGGGCCGCCATCCGCTCGTCGAGGGAGGAGGCCGCCCCGTGGGAGAGGACCGACTCCAGGACGGCGACGGCGTCCGCCTGCCGCCCCGCGCGCGTCAGCACGTCCGCGAGCCGGAGCCGTACGTCCGTGGCCTCCCCGGGCTCCCCGTCCTGGTCGAACCGGGCGGCCGCCTCGGAGAGGTGGCGCACGGCGCCCGTGAAGTCCCCGAGGTGCGAGACCGCGTGGCCGAGCAGGGCGTACGTCGGAGCCAGGGGGAAGTCCGCGTCGTCGTACCGGACCGCGTCCGCGATCGCCCGGTGCAGCAGCTCCACCGCCTCCGCGGGCTCCTGCCGGGCCAGCGCGAACTGGGCGAGCAGGGCACGCGGGCGCGTGCCGCGCCAGGGCCGCTCCGAAGCGTCGATGTCCGCCAGGGCCGCGCGCAGCTCCGATTCGGCGAGGGCGGTGTCGCCCCGCCGCCCGGCCACGTCCGCGACGAACTGGCGCGCGTTGGCCACCTGGTGGGGGACGGACAGGCGCTCCGCCTCGGCCCGCATCGTCCGCGCGGACTCCTCGAACCGCTCCAGGACGGCCGCGGGGACCTCCGGCATCCGCCGCATCACCTCCTGGTACGCGGCGAAGGTGTGGGCGTACAGCACGGTGAGGTACTTCAGGACGCGCTCCGCCGCCGCCTCGTCACCGGCCGGGGCCCCGCCCTCCCCGCCGGCCGGGGGAGCCTCCTTCCCGAGGAGCTCCGCCTCGCGCAGCGCCTCGTCGAGACGGACCCGGGCGGTCTCGGCCGCCGCGCCGCCCCCCTCCTCCGCCGTGTCCCCGCCGGCGGCTCCGGCGGCGTTCGCCCACGCCTGGGCCCGGGCGGCGAGGGAGTGCCACGGCATCCCGAGCCGCTCGTAGAGCGCGGCGGCCTCCTCCAGCTCCGCGACGCCCTCCGCGTCCCGGCCCTCCCGCGCGTGCGTCTGCGCGCGCCACACCGCCAGTTCGGCCCGCAGCAGGTCCTCGGGGCCGAGCCGTTCGTCGTGCGCGGCGGAGCCGTCGGCGATCCTCCCGGAGACGCGGGACCAGAGCCTGTCGGCCCCGGGGTGCCCCCGGCGCGCCATGCTCCGCGCCTCGCGCACCAGGGCGGCGAAGTCCTCCGGCACCCCGGGAACGGCGGCCGCCGCGCCCGCGCCCGCGGGGGTGCGGGTGGCGGCGGCCGTCCGCAGTCCGAGCGGCAGCGGCTCGTCGAGCAGCGGCCGCCGCCCGAGACGCCGCCGGCGGCGGTCCCCGACGGCCGTGGTGCCGTTGCGCGCGTCGAAGGCGGCGGCGAGCCGGTCCGCCCCGGCGCGGACGTGCGCGAGCAGGCCGCCCGCCGTCCAGTTCCGGCCGGGCGGACCGGCGACGGGGGTCTCCTCGTGTCCGTCCTCCACGAGCCGGGCGAGCAGCACCTCCACCCCGGTGAGGAAGCCCAGCCGGTCCAGGGGCGCTCCGGTCGCCTCGAACAGCGGACGGTTCTCCGCGAGGACTTCGAGGCCCCGGCCCTCGTTGCGCGAGAGGGCGCAGAACTCCAGGTGCAGGCCGACCTCGTGCTGCATGCCGGTGTTGCCCCGGACCCGCCGGTAGCCGGTGAGGTGGTGGGAGCGGGCCTCGTCCGTACGGCCCAGGCGCAGCAGCGGCAGCAGGGCGCGCGCCTGGCTCATCTGCGGTTCCTCGCTGCAGGACCGCGAGCCGTCGAGGACCGGCCCCCAGACGTCGAGGGCCGCCGCGTCGTCCCCCGCCGCCACGTGGTACGAGGCGTGGTGCCGGATCTCGCACGCCTCGCAGTCGCTCAGGTCGGTACGGGGCCGGGTGGCCCACAGGTCGTAGGCGTCGGGGACGCCCGTCCCGGTGTGGGCGGCGACCTGGTACCGCATGGCCGCCACCGGCTGCATGCCGTGCCCGGCCTCCTCGTACCGGTCCCGCATCCGGTCGATCCAGCCGTGCACGGTGTCCAGCGGCACCTCCGGCACCTGGAGCAGGGACGTCGTCACCCACTTGAAGCGCCAGAAGACCTGGTGGGCCTCCCACGGGCTGAAGGCGTCCGGCGCGGTGTCCCACAGCTGGAGCAGCCGGGCGAAGACCACGGGGGACTTGCGCTGCTCGCCGGTGAACTCGTACGCCGTCATCAGCTCCAGGAGGGCCGTGACGAGGGTGTCGGGCTCCTCGAAGACCCCGGCGGCCTCGACCAGCTCCTCGGCGGTGACGGTCCGGTGCGTCCCGTGGGGACGCTCGTGGTTCTCGCGCAGCGCCTCGACGACGGCCTCGGGCGTGTCCAGCATCTACAGTTCCTTCCGGGGCTCGGAGCCGGGTGCCGCCGCGTCCGAACGGTGCATGGCGTGGGTCAGCAGGCCGATGAAGGCCCGGTTGAGCAGGGCGCTCTCGCTCGCCCGCAGGGGGCGGCGGCTGAGCAGCAGCGCCTGGCCGTAGAGCGCTTCGGCGGTGGTCACGGCGAGGCCGCGCTCGCCGATCGTGATCGCCTGGCGGACCAGCGGGTTGAGGTGGTTCAGGACGAGCTGGGCGCGCGGGGTCTCCTGGCGCAGCGAGCCGAGGATGTCGGCCCACAGGCCGTCGCTGTCGGCCGCCAGGCCGGCCCGCGTCCGCTCGTGGCGCGCCTCCCGGTTGTCGAGGAGGAGGGCGGGCGCGGTGACCGGCTGGAAGTCGCGCAGGACGACGTCGCAGTCGTGCGCGCCGATCGTCTCCCGGGCGACCGCGAGGAAGGCGGCCGCCCGCAGTTCGGCGGCCGGTTCCACGGCGTCCAGGTGCGCGGTGACCGTGGCCGGGTCGAGGTCCGTGACGGACGTGCCCGGACGGACCTCGGGCAGCCGGTGCACCAGGTCGCGGTCGTAGGTGTAACCGCCGTTGACCACGCCCAGGCCGGCGGCCGAGGCGATGGGGGCGACCTGGCGGAACTCCTCGACGCTCCGGGTGACCAGGACCGCCGGGTGCGCCCGCGCGAACTCCTCCAGGGTCACGTTGCCGTCGGTGGTCTCGAACGGCAGCCACGGCAGCACGACGCGCAGCAGCTCGTCGTCGTACCGGGCGAGCGCCTTGACCGCCAGGTGGTGGGTGTCGATGAAGCGGTGGAGCAGCGCCGGGTCGCTGGCGGCGAGCCCGGTGAGCCAGTCGCGGATCCGGTCGCCCAGGGCGTCCCGTACGGCGGACAGCGTGCCGTCCTCGTACAGCGACTCCCGGGACGCGGTGGGCCGCAGGCTGGTCGTGTCGACCACGCAGCGCACGAAGAACGCCCACTCCGGGAGGAGTTCGGGCGCCTTGTCGGTGAGGAGCATGCCCTTGAGGTGGACCCGGTGCCCCGCGCGCTGTGCCGGGCTCACCGCCGTCGGCAGCACGTACGCGACCCCGCGCAGGCCGGCCGCCGGAAGGTCCAGCTCGATGCTGTCGAGCGGGGTGAAGTCGAAGAGGTCGCGGCAGTACGCGGTGAGGGCCTCGCGGCGCGCCAGCGGGGAACGGTGGCTCCGCTCCCACGGCGGTGCCTCGTCGATCCGGTGCGCCTCGCCCCGGGAGTCGACGACGGTGACCTCGTGCCGCAGGAGCCCGCCGTAGTGCCGGGCCAGCCGGACGACCTCTCCCGGGCTCGTCCACTCGGCGTTGTCGGCACGCGGCACGAGCCGGACGGTCGTGCCCGGCGCGGGCGCCTCCGACGCGGGCAGGTTCCGGATGGTGTAGCGGCCGTCGGAGTGGCCGCGCCACTCCACGGCGGGCGCCGACGGGTCCGCGGCGGACCGGCTGACCACCGTGATCTCGTCGGCCACGACGAAGCAGGCGAGCAGGCCGATGCCGAACTGGCCGATGAACTCCCCGCGGGCGGCGTCGAGTCCGGCACCGTCCAGGGCGCCGTCGGGGGTCCGCTTGGAGCTGCGTCCGATGGTGGCGAGGAACTGGTGGACGTCCGCCTCGGTCAGACCGACGCCGGTGTCCGTGACGGTGAGCGTGTCGCCCGTGCGCACGGTGATGGTGCCGGGCGCGGCGGGGTCGAGCGCCTGCCGGGCGGTGATGGCGTCCACGGCGTTCTGGAGCAGCTCCCGCAGGTAGACGCGGGGACTGGAGTAGAGGTGGTGGGAGAGCAGGTCGACCAGACCGCGCAGGTCGACCTGGAAGGTGTGCGCTGACTCGGAAGGAGACACCTGGGGAAGTCTTTCGGTGAACGCGCCCGTGCCGACGGGCGGGAGGAAGGGTGAAGAGAGGAGAGGAGAGGAGAGGGGAAGGGAGAGAAGGGTGCGGAGCAGGGGCGGCGGTCGCGCCGGCCGTCCCGCCGGTTCAGCGTCCGGCCGCCGAGCGCCGCTCCCGGTAGGCCGCGACGGGGTCGGAACCGTCCAGGTAGGACCAGGGGAACTCGGTGACCCGTCCCTCGGTGGCGCGGAAGCACTCCCGCGCGGCCTCGCGGTCCCCGGCGAGCGAGAAGGCCATGGCGAAGCTGTTGAGCACCTGGAGCCGGCCGCTCCGGCGGACGGAGTCCGGGTGCCGGTAGGAGTGGTCCGCGGCCTCGTGCAGGGACGCCACCACGTCGGGCCGGCGGATGTGGGCGGCGTCCGGTCCCGGGTCGAGGGAGAGCCACTCCTCCAGGTGCGCGACCGCGACGAGCTGGCCGAGGAGCGTCCCGGCGGGCGCGCCGAACGCCGACGCGCGCGCGAAGGCGTGCATCTCCTCGTGCGATCCGCCCCACTTCTCGCAGACCTGCTGCAACTGCTGCTGGTGCGCCCCCAGGTGGTGCGGGGCACGCCGCACCGTCGCCTCGAACCGGCGCCGTGCGACCTCCGGTCCGACCTCCAGGCCGCGCCCGCTGACCTGGAGGCAGTACCAGGGCGAGGCCCATCCCGGTTCGCGCTCCGCCGCCTCGTACAGATGGCGTTCGGCCGTGCGCAGGCGCGCGTGGAAGGTCTCGAACCGCTCCCGCGAGACGTCCTTGGCGCGTGCCGCGGTCCGGGCCTCCCAGCCCCAACTGACGTGGCGGAGGCCCGCCACGAGCCGGGGCAGCGCCGCCTCCGGTTCCGCCTCGATCACCCCGGTGATCCACTCCTCCACGCCGGCGGTGTCGCAGACCGCCCACAGGAGGTCCGTCCGGCCCTCGCTCTCGGGACGCGCTTCGAGCACCTCCCGCACGGTGGCCCAGTCCGCCGCCGCGGCCGCTTCGCGGACGCGGGTCGCTTCGGGACCCTCGTCCTCCTCCAGCCGCGCGACGGGCCGCCCCGTCCCCTTCCCCAGCGCGAGCCCCCACGTACGGAGCAACGCCATGTCCCCACCCCTTGCCGTGTGCGAACGGGGCGGCCGGTGATCGTCCGCCCCGTGGGGGTAGTGACTATCACGCGGGTACGACAGTCGCACATCCGTTTCCCGGCCGGGCCGCCCGCGATCGCCCCCTCCCGACCGCCGGCCGCTCCCCGTCCCTTCGCGCGCGGGGTCTTGCGCGGAAGCCCGGCCCTCTCTACCCTCCGCCGATGGTTAGGAAATATTCCTAACCAACATCCCTGGAGAGAAAGGGAGTTGGCATGCGTCGACGAAGCGTCTCGCTTCTCGGGCTCGCGGGCCTGCTGGCGTTGCCCCTGACGGTCCTGCCGGAGGCGCGGGCCGCCGACGGCCCGGTGTCCACCGGAAAGCCGGTGACGGCCTCGTCCGTCGAGACCTCGGCCTTCGGCGCCGGGCTCGCGGTGGACGGCGACACGAGCACCCGCTGGGCGAGCCTCGAAGGGGTCGACCCGCAGTGGATCCGCGTCGACCTCGGGGCCCCTCACACGATCTCCCGCGTGAAGCTGAACTGGGAGGCCGCGTACGGCAAGGCGTACCGCATCCAGACCTCGGCCGACGGGACCACCTGGAACGACGTCTACTCCACCACCACCGGCGACGGGGCGGTCGACGACCTGACGGTCTCCGGCAGCGGCCGGTACGTCCGGATGTACGGGACCGGGCGGGGCACCCCGTACGGCTACTCCCTCTGGGAGTTCGAGGTGTTCGGCGCGCCGTCCTCCGGGGGCGGCGGCGGAACGGCCGTCCCCTTCGGCAGCCACCTCAAGCCGTACGCCGCCGGGACGCTGAAGCCCTCCGGCGCGCAGGCCGCGCTCGACCAGAAGGTCGTCGACTACTACAACAGGTGGAAGGCCGCCTTCGTCCGGCAGAACTGCGGCAACGGCTGGTACCAGGTCTACTCGCCCGACGCCGACCACCCGTACGTCGCCGAGGCGCAGGGGTACGGCATGGTCGTGGCCGCCACCATGGCGGGCGCCGACCCGGACGCGAAGAAGATCTTCGACGGACTCGTCAAGTGGAAGATCGACCACCCCTCCTCCGTCAACCCGGACCTGCTCGCGGCCGAACAGAACGCGGACTGCGTGAGCGTCTCCGGCGGCGACGGCGCCACCGACGGGGACATGGACGTGGCCTACGGCCTGCTCCTCGCCGACAAGCAGTGGGGGAGCACCGGCACGTACAACTACAAGGCCCTCGCGCTCAAGCACATCGCCGCGATCAAGAAGGACGAGCTCAACCCGACCACCAGACTCCTGAAGCTGGGCGACTGGAGCAGCGCCGGCGACCAGTACTACTACGTCTCCCGCACCTCGGACTGGATGGTCGACCACTTCCGCGCCTTCCGCGCGGCCACGGGCGACACCACCTGGGACGCCGTGCGCACCGCGCACCAGAACCAGATCACCCGCCTCCAGTCCACGTACGCCTCCGGCACCGGACTCCTGCCCGACTTCGTCGTCAACACCGACACCACGCCCAAGCCCGCCCCGGGCAAGGTGCTGGAGCACGACAACGACGGCTTCTACTGGTGGAACGCCTGCCGTACGCCGTGGCGCATCGCGGACGACGCGGTGACCAGCGGGGACGCCACGTCCCTCGCGGCGGCGCGGAAGCTCAACGGCTGGATCAAGACGAAGACCGGCGGCGATCCGAACAAAATCGGCATCGGCTACAAGCTCAACGGCACCCAGATCTCCTCCGGCAGCGAGGCCGCCTTCTTCGCCCCGTTCGCCGTGGCGGCGATGACCGACCCGGGCAGCCAGGCGTGGCTGGACGCCCTGTGGAACAAGATGCTGAACACGCCCGTCGACACCAGCAGCTACTTCTCGGCGAGCATCCAGCTGCAGGTCATGATCACGGCCTCGGGCAACCACTGGGTTCCGTAGCCGTACGGACGGAGTCCCGGAACGGCGCCCCGGGACGGCGAAGCGGTGGGCCCCGACACCCGTCGGGGCCCACCGCCTCGTTTCCGGCAGGTCAGACGAGCACCACCGGCTTGCCGCTGAGCTCCACGCCCGCCGCCCGCAGCTCGTCGAGCGCGCGGTCGGTGGTGGCCTCCGTGACCCCGACCGTGTGGTCGAGGAGGACGCGCACGTCGAAGCCCGCCCGGATCCCGCCGAGCGCGGTGGCCTTCACGCAGTGGTCCGTGCCGATCCCGACGACATCGATGCCGTCGACCGCGCGGGCGCGCAGCCACTCGTCCAGCGGCGTCCCGCTCTCGGTGGCTCCCTCGAAACCGCTCTTGGAGGCGGAGTGGGCGCCCTTGAAGAAGACCTCCTCCACGGCGCCGGAGGCGACGACGGGTGCGAAGTCCGGGTGGAACTCGGCCCCCTCGGTACCGGCGACGCAGTGGACGGGGAAGGAGTCCTCGAAGTCCGGCTCGTCCGAGAAGTGGTCGCCCGGGTCGACGTGGTGGTCCCGCGTGGCGACGACGTGCGCGTACCGGCCGTCCGTGCTCCGGATCAGCTCGGCGATGGCGGCGGCCCGGTCGGCCCCGCCCCTCACGGGGAGGACGCCGCCCTCGCACAAGTCCTTCTGCACATCGACGACGATCAGGGCACGGCGCACGGGAGCGGCCTTTCCTCGGGGGGTGGAAGAAGTCGCTCCATGGTCGCGCCCCCACCGGCCGCCGGGCGAGGCGCGCGCCCGCTGTTCACCCGATGGGGATCATGGAACGGGGTTTCTGCCCGAAGGACCGTTCCGCCGCGCTCCGCGGGGACGCCCGGTGCCGGCGTCCGCGACCGGCGTGCGGGCCGAGACCGGCGGCGCCGCCGGCGGGGAAGGCTCAGTGGTCCGTGGGGGTGTCGGTGAGGAGGGCGGTTTTGAGGTCTTTGAGGATGCGGGTGAGGAGTCGGGAGACTTGCATTTGGGAGAGGCCGA
>NZ_JBIAUG010000037.1:0-25467 GCF_042892575.1 Streptomyces sp. NPDC001744
ACCTCCCTCAACGGCACGGGAGCCCTGTGCGTTGCGGTCCCCATCCTGACTCGGCCTGCGTCACTCGATCAGTGGCCACGCTGAAAGAGCTCAGTGCCTAGTGGGGCAGGCCGGGGCACCGTAGGAGCACGTCAGGTCCCGAGGTACTCCAGGAGCCAGCTGACCGGCACGTCGTCCGCCGAGTCCGCGGCCGCCGTCTTCATCCGGCCGATGAGGACCTTCCGGGTTCCGGCGGGCAGCTTCTCGGCGAGGCGGTCGCCGTTGTCAGGGACGTTGCGGGGCTGCACGCCACCCCAGGAGCCGCTGGTGTAGATGCTCACACCGAGCTTCACGTCCGCCCAGGCGCAGCCGAAGCTGAGCCACACGTCGCCCCAGGGGCCGGCGTTGGGCGGAGGCACCGTCAGGATGATCGTGTGCTTGTAGTGGATGAGCCCACCGCTCTCGGTGAAGGCGAAGCCGTGCGGGATCTGCTCGGTCTGGAAGCTATTGGCCACCAGGTACTCCTTGCTCAGCAGGGAAGCGACACATCACACGGTATGAACCCGGTAGCCCGCTTTGTTGCTTGTCATGGCCAAACCATCAGTATGGGTGTACCTGGAGCGCACTGGACGACTCTCCGCGCCCGCGCACCCCTCCTGCCAACCAATCTTCGGTACGAAAGCCCCAGCCCTGGAGCGCATTTGGCTGGCGCCCGGTCACATCGGCGACATTGGCGGTGCCAGTCCAAGTTCGATGGCAAACCGTCCAGGTTCGCTGTCACAGGACACGGTCAGTTGGCGCCGGAGCGGGCGCGGGCGAGTGTCCTCTGACATCGAACGCTGCAGTGTGCCCATGGCCGCAGGCTTCCATGCCTACCGGCGTGAATACGGCCACCATCGTATGAACCTGCAAGCACCGTTACTCATAGCTATTATTCAACTCCATAGAGTTGTGACTGGGGGTAGGCCGTTCGGCGCCCCCACTCACCCCTCTGAGGAGTCAACTGACCATGACCACCCCTGTCGTCGACCTCTGGGGCCCCGCCACCCCGGGAGCCCGGACCGAGATTTCCGCCGCGCCGGAGCCTCACGATGAGTGGGAGCTCACTGGCGGGAAGGCCTGGGTCTTCTACAGCCCGCTGAACCGCAGGCAGCTCACCCGGCCGGTCATCCTCTCCGATGGCTTTTCCGCCGGGCCGAGCCGCCTGGACCAGCTCTGGGCGGGCCTGGAGGAGAACGATGACTACCGCTTCGTCTCCGAGCTCCACGCGACCGGCCACGACGTGATCATCCTGGGCTACGACAACCGGGCGGCATCGATCACGGCGAACGCGGACACCGTCATCGACTGCATCCGCCGGGCCCTTGCCGAGCGGGTGGGACGGTCGAAGCTGGTCGTCGGCGGATTCAGCATGGGCGGGCTCGTCACCCGCTACGCGCTGGCGAAGATGGAGCAGGACCCCTCCCTCCCGGACCACGAGACGTCCCTGTACCTCTCCTACGACACCCCGCACCAGGGCGCGTGGCTGCCTGTCGCCCTGCAGGCATTCACCCACTTCGCAGCGGACAACTGGGGCGAGGTCCCCCTCGTGGGGGAGAAGCTGCGCCAGTTCTCGGCGCTGCTCAACAGCCCCGCCGCACGGCAGATGGCGCGCTGGCACCTGGAGAAGGCCACCGGCACCGTGAAGGAGGACCGGGAGCGGGTCGAGTTCCTCCAGGCGCTCGAAGAGCTCGGCGGCTGGCCGCGGTCCGTCCGCAGGATCGGCGTCGCCAACGGCGTGGCGACCGGCAACGGCAACGGCAACGGCATCAAGCCCGACGTGACCGCCGTGCGGGCCGACGGTGAAACGCTCGTCGACACGTGGCTCAAGACCCAGGCCACCGGCGACCAGGAAGTCGCCCGCCTGCAGAGGAAGGGCGGCGAGGCGGTCTCGGTCCGCACCAGCGGACTGCCCGACATCGACGGCGCCCCCGGCGGCTTGTTCACCGCGCCCTCCGAGCAGGGCGACCCCGGCAGCTTCGGTCTCGTCGCGCTCCTCTGCAGGCTGCTCGGCAACACCGTGGACCCGGACGTCATCGCCACGTCCTGCTTCATCCCGGCCATCAGCGCCCTCGCCGCCGGCGACATCAGCGACCCGAAGGTGCTCTACCGGCCGATCACGCCCGACAACAGCGAGCTCGACGCCTTCAAGGCCGCCGGCCGCAACGAGGGCCACACCACCATGACCGAAGAACTCGGCGCATGGATCGTCAACGAGATCGTCGCCATCAGCTGACCCCCTCCGGGGGCGGGCAGGCGATCCAACGCACGCCCCGCCCCCGCCCCAAGCCGCCGGTCCAACTTCGCTGGCAATCGGTCCAGGTTCGGTGTCAAAGGGCACCGTCAGCGTGACGCGGCTTCCGGGCGGTTGTGGGCGGGGTCAGCGGTCCTCGGAGCGGGCGCGGGCGAGGAACGCGGCGAGGTCACCGGCGGCTTCGGGTTCGGCGGTGGCGAGCCGGGCCGCGAACGCCAGCTCGTCGACGCCGACGCCGGGGACCAGGCGGGCGAGTTCGGCGAGCAGCGCGGTGTGCGCGAGGAGCGGAGGCGGCAGGAGGCTGGCGGCGGCTTCGCGGGCGGCGGGGCGGCGTAGTGCCCGCGGTGCGCGGCCAGGGCGTGGGCGAGCCAGGCGTCGACGTCGGCCGGGGCGTACCCGCCGGCTCGCCGGGTCAGCTCGTCACGGACGGCTTCGTCCCCGTCGGCCGGCTCGGTCTGCTCCAGGGCGTGGAGCTCGCGCAGCGCCTGAAGCTCGTCGGCGCGGGCCGCGACCCGGGCGGCTTCGCGCAGCGCGGCCTCGCGGTCGGCGGCGGCCGCGGCTTCGGCGGCGAGCTCCTCCTGGACGACGGGGTCGGCGTCCGGGTCGTAGACGGCGCCCGCCGGCGCGGCGGCGAGCAGCTGGTCCAGGCGCTCCCACTCCGCGAGCTCCGCCCGGCCGCGGGCGTCGTCGGCCAGGTCCTCAAACCGGGAGTTCTGGCGTGCGTCGAAGCGGGCATCGTCGAGGGCCGCCGCGACGGCGACGGCGTCCATCCCCTTCGTCCGGCGCCGTACGACGCGGCGGCCGATCCGGGCGGGGTCGACCGGCTCCCGGGGCGCGGCAGCGCGCGGGGCAAGCGGGCGGCGGGCGGTACTCCGGGGTGGCCAGGGCGTGGTCATCTTCGGCCTCGTCTTCGTGGTGCGGATTCGGTGGCGGCCCGTCGCACAGTGCTCTGGCGGCGGCCCGCCGAATTGAACCGAAGCTCGGGAGTTGTCACCAGGTGAGCCGGGTGAACTGTCGAAGGGGACGGGTCGAAGCAGCTCTGTTGTCACCAACGAGACATGCGGCTTGTCACAAAAGCTAATTCGGCAGCCATGCTGTCACCAACTGGGACGGGGGAAAGCAGCCCACGGTCAGCCACAGGTTCCGGCACGAACTTCCTTCCTTCATAGCCAAGTTGGATGGATCTCGGCGTCGTGATGACATGATGCGGTAACAGGCATAGTCGTCTGGTGATCGTGTGATTCGGGGGTGTCATGGGAGCAGGTGAACTCGCCGCGGCCGCTGTCGGGGTCGTGGCGGCTGCGATCACAGGAGCAGCAACCATGGTGGGAGAGCAGGCCGGAGCTGCTGTCACGCAGCTCGTACGAGACCGGCTGGAGGCGTCGGACCGTGGTCGGGCTGCACTGACGGATCTTGACGAGACCGGGGCGTCGCCTCAGGCGCAGGCCGAGGCATCGGCGATTCTCACCGAGGAGATCGAGGCCGATCCCGGGCTGCGACACGCGCTGGTGCTTCACCTGAGTGCACCGCATGCGGCCGGCGGTGTGGTCATCGACCGCAGCCGGATGCGCGGCGACAACCCGATCCTTGTCGGCAGCGGGACGATCAACTTCAAGAAGCCGACGTCAGCGGCCGGTATGGTGGCCCTCGTACTGGCCGTGCTGGTGGTCCTCGCCGTGATCGTCCTCGCCGTGTACGGCGGGAGCCGGGTCCTTAGTTCTGATGACCCTACGGACAGCGGTCATGGCTCCGCATCCGCGACAGCCAGTAAGAACGGTGATTCGACGTCGAGCGACGGCAGCGGGAAAAGGACCGTTACACCTCGCGAACTGACCGTGACCGAGGCAAAGGACGTGGTGCCTGATCTGGAGGACATGCCGCCAGGCTGGACAGTCTTCATCCAGCGCAACGGGTTCCAGATAAAGGAGGCAGGCGCCACAGGGTGTAACCGGGGGACTGCGATCTACGAGAACCCGAAAATGAACTCGGGTAATCTCAAGGTGTCCTACATCGTAACCGCGTGCCGAGACGTCCAAAAGGTGATCGATGGGTATGCGGAGGAGCTGAAATCGGCTAACGGGCCGAAGGATAACGAAAGCGACAGATCAGAAGAAACGCGTATCGCGATGCCGCGGTGTGGTGATGAGAGCTTCGCCACCACGTTCGACTACCCTAACGCCCCGAACTTCGAACGGGGCGAGCGCATCGAGATTCGAGCCCGGGTGGGCGCGGTATTCATCGACATGACATACGGTCCCATCGGCGACGACCTCTACAGTCTCGACGCCACGGAGCGGGCCCAGGCGCTCATGCAACTCGTCTGCGATCGGGCTGTCGCTTCACAGAGCACGCTTTGACCGCCTCGAGTCCCCCGGATCCGAGGCCCCGCTGCCACTCCGTCACGAAGCGACAGCCGACGGTCGGGGCAGTAGATCAGGGTGTTGTAGATGGCTGCCGCGTCGACATGAGGAAATGAAAATCAGCGATGCGGGCTCCGTGACGACAAGCCTGCCTGTGTGACACCTACCGTGCTTTGGCTCACGGATATATTTCTAGCAGGTCGTGAATTCGGTCGGGTCGGAACCGGAAGTCTATTTTCAAGACCTGTGTGAAACCCGCGCGCAGACCATCGGTGCGGGTGCCCCATTTCGTGAAATACGACTCCGTGATGGCTTCCGCGACGATCGGATGCAGGTCCTCCTCCGTCACACCGGCCTCCTGGAACTCCAGGATCCGCTTCACGTAGGTGGGCGAGATGTCCGTGGTGATCTGGCGCTGGCGGCCGTCGTCCGAGCTGCCCGTGCACATGAATCCGAAGTAGGCCGTCACGCTCACCATCATCCCTCTGGAGGAGGCCGCCGCCGCACGTACCTGTGCCCTGACCTGGGGTTGCCACTCGGATTCCGTCTCCTCCACCAGGACTGCCCGCAGGCGCTTCTGCGGGGTCGTCAGGGTCCCAGCGCGGTAGCGCTCCACCGTGCGGCGCGAGACGTCCAGGCGCTCCGCCAGGGCCTTGGTCGAGCGGAACGGATCCGGGACCTCTTCCACGATCGCCGGCACCTACCCCCTGGAGCTGCTCACCCGGGACGGGGGCCGCTGGTGGCTTCCCCCGCGCCTATGCCGACCTCTTGGACCGGTGGGAGGCACTGGAGGACAAGCTCCTCGAGCGAGCGCGGGTGTGCTCGCGGTGCGGAGCGCGGGGGCCGCGCTGGAGCGGGTGGAGGACGCCGACCACGACCGGGTACGTGACGATGTGCCCGCCGTGCTCGGGGACGCAGTTCACCGCGTACACCGGGCGTCTGCGCGGGGTGGCGTACGGGCAGATGCGGGCCCGGAAACTGCGGGCCGACGACTACCTGTGCCGACTGTGCCAGTCGAGCAGGGCCTCGGTCTGGGACCACTGTCACGAACACGACCTGGTCCGCGGCCCGGTCTGCGCCAGCTGCAACACCATCGAGGGCATGGGAACCCCGGAGTACCTGCTGCGGCGGGAGGAGGTCGTGGCGCACCTGCTGGAATGCAGCCGCTGCCGCGAGGAGCGAACCCTTCCCCCGCGGTTCCACGCCGCGGTAGCCGGGCTCCACCTGGAAGCCGAGGCCCGGGACGCCAGCTGCCCCGTGCAGCCGGCCGTACGACACCGGGACACCACCACGGGAGGGCACGTCTTCGACCTGTACTGCAACCGGCACTGGACGAAGAAGTGGAGGGAGGAGGTGCCGGCCACCGAGGCGCACGAGTTGGTGCGTGCCTTCGTCGACCAGGCGCTCGCGGCCGGACAACCCGGCGCTGGCGTGCCGGGCCCGCGAACGGCTTCCGAGACGAACGCGCGGACGTGACGAGGCCCCCGTGCGGTGTGCGAGAGGACGGCGCGTTGGGTTGTCGGACCGGTCTGGCACGATGCGGGGCAGAACTGACCGGCGGCTGGCCGGCAGCCCTGATGGCAGGAGGACCCGGATGCTGCTGCGACCTGGCAGGACTTGTGATGAGGCGCTCGAACTCCTGAAGAACGTGACGGATCAGGGCCTGAACAACGTGCAGATGTCCGTACCCCATTTCTCCTCATACGGAATTAGGCCAGAGGCCGTACGCCAGGCTGAAAATGTCGACCGTCTGAAGTACGCCGTAAATCTCTATGACCAGTGGACACTCCAGGCGACCAAGGAGGTGCTGGCGGTCTTCACCGACCGCTCTATAGCTGCCCGTATGCGAGGCGAGCGGTACTCCAGCATCGTCTTCGGCGACCACGCTCCAGAACGTCTGGCCCAGCTGCTCAACTTCGAGCTCACCGAACTCCGCACGTACTTCATGGACCTGGGCAACGAGGTGCGCCGGTTGAAGGCCGCGCATGCCCATCACCAGGGCCGGACCGTGGTTCTGGACACCAACGACCTGCTGCACTACTCCCGGTACGACAAGATCCCCTGGGCCAAGCTCTACGGCAAGAACACGGTCGTGGTCATCCCCCACGTGGTCGTCGACGAGATCGACAAGAAGTCCTACGCCACGAGCGACACCATCCGAAAGCGAGCCCGAGGCGTCTTCGCCCCACTGGAGCAGACCCTCACGGAGCAGCGCCAGGGCCAGGTGACTGTCGGCGGGGTACGGATCGAGGTGCTCCTGGACGAGCCCCAGCATGTGCGATTGCCGAACAACGACGACGAGATCGTGGCCCGGGCCTGCGAGCTCCAGCAGTCCATCGCACCTGTTCAGGTCACGGTCCTGACCGGCGACAACGGCATGCGGGCGCGAGCGCTCGCCTGGGGACTGGACGCCGAAAAACTGCCGGAGAAGTACAAGATCGATCAGATCACGGCACAGAAGGACGAGTACCTGCAGACCATCACGGCGCCGGAGGAACCGGAACCCGTTTCCGCGCCTTGACCGCACAGACTGCGAGCGGGCCCGGACCGTCTGGTCCGGGCCCGCTCATCGTCCGGGGATCTACAGGTCGAACTCGAGGTGCTCGATGTCCGTGAACCGGACCTCCTCCAGGGAGCCGGCGCGGCGGCCGCCGTCCTGGAAGTACACGTCCTTGAGCGCTTCGGCGGCGATCTGCTGGAGCTGCTGGTCGCTGGCGCCGGTGTCCTGGGCGTCGAAGAGGCGGGCGGCGTACTGCGGGGGCAGGGCGACGGTCAGGTGCCGGATGCGGTCCTGGTCCGTCGAGCCGATCGGCGCGGTGTAGCCCATGCGGGCGCGGGTGTCGATGACGATGCCGCCGGTGGTTGCCGCCTTCTGCCGGGCCTTGGCCCGGATCTGGGGCTGCCACCGGGCCTTGACCTCGCGCTCCAGGCGCGCGGCGAGGTCGGGGCGGGGCTTTTTGATCTGGTCCTTCACGTACCGTTCGACGGTGCGCCGGGAGACCCGCAGCAGCTGGGCGACCGCCTTGGTGCCGCCGAGCTTTTTGACGAGGTACCGCATCTGCGGGCCCGCGTTCTTCGGTGCCGGGCGGGTGAACGCCTTCTGCACCGCCTTGTCCAGGCCGTCCCCGATCAGGCTCATCGCCCTTTTCCCTACTCTCCGTTGTCGGTGTCGGTGACGGTGCCGTCCTTGATGTACCGGGCGAGGTTGAGCTCCGGGGCGTCGAACTTCTCCCGGACTTCCTCGCCCCACAGGACGGTCTGGGTGCCCTCGTGCTTGACCAGGCCGGGGTTGACGCCGAGCTTGAACCCGCCCGGGAGCGGCTTGCCGTCCCGGTAGGGCAGGAAGTCCAGCGGCGAGGGCCCGTTGGCGGCGTAGACGACGCAGTCGGACAGGATCGCGATCGGGTACTGGCCGGTGAACGCGGCGTGCTTGACGATCTTGCGGTGGAGGTTGATCCGGGTGCGGGAGATGACCGCCGCGCGGATGTCGGGCCGCCACGTCGGGCGGGACAGGGCGCGCCACGGCTCGCCGGGCCGCCAGCCCTCGGCCCGGGGCCGTTCGCGCAGCTTGCCCAGGCCGCCCTTGACCGTCGCCTTGATGGCCGAGACGACGAGTCCCAGCTCCGGGTCACGGTCCTTGTAGCCGTCCATCGCCGTCAGGAAGTCCTCGGGGGCGAGGTCGGCGTCGACGCCGAGGTCGGCCATCGTGGCGAGGTAGGCGTCCCGGAGCCGCTGGTACCAGCCGTCCAGGTAGCGGCCGCTCTCGTACCGCACCCACGCCTCGACGGGGCGCACTTCGTAGCCGAGCTCCACCGCGTAGGCGACGGTGGGCGTCGCGTACCAGGCCGGGCCGGTCGGGCGTTCGCCCTTCGGTGTGAACGGGGACGGCAGCAGCGAGCCGTCCAGGTCCACCCACTCCTTGCCGACCTTCACGCGGGACAGGTCGACGTGGGAGAGGTCGACGAGCCAGGAGCCGGGCAGTTTCGGGTCGAAGACGGGGGCCTTGACGTGCGTCGCCTCGCCCAGGCCGACGGTCAGGCCGTTGGCGCCGGCGGCGAAGGCCATGTTGACGTCGATGCCGACCAGGTGGCGCAGGGTGCACTCGGCGTCCGTCATCGGCCGCGCCCAGTCGTAGGCCTCCTCGAACAGCTTCTCGCCGGGGCCGCGCACGTGGAACCGCGGGAGGTCCTTGAGGGCGGGGTGGCCGTCGGGGACCTCGCACGGCGGCCAGTTCATCGGGTCGATGGCGTCCTTGCCCAGGCTGCCGGGGTTGTGCTCGGAGTGCCGCTTGCCGTCGGCGTCCGGCTCGGAGGCCCGGGTCGGCGGGTGCAGCGCGGTCATCAGCTCCAGGCCGGTCACGGCCGTCGAGCCGCGCGGCGTCATCACCCGGGACGCGTACACGCCCAGGACGCGGGCGAGTTCCGCCGGCGGAAGCTGCCCGGCGGTGCCCCAGTGCCGGGTGTCCAGCGCGTTCCACGACGGGATGCACAGCTGCACGCACGCCCGCTCCGAACCGGTCGCGGGCCGGTAGATCCGCGCCCACGGGCCGAAGCCCCGCTTCGTCAGCTTCCACTCCGCGCGCGCGAGCTGCTTGATGACCCTGTGGCCCTCCGGGAGGCGCCCGGCGACCTTCTCCTCCTCCGTGAGCGTGACGGGCAGGCCGTAACGCTCCAGCGCGGCCTCGGTGAGCACGAGCAGCGGGTCGGCGTCCTTGCCCGGCCCCGACAGCTTCGGAGCCCCGAGCTTCGCCTCGCGCAGCGTCCACTCCACCAGGGACGGCAGGGACTTGGCGGGCACGTCCAGGACCAGGCCGCCGGTGCAGTACGCCACCACCTTCCCGTCCTCAACGTCGACGACCGCGAGCGGCCCGTTCTCGAACCGCGGATCAGCGCCGCCGGGCGCCGGGATACCGGCCGGGGCCGCCTTCCGCGCGTCCGGGCGGCGCGACGTCGACAACGGCCTGGCGGCGGGCGCCGGACGAGCCGGGGCGGCGACGGGGGCCGGGGTGGGTTCGGGCGTCGCTGCGACTGCCGCCTCGAACGGCTCCTCCGCGACCGTGGCCCGCGCTTGCGCCGGGGCGGGCTCGCCGGTGAACGTCCCGGGAACCGGGGCGGCTTCGGCGGCCGCCGGAACGGACCCGGCCGCCGGGACCTCCCCCGGGCCGGGCCCCGGAGCCGGGGCGGGGTAGAGCTGGGCGAGCCCGTCCAGGAGCCGGGCGTACGCGTCGCGTTCCGGCGGGCGCGGTTCGGTTTTGCCCGCTTCCCAGCCGGAAACCGTGGCCCGGCGCACCTTCAACGCGGACGCGACCTCGTCGACCGTCAGGGCGTGGGCCTGCCGCAGGCGTTTGCGTTCCGCCGGTGGTGGCAGGACGGCGCGGGACGCGAGCAGGGCATCGACCGCGTCGAACAACTCGGACATGAAACACCTCCGGGCCACACCCTACCCCACGAAGCGATCATTTCACGTGCTTCTTGCGTTCTTTTAGCGTTCGAATTGCGTGCGCGTGAGGTCGAGGGGTGCTCGATACCCTTCTTCGGTGTCCTGTCTCACTTCTCACTGAAGGTTGACCGGTGAGGTGTTGTCTCAACGAAGCGTGATCGAGACATCTTGCTGGCAACCTGACAGTGTGGATGACTTCACCGAGCAAGGGCTTCGCGACGCGATCGCCGCAGCGGAATCACCGGCCTGGTCTGTGAGGGCTGCAGCAGGACGATGTCTGGCGGCAGCGCCTCAGATTGAGGGTGTCGCCGGTGTCCTGCACCGTCTCTTGCTGGACGCTCAGGACACCGGCGTGACCTCGGATACTGCGTTGGCTCTCTTGGCTCGGAGAGATCTGGCCGGCCTGCGGGCCGTGCTCGCTGCCCGTGCAGTCGCCTCCGATCAAGGAACGGCCGATCAGCTCGCTGCGGAGCTTGACTGCGACCCACGCTGGGCGACCGGAAAGGACGGCGACGAGCTGATCGCTCAGCTCCGGACCTTGGCAGCGGACCAAGACCCCGATGTCCGCAACGAAGCCCAATTGCGACTTACAAGCCTGCGCTGATCGGAAGGCACTGCCCAGTCTCCGATGAGATCGGTCAACCTTCGGTGAGACAGGACACCCGGAAGGCGCTGAGCTGCGGATATGGTCGGACCGCGACGCCGGACGGCGCCTCGTACGACAACAAGGGTACGTACATGGAGCGCAACAGCGGACAGGGGTATGGCGACGTCGGCTGGGGAGTCACCACAGAGCCGGGCTGGGGCGTGTGCCGGGGCATCGGCTGGGGAGTGACGGCCGGCTGACCACCCACCCCGTCCGGCCCGTTCGGACACTCCAGGCCGCCCCGCCGCCCGGAACAGCCGGTGTGCCACGCTGAAGACGTCCGGCGGGGTCGCGCCCGTGAAGCCGACGCCTTCCCGCCGGACGCCGGCATCCCGATCAGCACAGGAAGACCACCGCCATGGACAGCGCGGTCCTCGAGGACCAGGACGCCGAGTACGAGCTCGTGCTCCGCTTCCGCCCGGGCGGCCCGACCATCGTCGGCGTCTGGGGTCGGCCTGAGGTGGCCGACCAAAAGCTGGTGAAGTGGATCGGGCAGTACGGCGGGCCCGGAGTCGTCCTCACCCTCACTGCCACCGCCGGCGGGATGGTGAGCCCGGTGAAGAGCTGGACCTACGAGGGCGGTCTACAGGTAGCCGGGGCGGCCTGAGCCGCGTACGGGCCGGACTGGGAAAGGAGTTCAACTCTGCGCGGCGGCCCGGCCTCCGTGCTCACTTCTTGGACGGTGTGGGGTCGGTCAGACCGACGGCGTCGTCGACGACCGCCCGGGGGACCTCGGCGGGCGGCTTGCCCTTCTCGATCCGGTCGACCACCGGCGCGATGGCGTCGTACATGCGCCGGGAGAGCGGCTCGATGGAGGAGTTCGCGGCCGGTCCGCCGCTGATGTCCCGCTCCAGGGTCTTGAGGTAGTCCACGAGCTGCGCGCCGGTGAGGGTGATCTCGACCAGTCCGCGCTGCCCGGCTTCACCGTCGGCCCTGCGGGGCTTGGCGTCCTCGTGCGAGTCGGTGGTGGACGCCAAGCCCTGCTTGGTGCGGTCCCAGAGGTCCTTCGTGCAGGTGATCTTGAAGGCGGCGACGACAGCGGCCTTGTTCAGCCGCTCCTCGTGCCCGGCGGGCGGTTCGTCCGCGCAGCCGGTCGCAAGGGCCAGGGCGGCGGCGAAGACGGCTGCGGCCGCCGTGCGGCGCAGGGTGTTTCGGCAGGGGTGTCGTGTGGTCACCGGCTGATCACCGGGAGTCCGGCCGGGGACCGGCGGCGGTTCGGGCGCGGGATCACCGGAAGGGGTGAGCGGGCCGACGGGGTTGTCCTTCGCCGGGCCGGGAGCGGGCGGATCAGGTGGTCTGGGCGGTGAGGTAGCGGGCGGCGGTGTCCACGAACTCGTCGTGGGCGACCACGGCCTCCCGCCGGGCGGCTTTGAGCGCTTCGGTGCTGTCGAGCGCCTCGCGGATCGCGTAGGTCAGCGTGATCATGCGGTCGGCCGCCTCCCGTACGGCCGGGTCGGTGATCAGCACACGCATTGTCACCAGCGGGCGGGCGACCGCGGCCCGGGTCGCCTGGCTCTCGGCGCGCAGCGCCTGGACCAGGTCGGCATCCGCACCTTCGAGGACGGCCTCGCCGCGCTTCCACAGGGTCCGGCGGTGATCGCTGACCGCCACGGCCAGTGCGGTGACCGCCGCCAGGCGGTCGCGCCGGACCGTCTCGCTCTGGCCGGCGCGCGCGGCCCGTTCGGCGGCCCGCTCCTGGAACCGGCCGGAGACGATCGCGCCGAGGAGCGTGCCGAGGATGGCCAGGGCGGCGGTGACGAGGGTGACTAACACGAGGATCCTTCCGTGCTGTTGAGGGCCGGACGTTGCGGACGGGAGGCCTGGGCAGATCTCCCGCATGAACAGTGCCAGTACCGCCCCCCCCCCCCCGCCCCGTCTTCCTGCCCTCGGGCTTTTTCTGGAACACCGAGGCCCGCATGGTCGGCGAGGTCCTGCACACCGTGGCGGCCGCCGCCGTGCGCACCCTGGACGACACCCGCTACCTGGCGCCGGCCCTAACCTGGCAGACCGCCACCGGCCAGGTCGAGGACTGCGTCACCGCCAACCACCGTGCCGAACACCTCCGGGTCCTGCTCCTTCCCGCCCACGCCCTGGAGGCGATCTGGGCCTGCCGCGCTGGTCCGGGCCACCGGGTACGACGACGACGCCGAGCGCTTGGCCGGCCTGCTCGACGGCTGTCTCGGACCGGTGCACCACACCGGCCTGCCCGGCCTGATCGAGGCCCTGGACCGGGTCCTCGCGGTCCTCACCCCGGACCTTCCCGCCGCCCGCGCTCTCGCGGCCCGCGTCGCGCTGAACGGCGGGATCGGCGAGGAAGACCAGGAGCGGCTCGCGGAGGTTATGGCGGCGTGACGAAGGGCCGGAGCCGCCGACTGATACGCCGTCGGTCTCCGGCCCTCGCGTCGCCGGGTGGTCAGAGCTGCTGCTGGTAGAAGCCGAGGCCGACGATTCCGGCGCCGGTGGCGTAGGCGGCGCCGCGCAGGGCGCTGGAGGCCAGCGCGGTGCGGCGCCGGGCGATCCAGCGTCGGGTGCGGCGGATTCGCGCGGTCCGGCCCGCAGGGCGGGTGGGGCGGTTAGGGTTCACGGTAGGTGCTCCGTTCTTCGGGGTGCTGGTGATGGTCCGGCGGGGGTTGGGCGGCGTAGGAACCTTCGGCCCCGCGCCGGACCTTTCGTTGTGTTCAGGGACGGCCGGCGAGCTCGCGGATCTCGTGGATACGGTCGGCCAGACGGGCGCCGGGGCGGCAGACCAAGCCGTCATCGGCGTGGTGGTCGGCCAGCTGGTCGAGGTCGGCCTCCAGGCCGCCGGTGAGGACGGCCCGGCTGGTGTTGTGGCGGGCGGAGTAGCCGGTGAAGCGCTCCAGGGCCTCCAGCAGTTCCTCCGGAGCGAGTTCGCGGCCCTGCTCGGGGTCCGGGCGGACCAGGGCGGTGACCTGCCGCTTTCACAACCGGGCTTCGCGGTCGTCACCGGGGGCGAGGTGGTCGAGGTAGAGGCAGTACGCTGCCTTGCTGCTGCCGGCACCGGCGGCGAACCGCCACCAGAAACGGGCGCTCTCGGGGTGGTGGGCGAGGTAGAGCATGCACGCGAAGACCTGGACGCCCTCGATGTCGACGCCCTTGGTCCAGCCCTCGAACCGCGCGATGTCGCCGTTGCCGTCACCGTCGGCGCCCAGGAGCGCGGTCAGCTCCTCCACGTGGACGGCCGCCCCGGCCTGGGTGACCGCGGCCCGGGCCATCGCCCCGGGCCGGCGGCGGTCAGGCCGGTGCCGTAGCTCAGGTCGCAGACGAAGTGCCGCAGCGCGGCGCGGTCCCGGCGCCGTCGGGGGCGGGGTGGTGTGCCGGGGGCCGGGGTGGGGGTGGTCACGGGAAGGGTTTCCTTTCCGGTGCGGGAACGGCGAAGGGAGCCTGCCGGGGTGGTGGGCCCGGGCGGGCTCCCTTCGGCGGGGCGGTGCGGGTCAGCTGTTGGTGAGTTCGCGCAGTCGTTTGGCGAGGCGACGGTCGGGTCGGCACAGCAGGCCGTTGTCGTCGTGGACGTCGGCGAGGCGCTCGAACTCTTTTTGGAGGCTGCCGATGGGGACGGGGCGGTGGGAGCCGGTGCGGGCGGAGTAGCCGGCGAACCGTTCCAGGGCCTCGATCAGGCCGGTCTGTTCGGACAGGTCGAGGCCGGGGCCCAGGGTGTCGGTGAGGCTGATGCCGATCTGCCACCACCAGTGCTCGGCCAGGTCGAGTTCTCCGTCGACCAGGTGCTGCAGGTGGAGGCAGTAGGCGGCTGCGGCGTGTCCGGCGCCGGTGGCGACTTGCCACCAGAAGCGGGCGGACTCGGGGTGGTTGGCGAGGTAGAGGGAGCAGGCGAAGACGAACAGGCCGACGTGGTCGATGTCGGGGTTGTTGCCCCAGCCCATGAAGGAGGTGTCGGGGTCGTCGATGATGTCGGTGAGCTTCTTCATGTGGGCGGCCGCCCCGGGCTGGGTGACGCCCCAGCTGGCGACCGCTTCCAGACGGCTGCGGGCCTGGGCGCTCTCGGACTGCCGGGGTGCGGAGGAAGGCGGGCGGTAGCCGGCGTCGCGGGCCAGGCGGCGCAGGCCCTCGGCGGCGTCGAAAGGGCGGCGGGGCTCGCATACCGAGGCTCCGGCCAGTCGTTCTTCCCAGGTGCTCACGATGTGCCCTCCTGTGTGTTCTGCAGGATCCGGTAGTACTTCGGGGCGAGCCGCTGGCGGGCCTGGCGGCAGTGGTAGTCGACGGTGCTGGCCGTGACACCCATGTACCAGGCGATGCGCTTGGTGCTGTGCCCGCCGATGTAGCGCAGGACCATCACGTCGAACTGCCGGGGCGGGAGGTTTCCCAGCGCCTCGTACAGGCCGCGGCCGCTGTCGAGCGCGGCCATCCGTTCGCGCAGGGAGAGCAGGCCCTCGGATATGACGGTGCGCCGCATGATGGCCCAGACCTCCTGCTGGAGGTCCTCGCTCTCGGCCTTCAGCTTGTCCCAGAGGTTCAGGATTTCCAGGAACCCGCGGTGCACAGCCTGTTCGGCCGCATCGTTCGTCCCCAGGACCGCTAGGACGTGGAACGCCACCTGGTTGAACAGGTAGAGCGCCTCGAACTCCACGGGCAGCGGGAGACAGCCTTCGTCCAGCGGAACGGGGCTGTCGTCGTCGCCGACTTCTTCGGACATGGATCCTCTTCGTTGAGGGGCGAGTGCCGGTACGGAGGTGCGCCGGCGTGAACAACTCAACCGTTTGAAACCCCCGAACACGCATGCGCGCTCCACCAAAATTCACTTTGGGAAGTCAACCGGGCACACGCAGCGACGATACGTGTAGTGTGCAATGCGGGCCGACCAGGAGAATTGATCAACCCTGCGTGACATGAAACCGACAGTGAGTCGCAAGAGGGTGACCAGGGTCACACGGGGCGCGTGAGCCGGGAGAGGCTGGATCACGCCACGATGGGGTGAATCACGTCAAATGGCCTGCGCCTTGGCGCTTCTGTCACTACGGCGGAGAGCAGCCGCCCCACCCCCGTCGTCCCCGGTTCCGGCTGCCCATACCCAGGCCCGGGCGACCGCCGTTGGAAACGGCATGCACTGCGACTCCGAGCCGGTGACCGGCACCTACCCCGACGAGCCCCGCCTCGCCCTGCTCACCCACACCGAGGCCCGCGAGACCGTCGCCCTGCTCCGGCTCCTGGAACGCCTCGATCCCGTCGGGCGCGGCCCGGCGGCCGGGCAGCTCGCCGCCGACCTCGCCCGCCGCCTGTCCGCCCCGTAGCCGAACCCGTCCTGGGTCTCGGCGGGGCGGGGCGGGACGTCGGCGGTTCAACCCGGCTCGAGAGCGAGACCTTCGCGGGAAAGAGCGACTTCACCGGTCGCGGGCCCGGTCGCGGTCAGGTGGCGGCGCTGCACGCACTCCTGCACGTACGCCTCGGGATCGGCGCCGTCGTCCAGGAGGTGCGCGAGGGCCAGGAGGAGGGCTGTGGCTCCTCGGCCTCGATGTGCAGGACGGCGTCCTGGTGCCCGGGGCAGGGGCTGTTCTGCCGGGTGCGCGGGCACCGCCCGGCTCCGGCCCCGCTTTCTCAAGAGCCGCGCCCGGGGTCCGGTCTTCGTCACCCACAGCCGCCCCGGATCGGGGAAGGTGGTCAGCCCGCCCGCGCGACGTGTGCACGGACACGGGCCTGGTCCGCCTCCCCTACGGTCAGGCCCGCGCCCTCCTTGACGAGCACACCGCCGTACGGGGGCGGGGACGGGCTGGGGTCTGCACGAGTACCGCCATTGCGGGCTGACCGGGCTCGATGTGCAGGGTGCCTCGCTTCTGACGCCGATGGCGAAGTTCCGGCTCAAGAACCCGGAGAACGTCCGGCGATACTTCAAGCCGCCGCGCGAGGCGCTCTCGGAGCTGACCAGCCTCTTCGCGCCCGGTGACGCACGCCGCTGAATCACCAGCCTGGGCCGGACGGGTGCCCTGGCGCGGTCAGCCGCCGACGCACCGGTTCCGTCCCCGTTCACCCTCAGGGGTGACCCGGGCTGCCGGGCGGGTCACCCGCCCGTGTGACCTGGCCGTGCTTCTCCTTCTCCCGGCGCGGGTGGCCGGAGTCTGCCCGCCGAAACGATTCCCCTCCGCGCCGGGCCTGTGTCGCGGAGCGGGGGGAAGGCGGCGAAGGGCGGCTGAGCGTCTGGTCTGTCGCTCCTCGGCCTCACACGGTGCCCGGTCGCGGTCTCCATGCTGAGCAAGTGGCGCCGGCCAGTACGGCCACGGTTCGTTCCTGGCCGTCTCCAGCCGGCGCCGTGAGACGTGACTGCCGAAAAGCCGCCATTGAAGGAGAACGATGCCCGCGTTCCGTCCCCTGCATGCCCTCACCGCGGCCGCAACCGCGGCCGCCCTCCTCGCCACCTTCGGCGCGGGAAGCGCCTCGGCGGTCGACCGCACCGGCCAGGACCTGATCAACCGGACCGACGGGAGCCGCCTCGCGCTGTACGGCGACTCCACGGCGGCGGGCGCCACCGCGGTCTCCCTCCGCGACCCGGCGTGGAAGCACAGGACCGAGGTCTGGGACGAGGTCGACGGCCGTTGGGAGAACGGCCGCTACACGCTGACCTTCAAAAACCAGGCCGCCGACAAGTGCCTCCAGCCGGCCGATGCGCAGCCCACCCGAGGCACCACGATCGTCGTACAACCCTGTGACGGGTCCGACCTCCAGCGCTGGGTCCTGCGTCCGGAGGGCGACAACAACTCCCGCTGGTGGATCTGGCAGCCCAAGGTCAACACTGACCTCGCCATGACCCTCAACCGCTACAACGACGGCAGCTGGAACACCCTCTACCTCGACACCTCCTACCCGAGCGCCGACCGCCTCTGGCACCTGGCGGACGACAACACCAGCTGGTGACGGCAGCCGCACCCCAGCGCGGCCGGACTGAGCGGAGGCTCGGACCGTAAGTCCACCGAAGCCCCCGGCCGCGTGGCCGGGGGCTTCGTGCTTCCCCCGTCACACCCCCCTGCCCCGCGTCCAAACGTGCTGCCAACGGGCCCGGACCAGAGTCGGCGAAGCTCACTCGCCGTCGGCGGCGTGTTCGTCGCGCAGGAGACCCGCAGCGCCGGCCAACCGGTCGCGCCCCTGCCGGACCTGCTGCCCCCGGTCCTGGACATCCTTGAGGGCCTGACGGCCCGGGACTCGACGGACGGCCGGTCCGTGCTCCACGAGGTGGGCATCCTCCTGGACGCCGTCGTCGTCTACCAGGGACCCGGCTGAACCTTCCCCTCGTGCGCGGCCCTGGAGGTGACGGGACGCCAGGCCGGTCAGCGGATGCCCTGGAACCCGGGCCCGGGCCCGCGCCGGCGGGGCCGGCGTCCGGGACGCGGTCCGGGCACTTCCGGCGCCGTCCCGGTCGTCGATGTCTCCGGCTCCGGCTCGGTGTCGGCGGGCAGGCCCAGGCGGGCGGTGGCCGCCGCGGCGGCCACCGCCCGCCTGGGCCTCGCAGGCGTCCGGATGGAGCCGGGCGAGCGCGGCGGTCAGGGTGTCGATGGCGACCAGGACGTCACCGGCGGCCGCCTCGCTCCAGCCGTACCCGACGGTGTCGTTCGCGAGCTCGCACGCCGCCTTTGCCACCTGGTCCGCGCTCCTCGATGCCGGTCCCTGTCCTCTTCACCAGCCCCGTGCCGTCCCCCAACGCCGCGCGCGGCCGCGGGAACACTGCCGGCCGGAACCACTCAAGGAGTCCAGGTGGTCAGGGCGGCGGCGACGTCGCGGACGTCCAGCCCGCTCGCGGTCTTCTTGACCAGGTCGACGGCCTGCTCGGTGCTCGCCTTCACGGGGCGGCCGCTGGCGGTCAGGAAGGCTGCGGCGACGGCGGCCGCGTACAGCTCGTTGGAGTGCTCCAGCGCGGGCAGCCGGACGAGGGACTGCAGGAGGGCGGCGGCGCGGTGGTGCGGTTCGGGGTAGACGGTGGTGCCCATGACGACCGCGCAGTGGCGGGCCCGGGCGGCCTCCAGGGCCCCGAAGTCGACGACGTCGGGATCGCCGGGGATCTTCTCCTGGGCGACGTCCAGGAGCCAGATGAGGTCGACGGTCAGGTTCACTCGGCCCGGTCTCCGGCGGCGGGGCGGGGGCCGAAGTGCTCGGCGAAGCCGAGGGCGTGCTCGGTGACGAACTCCTCGGCGCCGGCGAGGAACCGGGCGAGGACGGTGGTGGGCAGAAGGGCGTGGCAAGGAGGAAGAGGACAAGGGCACGGACCGCAGTGCCGCCCTGGAAACCCCGGCCCAAGTCCTTTTGCTCTTCCGTCAGCCGAACGGGTGACGTGCCGGACGTCGCGGCCTGGCCGGACCTCCATTCCCCGGGCCGCGCGGTTTCGCCTCCATCGCACGCAGCATCTCCTGTGAGTCCCTTCCCTGTGTCAGTTGGCGAGCTGCAGCTTCACTCTCCACGGTCAAGATTCCTGTGGTGAGCGAGGAGGCGGTCACTGGAAGCCGTGGGACTGCGTGGGCGGAAGATGCTCAGCACGCCCCACGGCATCGACGCTGCCTCTCAAGATCGCACCCTTGCTCACTATTGCCCGCTTATCTCCGTAAGGGAGCCTTTTGGAGTGGCCTTTGCTTCTGTGGTGCAGCGGCGTGCTGACGCGTGGCGCTAAAAGCTAAGAGCTTGGCGCTGTATGCCTACACCGCCCCCCTGGGTGGCTGTGAAAATCAACGCGCGTCACAGATGGCGTGATGACAGATCCGAGAGTGACCGGGTTTGGGGAGTTTTCTGTGCCTGTGGCACGAAAGCACTCCTGCCGCGACCGTTACTTTCCTAGATCACCGAGGGACGAAAGAGTCATATGCGCACTCGATCTACATTAATGACCCTTTTGGTGTCATTGTCCGTGCTGACCACCGGGCAGGCGGTCAATGCAGGAGCGGCCTCTGCTTCCGCCGCTTTGGTACAGCCTGCGCCTGAAAAGCTTACGAAACCGTCTCAGAGTGAAACCGTACGCTCCGAAGAGTCATCCGCCGGTGGGCAGTATGTGCCGGCTGAAGCACGCGTTCTGGATAATGTGACGGTGGAACCAGGGGCGACGCTTACTGTGCAGGTTGCCGGGACCGCTTCACTTCCGGCCGTCGGGCTCGACACCGTGGCCGTCAGCGTGGCGGCCAAGGGTGACAGAGATTCTGGGTCTCTGGTCGTGTACCCCGCGGGTGAGGTAGAGCCCGATACGGCCAGTGTGAGCTACGACAAGGCGCACTACGCGGCTACGACCCTGGTGACCAAGGTGGGTAACGACGGGCAGGTGAAGGTCGTCAACCAAGGCACCGCCAGTGTGCGCGTCTACTTCGATGTGCAGGGCTACACGCTTCAGCAGCCGAACAGCCAGGGGAGCACCTACACGGCCCTGTCGCCGCAGCGGATCCTGGCACCTACCAATGTGGGAGCGGGGGGCAACCTCGAACTGAAACCGATAGGTCAGGGCGGTGTTCCTGCCGCCGGCGTCACCGCCGTAGCCCTGAACGTCCAGGTCCGAAGTTCCTCGACCGGCACCGTGCGGGTATACCCCGCGGGAGACTCGTGGCCGGTCGATGCCACCATCGACTACCAGAAGGGAGTGGACCAGCAGAACTTCACCATCACGAAGATCGGTACCAACGGCATCGTAAACATCCACAACCTCGGCTGGGGTAGCGCCGAAGTGACCGCTGATGTCGTCGGATACTTCACCTCCTCCTCGAATGGCCCGCTTCGCACCAACCTGCGTTCAGTCCTCCCCTCCCGCATTGCCGAGAAGCTGGTGATCCCTGCCGGAGGCGACAAGGTCGTGGACCCGCGGGGCGTTGCTGGGGTTCCCGTACTCAACACCACGGCTGTCGGCATCGGCGTCACCGCCTTCGGCGAGGGATCCGGCGCGGTCCATGTGTCCCCCACCCAGACGGCGATCTCTGCCACTCCGCTCGTCACCTACGCCCCCAATGCCGAGGTCACCGGTTTCACCCTCGCCAAGCTCGGCGGAGACGGCAAGGTCAACCTTCGCAACACGGGGTTGAAGCCGGTAACCGTCTGGGTCGATGTGCTCTCCTACGCTGAGCTCGTGGAGCGGACGTTCCCGGTTCCGACCAGCGTTGGTCAAGCCATCGAGAACATCACCGGCACTGCGGACGTGACCAGTGAAGTGGGTAGCGACACCGAGAACATCGTGATCAACTCCAGGACAGACGACTCCGGCACCACCACGGTAGAGATACCCCGCGATCCCCGACAGGGCATCCACGTACGCAACGACGCGGGCACCACCATTCTGCACCTCCCTGCGACGGGTACGGCCTCACGCACCAACGGTGGAACCGTCATCTATGACGGCACCAGTTCGGCCTACTCCATCGGTGTGCAGCCCACCACCGACGGAGGCTTTCGCACCTTCGCCCACCTCGACGACGCAACAGCGCCGACCAGCTACGACTTCCCGATGACCCTGCCCGCAGGAACACAGCTCGCCATCGACGAACTTGATGGCAGCGCACTCGTGGTCAAGGAGCATGCCAGCACCACTGAACCTACCGTCCTTCTCGAAGAGGTCACTCGCATCCAGAAGCCGTGGGCAAAGGACGCGCGCGGTCGCACCTGGCCGACCTCGTATTCCGTCGAGGGCAACATCCTCAGGCTGACCATCGATCTCACGCCTGTCATGGACGCATCCGGAACTACGGTGGCGCCTCAGTTCCCTGTAGTCGCTGACCCCTGGGTGAAGCGGAACTGCGGGATCGTCACCTGCTCCTGGTACTTCAGCAAAGCCACCACCCGTTGGATGAAGGCCCAGTTCGACAACCGCGGGTGGACGGTGGCCACGGCGAGCGGCGTCATCTGTGGCAACCTTCCGCACGCTGTGGCCAAAGCCGCGTGTGCCATCGCTGTTGGCTACTACTACAACAGCGCGTTCAACAACACACGGGCCGCCTACAACCGCGGTGGATGCCTAGTGGTGCGTGTCAACGTCCTCTGGGGCGCCACCCCCCTCACCGCATGGAGAACGGTCCGGTTCGACAACGTTCCGCTCAGTAACCGCTACTGCTACGCAAGCTGAATCTGTACCACCCGGGCCCGGGCCTTCTTCCACGAGAAGGCCCGGGCTGCAGCCCGTGCTCTTCCAGCTGCTGTTAACGCCTACCGAAGCCGCCCCTGTGGCGGCAAGCCGTCCTCGACGCCCTCTCCGGGGTCTGTCAATCGAACGGTGTAACGCGGGTGGTTGAGGTTACTGACGGGCTGCGGAGAGCCGGCCGTCGGAGGTGATGTCGAAGGCGTTCAGGGCGGTCTTCCAGCGCATGGTCCAGCGGGCCTGTCCCTTCCCGGTCGGGTCCAGGGACATGATCGCCATGTAGACGCACTTCAGGGCGGCCGTCTCGTTCGGGAAGTGCCCGCGTGCCTTGACCGCCCGCCGGATCCGCGTTCACGGACTCGATCGCGTTCGTGGTGCAGACGATGCGGCGGATCTCGGTATCGAACCGCAGGAACGGCGTGAACTCCTCCCAGGCGCTCTCCCAGAGCCTGACGATCGCCGGATACTTCTTCCCCCAGGCGTCGGCAAACTCAGCGAAGCGCTCGAGGGCCGCGTCCTCGGTCGCCGTGGTGTAAACGGGCTTGAGGAGCTTGGCGATCTTGTCCCAGTCCTGGCGGGCGGCATAGCGGAAGGAGTTCCGCAGCAGGTGGACCACGCAGGTCTGGACGGTGGTGCGGGGCCAGACGGTCTCGACCGCGTCGGGCAGGCCCTTGAGACCGTCGCAGACGAGCATGAGGACGTCGCCCGCGCCGCGGTTCTTGATCTCGGTCAGGATGTGCATCCCGTGCTTGGCGCCCTCGCCGCCGTCCCCGGCCCACAGCCCGAGGATGTCGCGCCGGCCTTCGGTGGTGACGGCCAGGGCCACATATATGGGCCGGTTGGCGACGGCGCCGTCGCGGATCTTCACGTGGATGGCGTCGATGAAGACCACCGGACAGACGGCGTCGAGCGGCCGGTTCTGCCACTCGGCCATACCCTCGAGGACCTTGTCGGTGATCGTGGAGATCGTCTGGCGCGAGACCTCGGCGCCACAGACCTCCGCGAGGTGGGCCTGGACCTCGCCGGTGGTCAGGCCCTTCGCGGACAGCGAGATGACCATCTCGTCCACGCCGGTCAGGCGCCTCTGCCTCTTCTTGATGATCTTCGGCTCGAAGGACCCGTCCCGATCGCGGGGCACGGATATCTCCACCGGACCGACGTCCGTCAGTACTGTCTTCGCGCGGCTGCCGTTGCGGCTGTTGCCGCCGTTCTTCCCGGCCGGGCCGTACTTGTCATAGCCGAGGTGGTCGGTGATCCCGCCCTCCAGCGCGGACTCCAGCAGCCGCTTCGTCAGCTGCTGCAGCAGTCCGCCCTCGCCGGTCAACTGGAGACCCTCGGCCTGAGCACGGGAGACCAGCTCGTCGATCAGCCGGTCGTCCACCACCCTCGACGGCTGCGGCTCAGACGGCTCGACGGTCCCGGCCTGGGTCACATTCTCACTGGTCATCGGTGCATCTTCCTTGATCGGGAGTTACACCGAACGATTTACAGTCCCGGTCTCGGACGCCCTGCCCGGCGGCGGGGGGAGAGAACCATCGGTGTCATGACCGAGACGAACACCGTGAATCACCCCAGGGTCGCCCTGGTGACCGGGGCCAACAAGGGCATCGGGTACGAGATCGCCGCCAAGCTCGGCGCCCTCGGCTGGACGGTCGGGATCGGCGCACGCGACGAGGAACGGCGCGAGGCCGCCATGGACAAGCTCCGCGCGGCCGGCACCGACGTGTTCGGCGTGCCGCGGGCCGCGCCGAGGACGTCCCGCTGACACCCCGGGAACTGGAGGTCCTGCGTCTCGTCGGGGACGGCCTGTCCAACAGCGAAATCGCCGCGGCCCTCGTGATCAGCCGCGAGACCGTCAAGACCTTCGTGTCCCGCATCCTCGGCAAGCTCGGCCTGCGCGACCGCGTCCAGGCCGTCGTCTACGCCTACCGGCACGGCCTGGTCGCCTGAGGCTCCCGCGGGCCTCAGGTGCCGGCTTCGTCGGCCTTCTTCCGCCGCCCCCGTCCTTTCGGCGTCCGTCGTGGCGGACGGCGTTCGGACACTCCTGCCGGCCGCGCGCGGCGACGGCGACGGCGACGGCGACGGCGACGGCGACGGCGACGGCGACGGCGACGGCGACGGCGACGGCGACGGCGACGGCGACGGCGACCAAGCATCGGCGTTTCGGCCAACCCGCCTCCGTCCACGCACTCTTACGCGGCAAGGGTCGGTGCACCACACACCTTCGACGAACCGCGGAATCCCAGGGTGCGCAACCCGACCGAAAGACACGCGTTCGAAATCGCGGCGGCGTCGTTGAACAGGCCGACACCCCACTCCGCCTCTGAGAGGGAACACATTGACGCAAGTCGAACCAGGCGGCGACGAGACCGTGAACCCGCCGAAGACCGCCACGCCGACCACGACCAACATCTCGGACGCCGAGCGGGAGCTGTACGGGGGCCGGTTGCGCTACGACCAGTCCTACGTCCGGCACGAGGGCCCGCTGACCCGGCTGAAGTTCGGGCGCATGGCGGCGGCACTGCCCCGCATGGTGGGCATGGTGCTGCGCACCGGCTGGGAGACGGACCGGCGGGCGCTGGCCGGGGTCGTGGCGGCGCAGCTCGGGCAGGGCGTGACGGCCGGCTGGGGACTGGTGGCGGTCAACGGCGTCCTCACCCGGTTGTTCGCCGACGGCCAGACCCCGGACAAGCTCCGCGAGGCTCTGCCGTCGCTGGCGGTGCTCGCGGTCGCGGCGGTGGCGACCTCGGTGCTGTCGGCGTGGTCGACCGCGATGTCGGGCCGCCTCGAACCGCAGGTGGAACGGGCGGCCTCGGCCCGGTACTACACGGCCGTCACCGGGGTGGAGGTGGAGGCGACCGAGCGGCCGGAGGTCCAGCGGCTCCTGGAGGCGGGGAAGTTCGGCACCGACTCCGCCCGCAGCATGCTCCGCCTGTCGGTCGGCGTGGGCAATGTGGTGATCGGCATGGCGGCGGCCGCGGTCGTCCTCGCGGCGCTGCACTGGGCACTGCTGCCGATGCTGCTGGCGATCGCCCTGCCCAAGGGATGGGGGCGGTGCGCTCCGCGCGCCGCGAGTACCTCTCCCGCCTGAACTGGGTCGACCACCGGCGGGCGATCGCGTCGTTGCTGGCCCACCTGACCCGCCCGCACGCCGCCGGGGAGATCCGGGTGCACGCCGCCGGCACGAAGCTGTTGTCCAGCTACGAGGAGATGTCACGGCAGACGGAGGCGGAGCAGCGGCGGCTCGCCCGGGCGCAGGCGTCCACGGACCTGGTCGCGGGCGCGTTCGCCGGTGTGGTGTCGCTGGCCTGCTACGGATTGCTGTGGTGGCTGCTCGCCTCCGGCGGTCTGCCGCTCGCCGTCGGTGGCACGGCGGTGATCGCCATCCGCACCTCGACGGCGCGGCTCACGTCGCTGGTGCAGCAGGTCAACCGGCTGTACGAGGAGCTGCTGTACCTCACCGACACCGAGGACGCCATCGAGGTGGCGGGCGAGAACGCCATCCCCGCGTCCGGTGCACCGCTGCCCTCGCCGGTGCGGGAGGTGCGGACGGAAGAGGTGTCGTACACCTATCCGGGAGGGGACTCCCCCTCCCTGAAGGGCGTGAGCGTGCGGGTGCCGCGCGGGAAGGTGACGGCCCTGGTGGGGGCGAACGGGTCGGGGAAGACCACGCTCACGAAGGTGCTGGCCGGGCTGC
>NZ_JBIAUG010000038.1:0-25110 GCF_042892575.1 Streptomyces sp. NPDC001744
GGGGGGGGCCCCCCGGGGGGGCCGCCGCGGGGGCCCCCCGCGCGGCGCCCCGGCGCCCCCGGCCAACACCGGGGACCCCGGAACCGGCACCTGAGGTGCCGTACCGGGCCTCCCGGTTTCCGCGCGGGCCCGCCGGGCCCGTCAGGCGCCCGTGTACTCGACGGCCGCCAGGTTCTTCTTCCCGCGCCGCAGCACCAGCCAGCGGCCGTGCAGCAGGTCGTCCGCCGACACCTCGGCGTCCTCGGCGGTGACCTTCGCGTTGTTCACGTACGCCCCGCCCTCCTTCACCGTCCGGCGCGCCGCCGACTTGCTCGCCACCAGGCCGACCTCCGCGAACAGGTCCACCACCGGGCCCAGCTCCGGCACGCGCGCGTGCGGCAGCTCGGACAGGGCCGCGGCGAGGGTGGCCGGGTCCAGCTCCGCCAGGTCGCCCTGGCCGAACAGCGCCCTGGAGGCGGCGACGACGGCCGCGCACTGCTCGGCACCGTGCACCAGGGTGGTCAGCTCCTCCGCGAGCGCCCGCTGCGCGGCCCGCGCCTGCGGCCGCTCGGCGGTCTGCGCCTCCAGCTCCTCCAGCTCCTCGCGGGACTTGAAGGACAGGATGCGCATGTACGTCGAGATGTCCCGGTCGTCCACGTTCAGCCAGAACTGGTAGAACGCGTACGGCGTGGTCATCTCCGGGTCCAGCCAGACGGCCCCGCCCTCGGTCTTGCCGAACTTGGTGCCGTCCGCCTTGACCATCAGCGGGGTCGCGAGCGCGTGGACCTCGGCCCCCGGCTCCAGGCGGTGGATCAGGTCCAGCCCGGCCACCAGGTTGCCCCACTGGTCCGAGCCGCCCTGCTGGAGCGTGCAGCCGTAGCGGCGGTACAGCTCCAGGAAGTCCATGCCCTGGAGGAGCTGGTAGCTGAACTCGGTGTAGCTGATGCCCTGCTCGGACTCCAGACGCCGGGCCACGGAGTCCTTGGTCAGCATCTTGTTGACCCGGAAGTGCTTGCCGATGTCCCGCAGGAACTCGATCGCGGAGAGCCCGGCCGTCCAGTCCAGGTTGTTCACCATGACCGCGGCGTTCTCCCCCTCGAAGGAGAGGAACGGCTCGATCTGGGTCCGCAGCCGGTTCACCCAGTTCGCGACCGTCTCGGGGTCGTTCAGGGTGCGCTCCGCCGTCGGACGCGGGTCACCGATCTGCCCGGTGGCCCCGCCGACGAGCGCCAGCGGCCGGTGCCCGGCCCGCTGGAGCCGGCGGACGGTGAGGACCTGGACCAGGTGCCCCACGTGGAGGCTGGCCGCGGTCGGGTCGAAACCGCAATAGAACGTGACGGGACCGTCCGCGAGAGCCTTGCGCAGTGCGTCCTCGTCGGTTGACTGGGCGAAGAGCCCGCGCCACTTCAGCTCGTCGACGATGTCCGTCACGATCGTCCGTCTCCTTGGTCGAATGGGGTGGTGCCGTGGCTCAGTCTAGGCGGGTCAGACCCCCTTGCTGACCGAGCTCATGTGGAAGTCCGGCACCCGCAGGGCGGGCATCGCGGCCCGGGTGAACCAGTCGCTCCACTCGCGCGGCAGCGTCTTCTCCGTACGGCCCGCCTCCGAGGCCCGCGACAGCAGGTCCACCGGCGACTCGTTGAACCGGAAGTTGTTCACCTCGCCGACCACCTCGCCGTCCTCGACGAGGTAGACGCCGTCCCGGGTCAGCCCGGTGAGCAGCAGCGTCGCCGGATCGACCTCGCGGATGTACCAGAGGCAGGTCAGCAGCAGACCGCGCCCGGTGGAGGCCACCATCTCCTCCAGGGAACGTTCCCCGCCGCCGTCCAGGATCAGGTTCCCCGCCCCGGGGGCCACGGGCAACCGGGTGAGCCCCGCCGAGTGCCGGGTGGTGACCAGCCGCTCCAGCTTCCCGTCCCGGATCCAGTCGACCGGCGTCAGCGGCAGGCCGTTGTCGAAGACGGACGAGTCGTCGCCGGAGGAGTGCGCGATCACGAACGGCGCGGACTCCAGGCCCGGCTCGTCCGGGTCGCTGCGCAGCGTCAGCGGCAGCGGCGAGAGGGTCTCGCCGAGCCGGGTGCCGCCGCCGGGCCTGGAGAAGACCGTCCGGCCCTCCACCGCGTCCCGGGCCGCCGCGTTCCACTGCTGGTAGATCAGCAGGTCGGCCACGGCGGTCGGCGGCAGCAGCGTCTCGTACCGCCCGGCGGGCAGCTCGATCCGCCGCTCCGCCCAGCCGAGCCGGACCGCCAGGTCGGCGTCGAGCGCCGCCGGGTCCACGTCCTTGAAGTCCCGCGTCGCGCGCCCGGCCCAGGCGGAGCGCGAGAGGTCGGGGGACTTGGCGTTCAGCTCCAGGGTCCCGTTCGGCTGGTCGTGGCGGAGCCGCAGCCCCGTCGACGTGCCCAGGTAGGTGGAGGTCAGCTCGTGGTGGGCGAAGCCGTACAGCTCCCGGCCGCCGGACCGGGCCCGGGCGAACGCCTCGCCGAGCGCGGGCGCGAAGTCCCCGAAGACGGCGGAGGAGGTCTCGTCCGGGGCGTCCGTGAAGCCGGGGGAGGCGGGCACGCCCTCCACCAGCGGCCGCGCGTCCTCGGCGGGCCCGGCGGAACGGGCGGCCTCCTCGGCGGCCCGGACCAGGGGCTCCAGGTCGTCCACGGTCACGGCGGACCGGGACACCACGCCGGAGGCGGTGCCCCGCGCCCCGTCGACGGTCGCGATCACCGTGAGCGTGCGGCCCCGGGTCACGCCGTTCGTGGTGAGCGCGTTCCCGGCCCAGCGCAGGTTGGCCGAGGACTCCTCGTCCGCGATGACGACACATCCGTCGGCACGGGACAGCTCCAGGGCCCGCTCGACGATCTCGTACGGCTTGCTGACGCGGCTCATCGTCCGGCCTCCTGCGTGGTGTTCAGACTGTGCTTGCCCGGGGGGCGGCCCCCGGACCCCCAGCAGGGGGCCCCGTACGCCATGGTCGCGATCACCGTCCGGCCTCCTGCGTCGTGTTCAGGATGTTGACGCCCCGGAAGAGGGCGGAGGGGCAGCCGTGCGAGACGGCGGCGACCTGGCCCGGCTGGGCCTTGCCGCAGTTGAAGGCACCGCCCAGGACGTACGTCTGCGGGCCGCCGACCTGCTCCATCGAGCCCCAGAAGTCGGTGGTCGTCGCCTGGTACGCGACGTCCCGGAGCTGGCCGGCGAGCCGTCCGTTCTCGATGCGGAAGAAGCGCTGGCCGGTGAACTGGAAGTTGTACCGCTGCATGTCGATCGACCAGGACCGGTCGCCGACCACGTAGACGCCCCGCTCCACGCCCCCGATCAGGTCCTCCGTCGACAGACCGCCCGGGTCGGGGCGCAGCGAGACGTTCGCCATCCGCTGCACCGGCACGTGCGCGGGGGAGTCCGCGAAGGCGCAGCCGTTCGACCGGCCGAGGCCGGTGAGCTTCGCGATCCGCCGGTCCGTCTGGTAGCCGACGAGCGTGCCGTTCCGCACGAGGTCCCAGGACTGCGCCTCGACGCCCTCGTCGTCGTAGCCGACGGTCGCGAGCCCGTGCTCGGCGGTCCGGTCGCCCGTCACGTTCATGACCGAGGAGCCGTACGCCAGCTTTCCCAGCTGGTCGAAGGTGGCGAAGGAGGTGCCCGCGTACGCCGCCTCGTAGCCGAGGGCCCGGTCCAGCTCGGTGGCGTGCCCGATCGACTCGTGGATGGTCAGCCACAGGTTGGACGGGTCCACGACCAGGTCGTACCGGCCCGCCTCCACGCTCGGCGCCCGCATCTTCTCGGCGAGCAGCTCCGGGATCTCCTCCAGCTCCCCGTCCCAGTCCCAGCCCGTGCCGGTCAGGTACTCCCAGCCGCGCCCGGCCGGCGGCGCGATCGTCCGCATCGAGTCGAACCCGCCGGTCCCCCCGTCCACGGCCACCGCCGTGAACTGCGGATGCAGCCGCACGCGCTGCTGGGTGGTCACGGTGCCGGCCGTGTCCGCGTAGAACTTGTTCTCGTGGACGGTGAGCAGCGAGGCGTCCACGTGCGCCACGCCCTCCGCGCGCAGCAGGCGCGCGCTCCAGTCGGCGAGCAGCGCGCTCTTCTCCTCGGCGGGCACGGAGAAGGGGTCGATCTCGTACGAGGAGATCCACACCTTGTCCTCGTGCACCGGCTCCGCCGCCAGCTCCACGCGCTCCTTCGAGCCGGCCGCCGCGATCACCTTCGCCGACAGCCTGGCCATGGCGACCGCCTGCGAGGCGACCCGCGCGGCCCCGTCCATGGTCATGTCCACCCCGGAGGCGAACCCCCAGGCCCCGCCGTGCACCACCCGCACCGCGTAGCCGAGGTCCGTGGTGTCCGAGGACCCGGACGGCCTGGCGTCGCGCAGCCGCCAGGAGGCGCTGCGCACCCGCTCCAGACGGAAGTCCGCGTGCTCGGCGCCCAGCGCGCGCGCCCGGGCGAGCGCCGCGTCGGCGAGCGCCCGCAGGGGCAGCGCGGTGAACGAAGGGTCGATCTGATGGACCACGAGCGGCCTCGCTCTCGGTGATCGGAAGACGGCATGGAACTGCCCGGGAAGTCAATCACGGGAGGGGCGGCCCGGGCGCCGCGTTCCGGACGGGAGCCCGGCGGGTCCCACCCAACGGGGCTCCCGGCGAAGGGCGTTGGAAGGGGGCGGGGAGGACGCCGGAAGGGCGCCGGGGGAGCGTTGGAGGAGCGGTACAAGACGCGCCGGTTCCCCCGGGGCGGCCCGCCGGTGCTCCCGCGCCGGTCCGCCCGCACCCCGGACGCGCCCCCGCCGGTGCCCCGGCCACCGGACCCCGGCCGGAGCGCACGGGCCGTCCCGCGCCTCCCGGGGGCCGGACCGGACCCGCGGGACGGCCGCCCCCGGCGCTCCCGGTCTGTAGGGACCCGACAGCGCGGCCCGTACGCCACTGTCGGAGGTCGATTCCTCATGTCGGGAGCGGTACCGATAGGTTTTCGGCTACCAGACCGCTATCGAAAGGGTGATCCGTTGAGCCGCTCGGTTCTCGTCACCGGAGGAAACCGGGGCATCGGCCTCGCCATCGCCCGCGCGTTCGCCGAGGCCGGCGACAGGGTCGCGTACACCTACCGTTCCGGCGAGCCGCCGGCCGCCCTGGCCGGGCTCGGCTGCCTGGCCGTGAAGTGCGACATCACCGACGGCGAGCAGGTGGAGCGGGCGTACAAGGAGATCGAGGAGAAGCACGGCCCGGTGGAGGTCCTCGTGGCCAACGCCGGCGTGACGAAGGACCAGCTCCTCATGCGCATGTCCGAGGAGGACTTCACCTCCGTCGTCGACACCAACCTCACCGGCACCTTCCGGGTCGTCAAGCGGGCCAACCGGGGAATGCTGCGCGCCAAGAAGGGCCGCGTCGTCCTCATCTCCTCGGTCGTCGGACTGCTCGGCTCCGCGGGGCAGGCCAACTACGCCGCCTCCAAGGCCGGTCTGGTCGGTTTCGCCCGCTCGCTCGCGCGTGAGCTGGGCTCCCGCAACATCACCTTCAACGTCGTCGCCCCCGGCTTCGTCGACACCGACATGACCTCGGTGCTCACCGACGAGCAGCGCGCGGGCATCGTGTCCCAGGTCCCGCTGGGCCGTTACGCGCAGCCCGAGGAGATCGCCGCCGCGGTGAGGTTCCTCGCCTCCGACGACGCCGCGTACATCACTGGAGCCGTCATCCCGGTTGACGGCGGATTGGGCATGGGTCACTGATCACCATGAGTGGAATTCTCGAGGGCAAGCGCATCCTCATCACCGGTGTGCTGATGGAGTCCTCCATCGCCTTCCACGCCGCGAAGCTGGCCCAGGAGCAGGGCGCGGAGATCATCCTCACCGCCTGGCCCCGGCCCACGCTCACCGAGCGCATCGCCAAGAAGCTCCCGCGGCCCGGGGACGTCAAGGTCCTGGAGCTCGACGTCTCCAACGACGAGCACCTCGCGCGCCTGGAGGGGCAGGTCCGCGAGCACCTCGGCGACCGCCTCGACGGCGTCGTGCACTCGATCGGCTTCGCCCCGCAGGACGCGCTCGGCGGCAACTTCCTCAACACGCCGTTCGAGTCCGTCGCCACCGCCATGCACGTCTCGGCCTTCTCCCTGAAGTCCCTGACGATGGCGCTGCTGCCGCTGATGAGCGGGGGCGGCTCCGTCGTCGGCCTCACCTTCGACGCGCAGTACGCCTGGCCGCAGTACGACTGGATGGGCCCGGCCAAGGCCGCCCTGGAGGCCACCAGCCGCTACATGGCGCGTGACCTGGGCAAGCAGGACATCCGCTGCAACCTGATCTCGGCGGGCCCGCTCGGATCGATGGCCGCCAAGTCCATCCCGGGCTTCGGCGACCTCGCCGCCGTCTGGGACGACCGCTCCCCGCTGGCGTGGGACCTCACCGACCCGGAGCCGGCCGGCCGCGGCATCGTGGCGCTGCTCTCCGACTGGTTCCCGAAGACGACGGGCGAGATCATCCACGTCGACGGCGGCCTGCACGCGATCGGCGCCTGACGCCCGCCCGTACGGCCGAGGGCCGTGCGCGCCGCCCCGAGGGGGGCGGCCCGCACGGCCCTTTCCGCGTCCCGCCTCCCGGGCCCCCGGACCGCTCGACTCGAAAAGTGGCCCGAACGGCCCCAGACTGGTGCGGAGCGTGAAGGTCTGCCGCTGGCGGGGAGGAGGTACGGACATGCACGTGGTGCGCCACGGAATCGGGGCGTTCGTCTCGGTCGCCGTCCTGCTGACCGGAGCCGTCGCCGAAGTGCGCGCGGCGACCGTCCCGGCCGTCGCGGCGGAGGAACCGGAGGACTTCGGCGCCTCCTGCCGCACCGACGTCGAGGGCTCCCGCGTCACCGCCCACTGCCAGAACCCGTACCCGCGGACCGACCGGGTCCGCCTCCACGTCGAGTGCGCGCGCTGGTGGGACGTGGACACCGACAGCGCCCCCGTGGACGTCGCCCCCGCCGACTACGCCCGGATCGCCGGCCGCTGCTGGAAGGAGGTCCGGTCCGCCTGGATCACGCACCAGCCGGCGGACCCGGCTCCGGCTCCGGGGCCGCCCCGGGGCCCCGCCCCGGCTCCCGGTCCCGTGCCGGGCTCCTGAGGCAGAGGAAGGGGTAGCGGGCCGCCTCCGCGCCGGCGCGCTCGGCGTCGCCGTCCCGGATCGCCTCCACCAGGCGCGCGTGGTCCATGTGGTTCTCCGGCCGCAGCTCCCGCCCCACGTCGTCCCGCAGCCACTGCCGCAGCAGGCTGCCCAGGTCCGCGTAGAGCTCCGTCAGGACCTCGTTGCCCGCGGCGGAGACGACCGCCTGGTGGAAGGCCGCGTCCACGGTCACGAACCGCTCCGCGTCCCCCGACTCCCACGCCTCCTCGCGCCGTGCGAGCAGGGCTTCGAGCTGCCCCAGGTCCCGCTCCGAGCGCCGCTCCGCCGCGAACCGCGCCGCCGCGGCCTCCAGGGTCGAGCGCAGTTCGGCGACGTGCCGGGGGTCGGAGCCCGTGAAGCGCCGGTGCATGACGCCCGCCAGCTCGCTGGTGGCGGCGACGTAGGTCCCGGAGCCCTGCCGGATGTCGAGCAGGCCGTTGTGCGCGAGCGCGCGGACCGCCTCGCGCACGGTGTTGCGGGCCACGCCCAGTTGCTCGACCAGTTCGGGTTCGGTCGGGATGCGCGATCCCACCGGCCATTCGCCGGAGGTGATCTGGTTGCGCAGCTCGGTGATCACCTGGTCGGAGAGACCCGTGCGCCGGGGATGGCCGAGGGCCATGGGACACCTTCCCGTTCGTTCGAGATTGGACAACCAATCATCCCATGATTCTATGATGGAGTCATGCCTGACGAGCCCCAGTCCCTCGACCCCGCCGCGCGAACGGCCACCACGGCCCCGGCGGCCACCACGACCGCCCGGAAGGCCGTCGGCGACCCTCCCGCCGCGGACCGCGCCACCGGCGCGGAGGACCGGGCGCACCGCCGGCTCCTCGGCCTGGTCGCCGTCGGGCTCGTCCTGGCCGCGGTCAACCTGCGCCCCGCCATCACCAGCCTCGGTGCCCTCCTCGAAGAGGTCGGCGACGGCCTCCACATGAGCGGCAGCGTCGCCGGCGTCCTCACCTCCGTGCCGTCCCTCTGCTTCGCGGTCTTCGGCATCACCGCCCCGCGCCTCGCCCGCCGCTTCGGCCCCGCCACCGTCGTCTGCGCGGGCATGGCCGCGATCTTCGCCGGCCTCCTCCTCCGGCCCCTCGCCGGCGGCACCGCGGCCTTCCTCGCCGCCAGCGCCCTCGCGCTCGTGGGCATCGCCGTCAGCAACGTCCTGATGCCCGTCGTCGTCAAGCGGTACTTCCCCGACCGCGTCGGCACCATGACCGGCCTCTACTCCATGGCGCTCGCCCTCGGCACCTCCGTCGCCGCGGCCGCGACCGTCCCGCTGACCGACGCCCTCGGCGGCGACTGGCGCCTCGGACTCGGAATCTGGGCGGCGCTCGCCGCGCTCGCCGTCCTGTCCTGGCTTCCGCTCGTGCGCGACGGCCGCGCCCGCCGTACGGGGGAGGGGACCGCGACCGGGACCGGCGCTCCCGCCGGAACGGCCGCCCCGGCCGCCTCCCCGGAGACCGCCGCCCCGCCGCGCGTCGCCCGCAGCCGTACCGCCTGGGCCCTCGGCGTCTTCTTCGGCCTCCAGGCCACCGGCGCCTACGTCACCATGGGCTGGATGCCGCAGATCTTCCGTGACGCGGGCGTCCCCGCCTCCACCGCCGGCGTGCTCCTCGCCGTCACCATGGTGATGGGCGTCCCGCTGGCCTTCGTCATCCCCCGGCTCGCGACCCGCATGAGGAACCAGGGGCCGATCGTCGTCGTCCTCGGCCTGTGCGGCCTCGGCGGCTACACCGGCCTCCTGCTCGCCCCGGCCGCCGGGGCCTGGGCCTGGGCGCTGCTGCTCGGCGTCTCCAACTGCGCCTTCCCGCTCGCCCTCACCATGATCGGCATGCGCTCGCGCACCGGCGCCGGTGTCGCCCGCCTCTCGGCCTTCGCCCAGAGCGTCGGCTACCTCATCTCCATCCCCGGTCCCCTCCTGGTCGGCGTGCTCTACCAGCACAGCGGCGGCTGGGGACTGCCCATCGCCCTCGTGGGCGGACTGATGGTGCCGCAGATGATCGTCGGCACCCTGGCGGGCAGGGACCGGACGGTCGAGGACGAGTGCTGAACGGGTCCGGTCGGCGGGGAGCGCCCGCCGGGCGGGGCCGGGCCGCCGGGGCGGACACCGGAGTGCGAGACTGTTCCCATGCCAGTCCTCGAACCCGATCCCCAGAACGGGCAGAAGAAGCTGCTCGTCGTCCTCGGCGCGATGCTCGCCATCACGGTCGTCATCGCCGTCATCGCGTCGGTCGCCTCCCCGTGACGTGACCCCCGGCGTCGCGCGCCGGGCGGGTCCGGCCTCCCGCACCGGCCCGGCGCCGGGCCGGAACCGGGACAGGACCAGGACGGGGAACGGCCCCGGTCCGGCCCCCGGAGGGGGACAGCCCCCGTATCCCCTAGGGGGCGGGTGTCAGGGTCGAGTGGGTGGATCACCGGATGGGCCGCGGCCCCCGCGCTCCGTACCGTGGAGATCACGGCGGAAGCGAGATCACACCCCTGGAGGCGGCCATGCCGACCCGTACGCGCAGCGGCACCCGGACCACGACGGCCGGCATCGACACCCGCCTGCCCTGGTGGGCCCTGGCCCTTCCGGCGGCGGCGTTCGTCGCCCTGCTGCTGCTCGTGACCGGACCGGGAGGGACCGGCGCGACCGCGAGCGACGCGACGGTCGGCCGGCTCCTGGAGAGCATCCGGCACACGCTCTTCCTCTGAGCCGACGCGCCCCTTTTCGTGCGAAGCTGTGGACCATGAGCGTCGACACACCCCGCAGGATCGTGCTGCTCCGGCACGCGAAGGCAGACTGGCCCCAGGTGTCCGACCACGAGCGGCCCCTCGCCGAACGAGGCCGCTCGGACGCCCCCGTCGCGGGCCGCAAACTCGCCGAGTCCGGCATCGGTTTCGACCTGGCCCTCTGCTCGACCGCCGTCAGAACCCGGGAGACCTGGAAGCTCGCCGTGCAGGAACTGCCGGAGCGCCCCAGGACCGTGTACGAGGACCGGCTGTACGAGGCGTCGCTCGGCGAGCTCATCGCCCTGCTCAACGACGTCCCGGAAGACGTCTCCGACCTCCTGGTCATCGGCCACAACCCCGGCATGCACGCCCTCGCCGACGCCCTGGCGGGCACGGCCGAGGGCGACACCGCGGCCCGGATGAACCGCAGCGGCTTCCCCACCTCCGCCTTCGCCGTCATCGCCTTCGACGGCTCCTGGAAGTCGGTGGAGCACGGCGTGGGCCGTCTCGTCGAGTTCTGGACCCCGCACGACTGACGGGGCCCGCCCCCGCACGACCGGCGGATCCCCGCCCCGCCCCGCACGCACGGGGTCCGGCCGTCCCGGGACGGCCGGACCCTCATCGCCGGACCGTACGGCGTACGGACCCGGCCACCCGGCCCGGCCGCGCGACCGGGTCCGTACGGCCCGCGCCGGTGCGGCTCAGTGCAGCAGGTCCTCGCCGCCGTCCGCCGCCTCGACCTCTTCGCGCGTGATCCCGAGCAGGTAGAGGACGGTGTCCAGGAACGGCACGTTCACCGCCGTGTCGGCCGCCCTGCGGACCACCGGCTTGGCGTTGAACGCCACCCCGAGCCCGGCCGCGTTCAGCATGTCCAGGTCGTTCGCCCCGTCGCCGACGGCCACGGTCTGCGCCAGCGGCACTCCCGCCTCCGCGGCGAACCGGCGCAGCAGCCGCGCCTTGCCCGCCCGGTCCACGACCTCACCGGTCACCCGGCCGGTGAGCCTGCCGTCCACGATCTCCAGGGTGTTGGCGGAGGCGAAGTCGAGACCGAGCCGCTCCTTCAGGTCGTCGGTGACCTGCGTGAACCCGCCGGAGACGACCCCCACCTGGTAGCCGAGCCGCTTGAGCGTACGGATCAGGGTGCGGGCCCCCGGCGTCAGCCGCACCTCGGCGCGGACCTTGTCCACCACCGAGGCGTCGAGACCGGCGAGCAGCGCCACCCGCGCGTGCAGGGACTGCTCGAAGTCCAGCTCGCCGCGCATCGCGGCCTCCGTCACCTCGGCGACCTTGTCCTCGCAGCCCGCGTGCGCCGCGAAGAGCTCGATCACCTCGTCCTGGATCAGGGTGGAGTCGACGTCCATGACGACGAGCCGCTGGGCCCGCCGGTGCAGCCCGGCGGAGACCACGGCCACGTCGACCCCGATGGTGTGCGCCTCGGTGGCGAGCGCGGTCCGCAGCGCCTCGGTACCGCATCCCGAGACGGCGAACTCGACCGCCGTCACCGGGTACTTCGCGAGGCGGAAGACGCGGTCGATGTTGCCGCCGGTCTCCGCGATCCTGGCCGTTATGGCAGCGGTCTGCTCGGCGGTGAGCGGGTTGCCGAGCACGGTGACGTGGGAGCGGCCCTCGCCCCGGGGACGGTTGTCGCCCGTGCCCGAGATGATCTCGGCCTGGAGCTTCATCGACTCGGCCCAGCTGTGCACGGTGGCCCGGAGCTCGCCCTGCGGCACGACGGTCGGCTCGGTGACGAGCGCGCACAGGACGAGGCGGCCGCGGGAGACCACCTGCTCGATGTCCACGACGTCGACGGAGTAGGCGGCGAGGGTGTCGAAGAGTCCCGCGGTGATCCCGGGACGGTCCTTCCCGAAGATCTTGACGAGAAGGGTGGGAACGTCTGAGGTCTGCGATGCGCTCATGGTGCTTCCACCGTATCGGGCGCCGTCCGCCGCCCGGCCCCCCGTCCCGCGTACCGGACAGCCGGACGGCCGCGGGTCCTCCGGGCCGGCCGGCCGCGGCGGTCGCGGGCGGTTCCCGCCCCGTGTTCACGCGGCCCGACTTTCGGAGAGGGGACCGGGCCTGAAATAGTTCCCCCGGATGTTCACCATCCCCAGACTCCCTGCGACGGGGGTACACCGGGGGACAAGTAGTGGGGCGTGGAGTGCCAGAACTCGTACTGGAATTGAATGGAAGGACCTGGACCCTCGACCCGTCCAGGTCGTACACCCTGGGGCGTGATCCCCAGGGCGACCTGGTCATCGACGACGCCAGGGTCTCGTGGCGTCACGCCACGATCAGCTGGGACGGCCGGAGCTGGGTCATCGAGGACCACGGCTCCACCAACGGCACGTTCGTCCGGGGGCAGCGGATCCACCACCTGGAGATCGGCCCCGGCTCGGCCGTCCACCTGGGCAACGCGACCGACGGTCCCCGGCTGGACCTCACCGCCGGAGCCCGGGGCGCGCAGGCGGGCCAGGCGGGTCACCAGGCCCACCGGCCCCCGGAGCACCACCAGCCGCCGGTGGCCCAGCCCGTCCCCGGCCACCCGGCCGCGGAGCAGGCCGAGTGGGCCGCGCACCGGCAGGCACAGCCGCAGTACCAGCCGCCGCAGCAGCACCAGCCGGCGCAGCCGTACCAGCAGCACCAGCCGGCGCCGCAGCCCGTGAACCCGCAGGTCCCGCACCAGCAGCAGGGTCCCGGAAACGGTCACCCCGGCGCCGCCGCGGGGGCGTCGTCGGCCTACGCCGACCGCAGCCCCACCACGTTCCACCAGCTGGCCCTCGGCCACGTCATGCGCATCGGCCGTGCCCTGGAGAACGAGCTGGTCGTCTCCGACCTCCAGGTCTCGCGGCACCACGCCGAGTTCCACGCGACGCCCGACGGCCGCTTCGAGATCCGCGACCTCGGCTCGCACAACGGCACGTACGTCAACGGCCAGCCGATCCCCAAGGGCGGCACCGCCCTCCTGGGCCCGCAGGACATCGTCGGCGTCGGCCACTCGACCTTCCGGATCGTCGGCGGCCAGCTGGAAGAGTTCGTCGACACCGGGTCGGTCTCCTTCTCGGCCCGTCACCTCACGGTCACCGTCGACGGCGGCAAGCAGATCCTCAAGGACGTCACCTTCGGCGTCCCGGAGAAGTCGCTGATCGGCGTCATCGGCCCGTCCGGTTCCGGGAAGTCCACGCTCCTCAAGGCGCTGACCGGCTACCGTCCGGCCAACGAGGGCGACGTCCTCTACGACAACCGCAGCCTCTACAAGCAGTTCGCCGAGCTGCGCCAGCGCATCGGCCTGGTCCCGCAGGACGACATCCTGCACAAGGAGCTGACCGTCCAGAAGGCGCTCCGCTACGCGGCCAAGCTCCGCTTCCCCGGCGACACCGCCACCGCCGAGCGCGAGGCCCGCATCGACGAGGTGCTGCGCGAGCTCAAGCTGGACATCCACAAGGAGAAGAAGGTCACCTCCCTCTCCGGCGGCCAGCGCAAGCGCGTCTCCGTCGCCCTGGAGCTCCTCACCAAGCCCTCGCTGATCTTCCTGGACGAGCCGACCTCCGGCCTCGACCCGGGCATGGACCGCGACGTCATGCAGCTCCTGCGCGGCCTCGCGGACGACGGCCGCACGGTTCTCGTCGTCACCCACTCGGTGGCCGAGCTGGGCCTGTGCGACAAGCTGCTCGTCATGGCGCCCGGCGGTTCGGTGGCGTACTTCGGGCCGCCGGAGGAGGCGCTGAACTTCTTCGGCTACTCCACGTGGGCCGACGTCTTCTCCGCCTTCGAGAACTACCGCGACTACGACTGGGCGGGCCGCTGGAAGGGCTCGCAGCACTACCAGATGTACGCCGCGGACATCGACGCCGTCGCCGCCCAGCCCGTCCAGGTGCCGCAGCAGGCGATGGCCCGCCCGCCGAAGCCGCAGGGCTGGGGATCCCAGCTGTGGACCCTGATCCGCCGCTACGTCTCGGTCATCGCCTCCGACAAGGGCTTCATGGGCCTGATGGTGATCCTGCCCGCCGTCCTCGGCGCGGTCTCGGTCGTCATCCCGGCGGACTTCGGCCTCGGCTCGCCGACGCCGCCGTCCCGCTTCAACGGGGACGCCGGAACGATCATGCTGATCCTCGCGGTCGGCATGTGCTTCAGCGGCGCCGCCAACTCGGTCCGCGAACTGATCAAGGAGCGGGTCATCTACGAGCGGGAGCGCGCCACCGGCCTGTCCCGCTCGGCCTACCTGATGTCCAAGGTCATCGTCCTCGGCCTGATCACGGCCTTCCAGGGCCTGATCATCTGCGGCATCGGCTTCTCCACCCGGGCGCTGCCCGCGGAGGGCCTCCTCATGCCGCCCGCCGTCGAGCTGTGCGTCCAGGTCATCGCCCTGGGCCTCACCTCGATGATGTTCGGCCTGGTCATCTCCGCGCTCGTGAAGACCGCGGAGAAGACCATGCCGCTCCTGGTGATGTTCGCGATCGTCCAGGTCGTCTTCACCGGCATCCTGTTCCAGGTGTACGGCTCGCCCGGCCTGGAGCAGTTCGCCTGGCTGATGCCCTCGCGCTGGGGCATCGCCGGCGCGGGCACCACCCTCGACCTGGGGCGCCTCATGCCGCCGTGGGACCCGAAGAACCCGACGGACACCGACCCCCTGTGGGAGCACACGGCCGGCCAGTGGGGCATGGACCTCGGCATCCAGCTCCTGATGGCCGCCGTCTGCTGCGTCTTCGTGGCGCGGCTGCTGCGCCGCCACGAGCCCGAGGTCATGCGCAAGTAAGCGACCGAGGGACCGGCACGCCGGAGGGCGGCACCCCGCACGGGGTGCCGCCCTCCGGCGCACCGGCGCGCGAACGCGATCAGTACGCGCTGTTGACGTTGTCCATCGAGCCGTAGCGGTGGGCGGCGTAGTTGCAGGCCGCGACGATGTTGGCGACCGGGTCGTACAGGTCGAACTTGGTGCCCTTGACGTGGTACCGCGCGAAGGTCGGCTGGATGACCTGGAGCAGACCCTTCGAGGGGATGCCGTTGATGGCGTTGATGTCCCAGTTGTTGATGGCCCGGGGGTTGCCGCTGGACTCCCGCATGATGTTGCGGTGGATGCCCGAGTAGGTGCCCGGGATGTTGTGCTTGTCCATGATGAACAGCGCCTCGCGGATCCAGCCGTCGAGGTTGTTCGCGAAGACCGGGGTGCGGGTGGCGGAACGGCTCGCGGCCGCCTTCGCCGCGGCGCGCTTCTTCGCGGCGGCCTTCGCCGCGGCCGCCTTGGCCCTGGCGGTGGCCTGGGCCTTGGCGACGGCCCGGGCCTTGGTGGCCTTGGCCTCGGCGGCGGCCTTCGCCTGCGCGGCGAGGTTCGCCTTCGCCCGCGCCTCCTGCTGGGCCTTCAGACCGATGGTGGTCTGCTGCTCGTTGAGGCTGGCGGCCAGGGCCTTGGCCTGGGGGCTGTGGGCGTCGTAGGACCACGCGACCCGCTGCGTGCCGGAGAGGGCCTGGGGCTCGGTCTCGGTGGAGCCGTTGCCGGGGACCAGGGAGAGCGTGACGGCCGCGGCGCCCAGGGCGGCGACGCCGGCGATCGTGGCCTTGTGGGTCTTCTTCAGGGCACGACGACTGTGATCAGGGGTGTTCGCAGACATGCAGGACTACCTCTTCGAATCGCAGGGGGTCGCTCGGCCGGGGCGGCACTGCGCCTCACTGGGCGGCGACGGATGCAATTCTTAGCGGCGGCAAAATCCCTTGGCAAAGGTGTGACGTACGAAGACGGGTAGTGGATCAGGGGGTCGGGTACGGCTGCCGGGGTAGGTGTGATGACCCGTTTTCTCCGTCCTTATCCGTCCTTGAGGTCACCACTAGGGAGCTTCGTAAGTGACGTGCGTCCTATGTGCCGCCTCACAGGCGAGGGGCGCCGACCTCACCCCGGGTTGCTGGAGCAACGCATACGGTGAGGCGCCTTCCCGGTGGAGGGGGACGGGCGACTCCGGGGTCCGTCCGCCGGGCGGACGGCGCTGCTTCCCGGACACGGCCTAGGACCGGAGTCCCGTCCCGGCCTCGCCCCCGGACGGATACGGACCGTCACGCCCCGCCGGTACGGTGAGGGCATGAGCCATCGACCGAGCTCCGGCCTGGCCGCCGTGAGCACCGCCCTCCTGGCGATGAGCCGCCACCTGGAGGTGCGCGACGTCCTCAAGACGATCGTGGCCTCCGCCCGTGAGCTGCTCGACGCCGAGTACGCGGCCCTGGGCGTCCCCGACGACCACGGCGGTTTCGCCCAGTTCGTGGTCGACGGCGTCAGCGACGAGCAGTGGCGGGCGATCGGCCCGCTGCCCCGCCAGCACGGCATCCTCGCCTCGATGCTCCACAAGGCCGAACCCGAGCGGCTCGCCGACGTCCGCGAGGACCCCCGCTTCGGGGGATGGCCCGACGCCCACCCCGAGATGTCCGACTTCCTCGGCCTGCCCGTCCGGGACGGCGACGAGATCCTCGGCGCCCTCTTCCTCGCCAACAAGCGCTGCCCCCGGGAAGAGGGCGGCTGCGGCTTCACCGCCGAGGACGAGGAACTGCTCTCGATCCTCGCCCAGCACGCCGCCATCGCCCTCACCAACGCGCGCCTGTACGAGCGCAGCCGCGAGCTCACCATCGCCGAGGAGCGCTCCCGCCTGGCCCACGAGCTGCACGACGCCGTCAGCCAGAAGCTCTTCTCGCTCCGGCTCACCGCCCAGGCCGCCGCGGCCCTGGTGGACCGGGACCCGGTCCGCGCCAAGGGCGAGCTCCAGCAGGTCGCCGCGCTCGCCGCCGAGGCCGCCGACGAGCTGCGCGCCGCCGTGGTCGAGCTGCGCCCCGCCGCCCTGGACGAGGACGGCCTCGTCCACACCCTCCGCACCCAGATCCAGGTCCTGGACCGCGCCCACTCCGCCCGGGTCACCTTCGAGAGCTCCGGCACCCGCGCCCTGCCGGCCGCCCAGGAGGAAGCCGTCCTCCGGGTCGCGCAGGAGGCCCTGCACAACGCCCTGCGGCACGCGGACGCCCGCCTGGTCGGCGTCACCCTCGCCCGCAGCGGCCAGGGCGCGCGGCTCACCGTCACCGACGACGGCAGGGGCTTCGACCCGCGGGCGGTCCGCAGCGCCGGCCGCCACCTCGGCCTGGTCTCCATGCGGGACCGTGCGGGCGGCGTCGGCGGACGGCTCACCGTGACCTCGGCCCCGGGCGAGGGCACCACGATCGAGATGGAGGTCCCCGGTGGCTGAGAAGCCGATCCGTGTCCTGCTGGTGGACGACCACCAGGTCGTCCGGCGCGGTCTGCGCACCTTCCTGGAGGTGCAGGACGACATAGAGGTCGTGGGGGAGGCGTCCGACGGCGACGAGGGGGTCGCCCGCGCCGAGGAGCTGCGCCCCGACGTGGTCCTCATGGACGTGAGGATGCCCGGCACGGACGGGATCGAGGCCCTGAAGCGGCTCCGCGAGCTGGCCAACCCCGCCAGGGTCCTGATCGTCACCAGCTTCACCGAGCAGCGCACGGTCGTCCCCGCCCTCCGCGCCGGCGCCTCCGGATACGTCTACAAGGACATCGACCCCGACGCCCTGGCCGGCGCCATCCGCTCCGTCCACGCCGGGCACGTCCTCCTCCAGTCCGAGGTCGCCGGCGCGCTCCTCTCCCAGGACGACTCCCCCGGCGGTACGGGGCGGGGCCCCTCCCTCACGGAACGCGAGCGCGAGGTCCTCGGCCTGATCGCCGACGGACGGTCCAACCGCGAGATCGCCCGCGCCCTCGTCCTCTCCGAGAAGACGGTCAAGACCCACGTCTCGAACATCCTCATGAAGCTCGACCTCGCGGACCGGACCCAGGCGGCCCTCTGGGCGGTCCGCCACGGCCTCACCCGCTGACGCGCGCCGCCTCCCTCCGGCGATCCCGGGGGAGGCCCGCACCCCGCACCCCGCGCACGTCCCCGGCACCACGGCCGCCTCGCCCGGCCAGGCGGGCCCGTACGACTGTCATACCTGTGCGACGGTCGTACCCGCGCGCCGAGCGCGCCCGGCGCCGGGCCCTCAGAACCCCCGCTCCCGCTCCCTCTCCTCCACGTACGCGTTGTACGCGGCGACCCGCGCCCGCCGGGCCACCCGCTCCACCGGCCGCAGCGCCTCCCCCCGCGCCGCCATCTCCGAAGCGCTGACCGCGCCCCCGTGGCCGTGGCCGTGCGCCAGGTCCACCAGGAGGCCGATCCGGCGCGCCAGCTCCAGGACCCGCACCGCGCGCTGCGGATAGCCCGGCGCCAGGACCTCGCCCCCCGTCTCGGTCCGCGCCCGGTACGCCTCCCGCGCCGCGTCCGCCACCGGTCCCGAGGCCGCCACGTCGAGCCGGGCCAGTACCGCCGTCGCGTCCCGCAGCGCCTCCGCGAGCTCCCGTTCCGCCTCACCGAGCGACGGCACGTCCGCGGGCGGCGCCTCCCGCACCGCCAGACAGCGCCAGACCACCTCCACGCGCACGTCACCGGTCGGCCCCGCCTCCGAGACCTCCGGCACCAGGCCGTACGGCGCGCCGAAGCCCACCACCGCCTCCTCCGCCTCCAGCGCGCGGGCGTTGAACTCCGGCGGTCCGCTCAGCCCCAGCGGATGGCCCGGCGCCGGCAGCGCCACCCGCCACCCGGTCACCCCCAGCCGCCGCAGCCGGCCGAGCGCCAGCGTCAGCCCCACCGGCCCCGCCTCACCCGGCAGCCCCTCCACGCGGTGCACCGCGTCCTCCCCGACAATGGCGAGCGCCGCCTCGTCCGGCGACACCGCCCCGGCCAGCAGGGCATTGCCCCAGGCGGCCAGGCGTCCTGAGCGTGGTTCCGAAAGCATCCCCCCAGATTAAGGACCCGAAGGAAGCCCTAGGGACCGGCCCGCTCCGCCGATAACGTAGGTTTTCCCCTGGACGCCGCGCCCACCGGCGCAAGGCGACGACACTCGACCGCAAGGGGAGACAACGCGCTCATGAGCGATGTACTGGAGCTGGTGGACGTATCCGTGGTCCGCGACGGACGGGCTCTGGTGGACGAGGTCTCCTGGTCGGTCAAGGAGGGCGAGCGCTGGGTGATCCTCGGGCCCAACGGCGCCGGCAAGACCACCCTCCTGAACGTCGCCTCCAGCTATCTCTTCCCCACCAAGGGCACCGCCCGCGTCCTGGGCGAACGGCTCGGCGGCGTCGGCACCGACGTCTTCGACCTCCGTCCCCGCATCGGCATGGCCGGCATCGCCATGGCCGAGAAGCTCCCCAAGCGCCAGACCGTCCTCCAGACCGTCCTCACCGCCGCGTACGGCATGACCGCCACCTGGAACGAGGACTACGACCCGGTCGACGAGGCGCGCGCCAAGGCGTTCCTCGACCGCCTCGGCATGAACGACTACCTGGACCGGAAGTTCGGGACGCTCTCCGAGGGCGAGCGCAAGCGCACCCTCATCGCCCGCGCGATGATGACCGACCCCGAGCTGCTCCTCCTGGACGAGCCCGCAGCCGGCCTCGACCTCGGCGGCCGCGAGGACCTGGTCCGCCGCCTCGGCCGCCTCGCCCGCGACCCGTACGCCCCCTCGATGATCATGGTCACCCACCACGTCGAGGAGATCGCCCCGGGCTTCACCCACGTCCTGATGATCCGTCAGGGAAAGGTGCTCGCCGCCGGTCCCGTCGAGACCGAACTCACCTCCCGCAACCTCTCGCTCTGCTTCGGCCTCCCGCTCGTGGTCGAGCGCGTCGGCGACCGCTGGACCGCGCACGGCCTGCCCCTGAAGTGACCCGGCCGGGCGCCGTGACCGCACAGCACCGCGCCCGCCCCGGGGTTTCCCGCCGCCCCGCGCCCTGTCCCGGGAGGACCCGCCGCCCTACCATGGCCCTGTGGATTTCGACGCGTGGGTCTGGTGGCTGATCGGCGCGGTGGGACTCGGCATTCCACTGGTCCTCACCGCCATGCCGGAGTTCGGCATGTTCTCCGTGGGAGCGGTCGCGGGGGCGGTGACCGCTGCCCTCGGCTTCGGCATCGTTCCCCAGGTGCTCGTCTTCGTCGTCGTCTCGGTGGCGCTCGTCGCGGTGGTGCGCCCGATCGCCGCCCGGCACCGAGGTGACGCCCCCGGGCTCTCCAGCGGGATCGACGCCCTGAGGGGGCGTCAGGCCGTCGTCCTGGAACGGGTCGACGGCGCCGGAGGGGGCCGCATCAAGCTCGCCGGGGAGATCTGGTCCGCCCGCGCGCTCGACGCCGGACAGACCTTCGAGCCGGGCGAACAGGTCGACGTGGTCGAGATCGACGGGGCGACCGCCGTGGTCATGTGACCGAACCCCGCCCATGACGTTCCGACGTCTGCGAAACTCGATCATCGAAAGCAACCCGGCAGTCAACCGGCAGCGAAGGGCACGGGGAACACGATGTCAGCAGTCATCATCGTCCTGATCATTCTGGTGGTGCTCGTCTTCATCGCCCTGATCAAGACGATCCAGGTCATCCCGCAGGCGAGCGCGGCGATCGTGGAGCGCTTCGGCCGCTACACGCGCACGCTCAACGCGGGACTGAACATCGTCGTCCCGTTCATCGACTCGATCCGCAACCGGATCGACCTCCGCGAACAGGTCGTCCCGTTCCCCCCGCAGCCGGTGATCACCCAGGACAACCTGGTCGTCAACATCGACACGGTCATCTACTACCAGGTCACCGACGCCCGGGCCGCGACCTACGAGGTCGCCAGCTACATCCAGGCGATCGAGCAGCTCACCGTCACCACCCTCCGCAACATCATCGGCGGCATGGACCTGGAGCGGACCCTCACCTCCCGCGAGGAGATCAACGCGGCCCTGCGCGGCGTCCTGGACGAGGCCACCGGCAAGTGGGGCATCCGCGTCAACCGCGTCGAGCTCAAGGCGATCGAGCCGCCGACCTCCATCCAGGACTCGATGGAGAAGCAGATGCGCGCCGAACGCGACAAGCGCGCCGCGATCCTCACCGCCGAGGGAACCCGCCAGTCCGCGATCCTCACGGCCGAGGGCGAGAAGCAGTCGCAGATCCTCCGCGCCGAGGGCGACGCCAAGGCCGCCGCCCTGCGCGCCGAGGGCGAGGCCCAGGCCGTGCGCACGGTCTTCGAGGCCATCCACGCCGGCGACCCCGACCAGAAGCTCCTCTCGTACCAGTACCTCCAGATGCTGCCCAAGATCGCCGAGGGCGACGCCAACAAGCTCTGGATCGTCCCCAGCGAGATCGGCGACGCCCTCAAGGGCCTCTCCGGCGCCTTCGGCAACATCGGCGGCGGCGCCCCCGGCTTCAACACCCGGTCCGGCGGTACCGAACGGCGAGACGAACCCCCGGTCGACTGACACGTACACGTAACTCTCGTGCATGATCGGTACGAGCCCCTCGACCCCGGTGGTCCCGGAGCGGGGAGGCGACTCACCGACCCTGTAAGGAGAGGGCGTTGTCCATCTGGGAAGCCCTGGCGGTCTTCGCCGCCGGCATCGGCGCCGGCACCATCAACACGATCGTGGGATCGGGAACGCTGATCACGTTCCCGGTCCTCCTCGCGACCGGACTGCCACCGATCACCGCGAACGTCTCCAACGCCCTCGGCCTCGTCCCCGGCTCCGTCAGCGGAGCCATCGGCTACCGCAGGGAGCTCAAGGGCCAGAAGAAGCGCGTCCTGCGCCTCGGCGCCGCCGCCCTCCTCGGCGGTCTCCTCGGCGCGGTCCTGCTCCTCGCCCTCCCGTCCGACGCCTTCGACGCGATCGTCCCCGTCCTCATCGGGCTCGCGCTGGTCCTGGTCCTGGTGCAGCCCCGCATCGCGGCGGCCGTGAAGCGCCGGCGCGAACGGACCGGCACCGAGGGCCACCCGGACGGCGGCCCCACCCTCCTCACCGGCCTCTTCCTCGCCAGCGCGTACGGCGGCTACTTCGGCGCCGCGCAGGGCGTGCTCTACCTCTCCCTCATGGGCCTGCTGCTCCACGACGACATCCAGCGGATCAACGCCGTCAAGAACATCCTCGGCGCGCTCGTCAACGGCGTCGCCGCCGTCTTCTTCCTCTTCGTCGCCGAGTTCGACTGGACGGCGGTCCTGCTCATCGCGGTCGGCTCCACCATCGGCGGCCAGCTCGGCGCCAAGGTCGGCCGCAGACTGTCGCCCACCGTCCTGCGGGGCGTGATCATCGCCGTCGGCGTCGTCGCGATCCTCCAGTTGACCCTCAAGTAGCGGCGCGTACGACGGGACGCGGCGAGGGGCCCGTCTCCCCTCGGTGGGAGACGGGCCCCTCGCCCATCGGCCGGATCCGCAGGTACGCGTCTACGCGGCCGAGGCCGCCAGCCACTCCGGCAGCGAGGACCGCTCGCTCGCCCGCATCGCGAGCAGCATCGCGTCGGCCGGAGTCGGCTCGAACGGCTGGTGCAGCAGCGGCATCCCCGCCTGCTCCGGGGTCCGGTCGGCCTTGCGGTGGTTGTCCTCGGCGCAGGAGGCCACCGTGTTCAGCCAGGTGTCCTTGCCGCCCTGGGCCCTCGGCACGACGTGGTCCACCGTCGTCGCCCGCCTCCCGCAGTACGCGCACCGGTGCTGGTCCCGGACCAGGACCCCCCGCCTCGACCACGGCGCCTGTCTTCGGAAGGGCACCCGGACGTACCGGCAGAGTCTGATCACCCGGGGCACCGGCAGATCGACGGCGGCACCGCGCACCCGCAGCTCGGGATGGGCCTGCTCGACGACGGCCTTGGCCTGCAGCACGAGCACCACCGCACGGTTGAGCGTGATCGTCGAAAGCGGTTCGAAGCTCGCGTTGAGTACCAGCGTGTCCCGCATGTTGCCCACCTCCCGTATGCCGGCCCACTCCCCGGCGGGCTTGGAACAACGATGGCCGGGCCGGCCGGGTCGGACAACGCAATTTCTCGCGAAACAAAAGGTGCCCGCTTCTGATCTCTCCAAGACCAGAAGCGGGCAAACAACAAACGAACGATCAGCCCTCCGCGGGAGCGGCGTACTCACCGATCAACTGCGCGCGGCCCAGCGTGTGGAACCGCAGGTTGAACCCGACGGCCGCCGGCGAGGCGTCGGCGTCCGGCCCGAGCTTCTCGCTGTCCACCGCGTACACCGTGAACACGTAGCGGTGCGCCGGGTCCCCGGCCGGGGGAGCCGCGCCGCCGAACTCCTTCGCGCCGTAGTCGTTCCGCGCGTGCACGGCCCCGGTCGGCAGCCCCTCGAACGAACCCGACCCGGCACCGGCCGGCAGCTCCGTCACGGACGCCGGGATGTCGAACAGCACCCAGTGCCAGAACCCGCTGCCCGTCGGGGCGTCCGGGTCGAAGCAGGTGACGGCGAAGCTCTTGGTCTCCGCCGGGAACCCCTCCCACCGCAGCTGCGGGGAGGTGTTCCCCTCCGCGTACACCTGCGCGTCCTTCAGTACTCCGCCCGGCGCGACGTCGTCGCTCACCACGGTGAACGCCGCCACCGGCGGATGGAAGTCGTGGGGGAGCGGCGCCCTCTTGCCCTCGGACACGTCGAAACCCTCCGTATCGCCCGTCGCCGCCCGGCAGCCCTGCCGCGGCGGCCTTACGGACGCGAGCCTAGAGCCAGTTGCGACGGCCGCCGACCTCGGCGAGCCACTGGTTCAGGTAAGCCGCCCAATCGGTGGTGTGGAAGTCGTGCAGTCCCACCGTGAAGGACCGGAAGGAGTCGCTGCCCTCGGTGAAGAGGCCCGGCTTCTTGTCCATCTCCAGGGCGACGTCCATCTCGCGGTCGTCGGCGACGAAGCTGACCTCGACCTGGTTCAGTCCGCGGTACTGCTGCGGCGCGAAGAACTCGATCTCCTGGTAGAAGGGCAGCCTCTGCCGCGTCCCCCGAATGTGCCCGCGCTCCATGTCCGCGCTCTTGAACCGGAAGCCCAGCTGGAGGAAGGCGTCCAGGATCGCCTGCTGCGCCGGCAGCGGGTGCACGTTGATCGGGTCCAGGTCACCGGAGTCCACGGCGCGCGCGATCTCCAGCTCCGTCGTCACACCGATGTGCATGCCGCGCAGCTGCTGACCGGAGACGGCGGTGACCGGCGTCTCCCACGGGATGTCCAGACCGAACGGCACCACGTGCACCGCGCCGGCCTTCACCTCGAAGGCCCCGCCCAGACGCACCTTCACGAACTCGATGTCCTGCTTGTGCTCCTGGTCGCCGCCCTCGACCTCCACCCGCGCCTGGAGCCCGACGGAGAGCCCCTCGATCCGCTGGTCGACGCTGCCGCCCTGAATGCGCACCTCGCCCTGGACGACCCCACCGGGGACCACGTTCTCCTCGGTGAGCACCGTCTCCACCGTGGCCCCGCCGGCACCCAGGCTCGCGAGCAGCTTCTTGAATCCCATGGTCTTCACTCCTTCTCGGTCCTGACCCCTACATACGCGCGACGACCGTAGCCGGTTCCCCGCCGCACCCCGTTACGCTCGGACGGCATGAACGAAAGCCCCGACCGTACGCCGCTCCCGCGCTCCTTCTTCGACCGCCCCGTCCTGGAGGTCGCCCCCGACCTCCTGGGCCGCACCCTGGTCCGCACCACGGAGGAGGGACGGATCGAACTGCGCCTCACGGAGGTGGAGGCGTACGCCGGGGAGATCGACCCGGGCTCGCACGCCTTCCGGGGCCGGACGGCGCGCAACGCCGTCATGTTCGGCCCGCCCGGACACGTGTACGTCTACTTCACCTACGGCATGTGGCACTGCCTCAACCTGGTGTGCGGTCCCGAGGGCAGCGCGAGCGGGGTCCTGCTGCGCGCGGGGGAGATCGTGAGCGGCGCCGAGCAGGCCCGCCCCCGCCGCCGCTCGGCCCGCAACGACAACGAGCTGGCCAAGGGTCCGGCGCGCCTGGCCACCGCCCTCGACATCGCCCTCACCCTGAACGGGGAGGACGCCTGCGCCGGCCCGGATGCCCCGCTCACCGTCCTCACCGGCACCCCGCCGACCCCGGACCGCGTCCTCGCCGGCCCCCGCACGGGCGTCGGGGGCGACGGCGCTCCCCACCCCTGGCGCTTCTGGATCGACGGGGACCCGACGGTCAGCCCGTACCGCGCCCACACGCCCCGCAAGAGGCGCCTTGACTCGCGCCGTCCCGGTGCGTAATGTAGTCCGAGCCGTTGGAGACGGGTCCGCTTGTTCAAGCACCCCGAGATGGCCACCCACTACTCAAGACGACTCCCCGGCGGGGGCGTATTTCGGTATGCCGAAATTCGTTTCGAATGACTCGATTATGAGTCGCCGGAGAAATCGGCTAACGTAGTGAACACGCCGGAAGGGCCCGGAGCGAAAGCGAATGGGACCGGAAAGCACCGGGGAAATCGGATCGGAAAGATCTGATAGAGTCGGAAACGCAAGACCGAA
>NZ_JBIAUG010000039.1:0-24110 GCF_042892575.1 Streptomyces sp. NPDC001744
GGGGGGGCGCCCCCCCGCCCCGGGGGGGGGGCGGGGGGGGGGGGGCCCCGCCCCCGCGGGGCCCCCCCCCCGCGCGGGGGGGGGGGGCCCCCGGCGGGAACCCCGCCCTCCTCAGACGTGCGAGAGGGCGAACGCCGACAGGAACCCGGCCACGGTGACGAGCCCGGTCATGAGGTGCACCCTGCTGTACGCCTCGGGGATCATCGTGTCCGCGACCATCGCCAGGATCGCCCCGCCGGCCACGGCCGTGATCGCCGCCATCACCGTCTCCGACGCGCCGCCCAGCAGCGTGTACCCGGCCAGTGCGGCCAGACCGCCGGCCACGGCGATGCCTCCCCACAGGGTGAACACGTACCGGCGGCCGCGCCCGGCGGCGCGCATCCCGGCGGAACTGGCCAGCCCCTCCGGCAGGTTGCTGACGAACACCGCCCCGACCGTCGCCACGCCCAGGTGCCCGCCCCCCAGCAGGCCGGTGCCGATGACGACGGACTCCGGTATCCCGTCCAGGAGCGCCCCCAGCGCGATGGCGTTCCCCGAACCCGGCTGCTCCGCCTCGGACGGCTGCTGTTCCCCCGAGCGCTTGCGGTGCCGGGCGCCCCGGCGGGCCAGCAGGGCGTTGGCCCCCGAGTAGACGACCGCTCCGCCGACCGCCCCGCCGACCACCGGCGCCATGCCGGAACGCTCGTACGCCTCGGCGAACAGCTCGAACGACACCGCCGACATCAGGACGCCGCTGCCGAAGGCCATGACGAGGGCGATCAGCCGGGGAGGGACCCGTACCAGCGAGCCGACGGCCGCCCCCACCAGCAGAGCCGCTCCCGCGAACAGACCCCACGCTCCCGCGATCAACGCTCCGGTCACAACCGCCCCTTTCCCCACCGTCCACGGGGGCACCGTGCCCACCGGACGCACCACGCCTACCCGGGGAACGGGGGACCATCGGTGGGCGGGGGCACGTGGACGGCCAGGACGGCGGTGTCGTCGTCGACGCCGGTGCCGAAGGTGCCGAGCAGGTCGCGGACCGCGTCGACGGCGCCCGGCGCCGTGGTGGGGGCCAGCGCGCGGCCGAAGCCGAGGAGGGCGTCGTCGCCGTACCGGTCCTCGCCGCCGCCGGCGGCGGCGGTACGGGCCTCGGTGAGGCCGTCGGTGTACAGCAACAGGGTGTCGCCGGGAAGCAGATGGAGCGTGGTGGTGGCGATGTGGACGTCGGGGAGGACGCCGATGAGCTGCCCGCCGGGGGTGGGGAGGTAGTCGGCGGTGCCGTCGGCGCGCATCAGCAGGGCCGGGGGATGCCCGCCGGCGGCCAGGGTGATGCGGAAGCCGCCCCGCTCCCGGTCCGGGGTGAGCAGGCCGAAGAGGACGGTGCAGAACCGGGGGTCGTCGCCGTTGTACTCGTGGTTCAGGACCGTGTTGAGGTTGTCGAGGACGGCGGCCGGATCGGGGTCGTAGACGGCGGCGGCCCGCAGGGTGTAGCGGGTCAGGGAGGTGAGGGCCGCCGCCTCGGCCCCCTTGCCGCACACGTCGCCCAGGAACAGCCCCCAGGTGCCGGCGGACAGGGGGAACAGGTCGTAGAAGTCGCCGCCCACCTCGTCGGTGGAGGCGATGTGGTAGTACGCGGCGACGTCCAGGCCCGCCACGTTCGCCAGCGCCGGGGGCAGCAGGGTCTTCTGCAGGGTGGTGGCCAGGTCCTGGAGGCGGTCGCGTTCCCGGTCGGCCCTCCTGCGGGCGCGCAGCAGTTCCGCCTCGTAGGCGCGGCGGTCCCGGGCGTCGAGGACGACGGTGCGGATCAGCGACGGCTCTCCGTCGTCACCTGTCCTCACCGTCGAGGTGGCGATGACCGGCAGACGGGAGCCGTCGGCGGTCTTCAGCTCCAGGGCGATGCCGTTGAGCCGGCCCTGCATCCTGAGCAGGGGGGCGTAGTGGGTCTCGTGGTAGAGACGGCCGCCGACGGTGAGCAGGTCGGAGAAGCGCGCGCGGCCCACGAGGTCGTCCCGCGCGTGGCCGAGCCACTCCAGCAGGGTGGTGTTGATCCGCACGATCCGGCCGTCGGGAAGGGTGGACAGATAGCCGCAGGGAGCGTGCTCGTACAGGTCCTCGGCGCTCTCCTCCAGCAGGGGAAACCGCTCCCGCCCGTCCGCCGGTTCCCGGGCCGCGTCCCCGTCCCCGCGTCCGTCCTCGCCGGTCCCGCGCGTCACCGGGGGACCTCCGTGGACACGGCGACGCCCGCGGCGGCCTTCCCGGGGGCGACGGGTCCGGACCCGCGCGCCGGCGTCACCGCCGGCCCGGGGGCTCGCCGGGTCACGGTCACGCGGTTCCCGCGGCGCACGTCCATGCCCCCATTTTCGCAGACGGCTTCCGTTCCCCCGGTCGCCGAGGCGGGAGGAACGGCCCGGACCGCGGCCCGGGGAGCGGGTTGTCCACCCCGCCTCCCGTCCGGCCGTGCGGGTGTGGCGCGCGGCCCCCGGGGCAGACGGGCCCCCGGGACCGCGGCGGGTGCGCGGGGCGCGGTCCGGCAGGACGTCCGAGAACGGAGGAGAGACCGGCATGGCGGAGAACGTGTGGAGCTACGGGCAGGCATTCGCCCATCTGGTGGGCACCGATCTGGCCGGATGGAGGGTCGAGGCGACCGACGGACACGTCGGGAAGGTCGACAAGCACTCCGAGGAGGCCGGTGACGCCTATCTGGTCGTCGACACCGGCGGGTGGATCTTCGGCAAGGAGGTGCTGCTCCCGGCGAGCACGGTGACGCGGATCGACCTGGAGGGGAAGAGCGTCCACGTCGGCCTGACCAGGGACCGGATCAAGGGGGCGCCGGAGTTCCGCGCCGACGAACACCTCGCGGACCGGCAGCACCGGGAGGAGATCGCGGTGTACTACGGGGAGGGCAGGGCGTCCGGGGGCGGGCCGGGCGCGCCCTGAGGGCCCGGAGGCAGACGGAGGGCGGCTCCCGCGTACGGCGCGGGAGCCGCCCCTCCGCGTGCGGGGACGGCGCGTGGAGCGCGGCTGACGCCGGGCCGTTCAGCCCGGCAGCTTCTCGCGGTCCGTCCCGCTCCCGGAGACCGCGGAGTGCAGGGCCCGCAGGGCCACCAGGAGGACGCCGATGTCGTCCAGGTAGACGGGATCGGGGATCAGGTCGACCGGGGACACCGTGTAGATCACGGCCGTCCAGAAGAGGGCCTTGGACCGCAGGGGGACGCCGGCGTCCGTCAGCAGCTTGCGGGTCCGCAGGACGCGGACGAAGAGGACGGCCGCGCATCCCGCCGTCACGAGCACGAGAACCGCGGCCACCACGAACCAGAGGGAGCTGTCCATGGGGCTCTCCTACCCCGTCTTCCGGACCGCACCGGCCGGACCGTCCCCCGTGGATCCCCCGGGGGACGGCCCGTCGGGTCAGATGCCGCAGCCGGAGGCGGACCAGAAGCGGCCGGCCCGGTGATCGACGTGGGTGTGGTCGCCGTGGCCCGGGTAGCCGGGGCCGAGGATGCCGTTGAAGCCGTGGTTGCGCGCCTGCTGGGCGAGCCGGCACAGCGAGTGGGGCCCGGCGCCGAGGTCGGCCGCGTCGCCGTACAGATGACGGCTGGAGGAGGCGCCGCCGACCGCGCTGTTGCACGCCTGGCTCCGGAAGCCGCTGGTGACGCGGAGGGGCTGGTCACCGAGGGCGTGCCGGAGGGCTTCCAGCTTCCACATGGTGCGCAGGGCGTTGGACTTGGCGGTGGCCGCGCTCACCGCGCCGCCCGCCCAGGTGCTGTTGCAGGTGTTCAGCTCCGCGTAGGTGAAGTGGATGGGCGTGCAGTCGTCGTCCTGGAGCGCGTAGATCTTGTTGAACGTCGCGGGTCCCGCGATGCCGTCGGCGACCAGTCCGTAGGCGGCCTGGAAGCGCTTGACGGCGGCGGCGGTCCCCGGTCCGTAGACGCCGTCGACGGCGAGCACCCCGCCGTAGCCGGGATAACCGGCCACGCGGACTTGAAGCGCCGTGACGTCGGCGCCGGACGCACCCTGGGAGAGCGTGCGCGACCAGGTGAGGCAGCCGTCGGCCCGCGCGGTGCCCGCGGTGGCGGCCACTCCGGCCGACGTTAAGGTCATGGTCATGACAAATGAGAGGAAGAGGCGCAGGGAGAGGGAGCGTGCGGTGCGGCGGGCCATCGAGCCTCCGTCGTCGTGCGGATGGGTGCGATCCGTGAGTACGGCACCCCGAGACTGGCGGGCCCGCCGGTGCCCGTCAACACCGCCGTCGCCGCCGTCGTCACCGCTGTCGCCGTCGTCACCGCCGTCACCGCCGTCATGGGGTCGCCCCGTGACGGCGGACGGCCGGTCCCGCACGGTGACGCGGCTCCCGGCGGACGGCCCGCGCGAAGCGGCGCGGCCGGTACGCGGAGGCCGGCGGCGGCGCTCCGGCCGGTCCGGGAGCGGCACGCCGACCGGAAGGGCCCGCACGCACCGGGCCCGGCCCGGCCGGGCCATGCCGTGACCTGCGCCGTTCGCGTCGGGAGCACCGCTCTCCGACCCCGGGCCGAGCGTGTACGGGCTCTCGGACGGGTGATAGTGGACGGATGGAACAGCGCGTTCAGGCCGGTCTCTTCACCCGTTCTTTCGGGCCTCCGCCCCGCGCGGGCGCGCCGACGGCGGTGCTGGTGCACGGGCTCGGGCTGTCGGGCCGTTACTTCGTGCCGCTGGCGCGGCGGCTGGCGGCGGACGGGGCCGCCGTGCTCGTACCCGACCTGCCGGGCAACGCGCGGTCGCGGCCCGCCGCGCGCCGGATGCCCGACGTGGTGCGGACCGCCGACGCCCTCGCCCGCTGGCACCGGCGGCTCGTGCCGGGACCGAGCCTGCTGGTCGCCAACTCGGTCGGCTGCCAGGTGGTCGCGGCCCTCGCCGCCCGCCATCCGTGCCTGGTCCGCGGACTCGTCCTGCTCGGCCCGGCGCTCACCCCGGGGGCGTCCGCAGGGCGCCAGGGCGGTCGGCTGCTCGCGGACGCGTTCCGCGAACCGCCCTCCCTGGTCGGGGTGGCCGTGGCGGACTACCTCTCCACCGGTCCCTTCCGTTTCGCCGCGTCCCTGCGCCACGCCCTGCGGGACGCAGCCGGGGCGTTCGAGGGGCATCTGGCCCGGATCGACGCGCCGACGCTCGTCGTGCGCGGGAGCGGTGACACCATCGCCTCCGGGGCATGGGTCCGACGGGTGGCAGGGCTGGCCGCCGACGGGTGCGCGACCGAGGTGCCGGGCGCCGCGCACGCCGCGCACTACAGCGCGCCGGACGCCGTGGCCGGACTGATCCAGAGATTCGCGGCAGGAGAAGAGAAGGCATGAAGGCACCGGACCCGTCCGACCCGACCGGCTCGTCCGATCCGTCCGAACCACCGGGCCGGGCCGACCCGTCCGGTACGCCAGGTGCGTCCGGGGCGTCCGGCCGTCCCCCGTCCCCGCACGCGGCCCACCGCCTGCCGTCCACCCGCACGGACCACCGGTCCCCGTGGCTGCGCCTGCTGCCCGGGATCTCCTCGGAACGCCGGGGCTTCGTCCTGGCGTGGTGGGGGTTCGCCCTCACCTTCGGCTGCATGCGCCTGCTCACCTGGCTGATCCACATCGACGTGGCCGGAGTGGGGGACGTGCAGGCCGGCGACGTGCACATCCACCACTACGTGTGGGGCATCCTGCTGCTCGCCGTGGTGGGGGCGGCGGGCCTCGTGAAACGCTCGGCACGCGCGCGGGCCTGGATGGGACTCGCCTACGGCGTCGGCCTGGCCCTGATCGTCGACGAGGCGGCGCTGCTGATCAGCCTGGAGGACGTGTACTGGGACACCGAGGGCTGGGTCAGCATCGCCCTGGCCGTCGCGCTGATCGCCGTCGTGGGAGGCGTGCTCGCGGTGACGCGCGGACGGTCCGGCCCGTCCGGGAAGCGGGACGACGGCTGAGCGGAGACGGGAGACGGCCCCGGCCGACCGCTCCGGCGGGCGCCGGACGACGGCCCCCGGGAACGGAGGCGCGCCCGTGGACAGGAGGGGACAGGAACGGACGCGGACGCCGGGACGGCCGCGGAGACGCGGCCCGGCCGGGCCGGTTCGTCCGCCGCGTACGGGAAAGGGAACCCATGGCCCGTGACCCGACGCCCGGAGGAGAACGCCGATGACGCCCGGCAGCGCGACGCAGGAGGGCGACCCGTGGTGGAAGTCCGCGGTCGTCTACCAGATCTACCCCCGCAGCTTCGCCGACTCCGACGGCGACGGCATCGGCGACCTGGACGGCATCACCGCACGCCTGGACCACCTCGCGGACCTCGGAGTGGACGTCCTGTGGCTCTCGCCCGTCTACCCGTCGCCGCAGGACGACAACGGCTACGACATCAGCGACTACCAGGACGTCGACCCCGTCTTCGGCGACCTGGCGGCCTTCGACCGCCTCCTCGCGGCGGTGCACGGGCGCGGCATGAGGCTGATCATGGACCTGGTCGTCAACCACACCTCCGACGAGCACCCGTGGTTCCGGGAGTCGCGCGACCCCGCCAGCCCCCGGCGCGACTGGTACTGGTGGCGCCCGCCCCGCGACGGTCGCGAGCCCAACAACTGGGGCTCCTTCTTCTCCGGTTCCGCCTGGACGCACGACCCCGCGAGCGACGCGTACCACCTCCACCTGTTCTCCCCGAAACAGCCCGACCTCAACTGGGAGAACCCGGAGGTCCGCCGGGCCGTGTACGCGATGATGCGGTGGTGGCTGGAGCGGGGCGTGGACGGCTTCCGGATGGACGTCGTCAACCTCCTCTCCAAGGACCCGGCCCTGCCCGACGGCGCACTGCGCGGCGACGGCCCGTACGGCGACGGGTCGCCCTCCTACGTCTGCGGACCGCGCCTCCACGAGTACCTGCGGGAGATGCACCGCGAGGTCATGGCCCACCACCCCGGCCGGCTGCTCACGGTGGGGGAGATGCCCGGCGTGACCGTCGAACAGGCCCGGCTGTTCACCGACCCGCGCCGCGCCGAACTCGACATGGTGTTCCAGTTCGAGCACGTCGGACTCGACCACGGCGCCCACAAGTTCGACCCGCGCCCCCTGCGGCTCACCGACCTGAAGGCGTCCCTGGGCCGCTGGCAGACCGGCCTCGCGGACGTCGGATGGAACAGCCTGTACTGGAACAACCACGACCAGCCCCGCGTCGTCTCCCGGTTCGGCGACGACGGCCCCCGCCACCGGACCCGGTCCGCGACCATGCTGGCCACCGTCCTGCACCTGCACCGGGGCACCCCCTACGTCTACCAGGGGGAGGAGCTGGGCATGGCCAACGCGCCCCTGCGCACCATCGAGGACTTCCGGGACATCGAATCCCTCAACCACTACGCGCAGGCGCTGCGCGCGGGGGCGGAACCCGAGGAGGTCCTGCCCGGACTGCGGGCGATGGGGCGGGACAACGCCCGTACCCCCATGCAGTGGGACGCCTCCCCGCAGGCCGGCTTCACCACCGGCACCCCCTGGCTCCCGGTCAACCCGGACCACACCGAGGTCAACGCCGCCGCCGCCCGCGCGGACCCCGGCTCCGTCTACCACCACTACCGGCGCCTGATCGCCCTGCGCCACGAGGAACCGGCCGTCGTGCACGGCGACTTCACCATGCTGCTGCCCGACGACGAACGGGTGTACGCCTTCACCCGGCACCACGCGGCGACCACGCTGCTGGTCCTCGGCAACTTCACCGGCGACACCGTGACCGTCGACCTCCCCGGCGGCTGGGAGGGCGCCGAACTCGTCCTGGGCAACGGGCCGTCCGCCCCGGTGGAACACGGACGCACGGTCCTCGCCCCCTGGGAGGCGAGGGTGCACCGGCGCACCGGGTGAGGCGCGGGGGACGCGCGGGCGGGAGGCACCGCGCGCCGCCCCGCGCCGCCGATGATCCCCGCCCCGCGGGGTAGGCGCGCCCCATGACCGTCTACGGATTCCACGCCTCGCACGAACAGGTCCCGCCCGCCGACCTCCTGGCCGCCGTCGTCCGCGCGGAGGAGGCCGGTTTCGGTGCCGCCATGTGCTCGGACCACTTCTCGCCCTGGAGCGTCCGCCAGGGCGAGTCCGGCTTCGCGTGGTCCTGGCTCGGCGCCGCCCTCCAGGCCACCGACCGCATCCCCTTCGGCGTCGTCAACGCGCCCGGACAGCGCTACCACCCCGCGATCGTCGCCCAGGCCGTCGGGACCCTCGCCGCCATGTACCCGGGCCGCTTCTGGGCGGCCCTGGGCAGCGGCGAGGCGTCCAACGAGCACATCACCGGCGACCGGTGGCCGCGCAAGGACGTCCGCAACGCGCGGCTGCGCGAGTGCGTCGACGCCATCCGGGCCCTGCTGCGCGGCGAGGAGGTCAGCCACGACGGACTGGTGACCGTGGACCGGGCCAGGCTGTGGACCCGCCCCGACACCGTGCCGCCGCTGATCGGCGCCGCGTGCAGCGAGGCCACCGCCGCCTGGTGCGCCGACTGGGCCGACGGACTCGTCACCGTCAACGCCCCGCGCGAACGGCTGCGCCGGATCGCGGACGCCTACCGCTCCGCCGGCGGCACCGGCCCCCTGTACCTCCAGGTCCACCTCAGCTGGGACCCCGACCCGGACACCGCCCTCGCCGTCGCCCACGACCAGTGGCGCACCAACGTGCACGGCCCGCCCGCGAGCTGGGACCTCGACACGCCCGAACTGTTCGACTCCGTCAGCGAGCACGTCACCCCGGAGCGGGTCACCGGGAGCGTCAACGTCTCGGCCGACCTGGGACAGCACGCCGCCTGGCTCCAGGAGTACGCCGACCTCGGCTTCGACACGGTCATGCTCCACCACGTCGGGCGCGAACAGAGCGCCTTCGTCGACGCGTTCGGCGACAAGGTGCTGCCCCGGCTCGACGCGACCCCGGCCGCTCCCGCGTACGCGGAGGAGGCCCGATGAGACTGACCCGGACCTCCGACCTGTGGTGGAAGAACGCGGTCGTCTACTGCCTGGACGTGGAGACCTACCAGGACGGCGACGGCGACGGCATCGGGGACTTCGCGGGCCTGACCCAGCGGATCGACCACCTCGTCCGCCTCGGCGTCACCTGCGTGTGGCTGATGCCGTTCTACCCGACCCGGGAACGGGACGACGGATACGACATCACCGACTTCTACGCCGTCGACCCCCGCCTGGGCACCCTCGGGGACTTCACCGAGTTCGTGCGGACCGCCCGCGACCGGGGCATCCGGGTCATCGCCGACCTGGTCGTCAACCACACCTCCGACCAGCACCCCTGGTTCCGCGAGGCCCGCTCCAGCCGCACGTCCCCCCGCCGCGACTGGTACGTCTGGTGCGACGAACCGCCCGAGGACGGCCCCCGCGGCGTCGTCTTCCCCGACGCCGAGAAGAGCCTCTGGGAGTACGACGAGAAGACCGGCCAGTACTACCTGCACCGCTTCTACCGGCAGCAGCCCGACCTCAACGTGGCCAACCCGGCGGTACGGGACGAGATAGCCCGCATCATCGGCTTCTGGACGCAGCTGGGCCTGTCCGGCTTCCGCGTCGACGCGGTCCCCTTCCTCCTGGAGACCGACGGCCAGGACGACGCCGACCGACTGCCCGACCCGCACGCGTACCTGGCCGACCTGCGGGCGTTCCTCGGACGCCGCAACGGAGAGGCGGTCCTTCTGGGCGAGGTCAACCTGCCCTACCCCGACACCATGAAGTTCTTCGGCGACCCGGAGTCCGGCCGGGGCGACGAACTGACCATGTGCTTCGACTTCATCGGCATGCAGAAGATGTACCTCTCCTTCGCGCGCGGGGAGGCCGGGCCGCTCGCGGAAGCCCTGCGGGAACGCCCGGAAGCCCCGCGCGACGGCCACTGGGCGACCTTCGTCCGCAACCACGACGAGCTGACGCTCGACAAGCTCGACGACGCCGAACGCGCCGAGGTGTTCGCCGCCTTCGGCCCCGACGAGGACATGCGGCTCTACGGCAGGGGACTGCGCCGCAGGCTGCCGCCCATGGTCGGCGGCGACCGCCGGCGCGTGGAGCTGGCCCACAGCCTCCTCTTCACCCTGCCCGGCACGCCCGTCCTCTTCTACGGCGAGGAGATCGGCATGGGCGAGAACCTCGCCGCGGAGGGCCGGCAGGCCGTCCGCACCCCCATGCAGTGGACGGCGGACAGGGGCGCCGGGTTCTCCACCGCCGGGAGCGACGCCTTCCCCAACCCGATGCCCCGGGGCGCGTACGGGCCGAAGCGGGTCAACGTCCGGGACCAGGCCCACGACCCGGACTCGCTGCTCACCCGCGTACGGACCCTGATCGAGCGCTACCGCGAAGCACCCGAACTGGCCTGGGGCCGCACCGAGGTGCTCGACGTGGACGACCCCGGAGTGCTGGCCCACGTCGCCTCGCTGCCGGAAGGAGCGGTCCTCGCCCTGCACAACTTCTCCGACCGGCGGACCGGCGCGACCACGGCCGTGCCCGGGCTGCAGGGCGGCCGTCTCCTCACCGACCTGTTCACCGGCGACACCGTCAGGGCGACGGCCGGCGGCCGGGTGGGCGTCGACCTGGAACCGTACGGCTACCGCTGGCTGCGGGTGAACACCCCGCTGGACGACCCGGAGCGCACCGCCGCCGCCCGGCCGGGCCCCGAGAACGGCCGCCGCCCCGGAGCGTGAAGCCCGCGGCACGGGGTAGCGGCACGCGTACGAAAGGGACGTACGCGACAGAGGGAAGCAGAGGAAAGAGGAGACGCATGGCGCACCACCGCCCCACCGGGAAGAACGCGGACCGTCCGCGGACCGCCGCCGAGGAGGTCCTGGCGGAGTTCGAGGAGGCCGAGACGGACGTACGGGACGACGCCCGCCCCGGCGACGGCGAAGCCGCCGACGCCCTCACGCCCAGCCGGAGCGCCCAGGAGGACGCCCGGCGGCGCGCGGAGGACCACCGGACGGACCGCCCGGAGGGGGAAGCCTGACGGCCGGCCCCCGGAGACCGGGCCGCGCGACGGCCCGGTGACGCCCCGGACCCCGGTGACGCCGCCCCGTGTCACCGGGGTCCGGGGCGTTCGGCCGGCTCCGGCTCCGGGGTGTCCGTCGTGAGTTCGGGCTCCAGCCCCTCGGCCGGCGTGGTGCGGGGACGCCCCACGTCGCCGCGCCACGCCTCGAAGGCGAACGCGGTCGCGGTGACCACCGCCGCCCCGAGCAGCCAGCCCCCGACCACGTCGCTCACCCAGTGCACGCCCAGCGCGACCCGCGTGTAGCCCACGCCGAGCACCGCCACCGCCGCCAGGACCCACGGCAGCGGCCGCCACGCGCGCGGGACCAGCGGGAGCAGGACGAGCAGCAGCACGGCACAGGAGGTGACGGCCGTCATGGCGTGCCCGGAGGGGAAGGAGAAGCCGGGCGCGTGGGAGACCGGGTCCGGCAGGTGCGGCCGGGCGCGCTCGACCGCGTTCTTCACCAGCAGCCCCACCAGCCCGCCGGCCGTCGCGGTGACGGCCGCCCAGGCGGCCAGCCGGACGGCCCGCCGCCACAGGAGCCACACCACCACCGCGGCCACCAGGAGCCGCATGGTCAGCGGCCCCCACGCGACGTGCGTGAGGAAGTCCAGCACCCGCACCCAGGCGGGATGCTCCAGCGCGGAGCGGTGCAGCCGCTCGGCCACCCCCTGGTCGAGGCGGTGCAGCGGGGCCCAGTGCGACTCCACCAGCACCAGCGCGAGGGAGAACGGGACGGCCGCCAGGGCGGTGAGGGCGGCGCTCGCGAGCAGCCGCGCGCCGAAGCGGGCGTCGGGCCCGCCGTGCCCGGCGGCGAGCCGCACGAGACGACGCCACCGGGGCCGGGGGGAACGCTCTGTCATGGTCGTACGGTTCCTTTCCGATGCGGGGGAGGGGCGGGACGGCAGGGGCGGGGGCCGGGGCGGACCTCCCGGCCCGGGGAGACGCGGACGCCCCGGCTCACACCCCGGGGTCCTCGGTGATCGGAGCGGCCACCCCCGCCCGCACGGCCTCCAGCTGGGCCGCGAAGGACAGCCCCAGGAAGAGCGCGAGCGAGGTGAGGTAGGACCACAGCAGCAGCGCCATGAACGCGCTCAGCGGTCCGTACACGGTGGTGAAGGAGCCGCCCGAGCCCACGTACAGGCTCAGCGCCCACGTCGCCCCCAGCCACAGCAGCAGATGGACGGTGGCGCCGAACGCGAGCCAGGTGTGGCCCGGCTGGGCGCGCCGGGGCGACCGGCGGAAGATGACGCTGGTGGCGATCACGGCCAGCAGGATCCCGACGGGCCAGCGCAGCACGTCCCAGGCGCGGTAGGTGCCCGGAGCCAGGTGGTAGACCTCGGTCAGGGCGCGGCTCAGGTCGGACCCGAGCACGGTGAGGCAGAAGCTCAGCCCGAGGGGCAGCCCGGCCAGGACCGCCATCAGGAGGCCCCGGACGTACTTGTGGAGGAACGGACGGTCCCGCTCGACGCCGTAGATCCGGTTGGCCCCGCGCTCCACCTGGCACATGCCGGTGGTGACGTTGGAGACGGAGAACAGCAGGCCGAGCCAGAGGGCCGCCGCGCCGCCGTCCCCGGCGTGCCGGCGGCTCTCCCGCAGGGCGTCGTCCACGACGTCCTGGCTGGGACCGCTGATCCGGCGCACCGTCAGCTCGACGATCCGGCCGATGTCCTCGGTGTGCAGCACGCCGGACAGCCCTATGACCGCGATCCCGAAGGGAAGTATGGCCAGGACGGTCTGCAGGGCCAGGGCGCGGGAGTGGCTGAACCCGTCGGCGTAGCGGAACCGGACGAAGGAGTCCCGCACGAGGGGCCAGCCCCCGTGACGGCGCAGCGCGGCCCACGCCTCCTCGCCGGACAGGGTCTCGCCCCGGAGGCGCAGTTCGGCCTCCAGGGCCTTGACCTCACTGCGCTGCGGTACGCGCGTCGCGGTGCCCATGCGCCTCCCCCTCCTCCTCGGCTCCGGCCGCCGCGCCGGTCCGCGCCGGCCCGGGCAGGCACACCCGCAGCGCCCCCGGTTCCACCTCCGCGGTCAGCCGGGTGCCCGCGGGGAAGACGTCGCCGTCCACCTCGCGCGGCTGGGGACGGGTGAACCGGAGGTCGACGCGGGCCGCCCCGAAGTACTCCAGCGCGCCGTGCGCGACGGGCCGCTCCCGGGCACCGGACGCGTGCGGCGCCCGCCCGCCCGGTACGCGGGTGACCAGGTACCCGGCGGCGGCGAGCCAGCCGGTCACCCCGCGCGGATCGAGCAGGACCACCTCCAGCCGGCCGCTGTCGGGCCGCGCCCCGGGCAGCAGCGGCAACCCGCCCTGGAGGGTGCCGACGTTGCCGATGACGACCATGCGGGCCCGCCGCTCCAGCGGGGCGCCCCCGTCGAGCCGGATCGACAACCGCATCCGGGGGTCCCGCAGGTGCCGCACGGCCGAGAGGGCGTACGCGGGCCACCCCAGGTTCTTCTTGAGCCGCGCCGAGGCGTCCTGCACCATGGCCGCGTCGAACCCGGCGCCCGCCATGACCGCGAACCGGGTCGGCACCAGCCCGTCGCCCTCGATCCGGCCCACGTCGAGCCCGGCGGTCCGCCCGGACAGGCCCTCGCGCAGGGCGGCCACGGGATCGGCCGGCAGCCGCAGGTTGCGGGCGAGGAGGTTCCCGGTGCCGCACGGGACGATCGCCAGGGGGATCCCGGTCCCGGCCAGCACGTCGGCGCAGGCGCGTACGGTGCCGTCCCCGCCACAGGCCACGACCAGGCCGGCGGGACCGGCGTCCGGCCCGTCGGTGCCGCTGCCGGTCAGGTGCGCGAGCAGGGCACCGGCCGGCGCCTCGGGCGTCGTCTCCGTCCACCGCTGCTCCGCGTACCCGTGGTGGAGCAGCACCGCCCGCACCCGGGCCGCGGTCTCGTCGCCGCACCCGTGCGGATGGCGCACCACCACGGCCCGCCCCGCCGCGCGGGCGGCCGGGACCGGGACGCCGGCCTCGTCCCGGGAACGCGGCGGCAGCAGCGCGATCGCCAGGAGCACCAGCGTGCAGGCGCCGTTCAGCAGCCCGGCCACCACGTCGGAGGGGTGGTGCATGCCCCGGTACACCCGGGAGAACGCCACGGCCGGCGGGACCAGCAGGAGCAGCGCCACCACGACGTGCCGCCGGGTGCCGCGCAGGTTCCGGGCCGCGAGCACGGCCAGCCCCCCGAAGAGGGCCGTGGCGGCCCCGACGTGACCGGAGGGGAAGCTGGACGTCGGCGGCGCCCCGTCCAGGTGGGGCACGCCCGGGCGGTCGCGGTTCACGACGAGGGTGACGAGGAGGAAGACGGCGGACTGCGCCGCCACGGACAGGGCCAGGAAGGCGGCCTCGCGCCAGCGGGGCCCCCTGGGCACCCACAGCAGGGCGACCGCGCACAGGAACGTCACGACGATCACGCTCTGGGTGTCGGCCAGCAGGGACAGCCAGTCGGTGAACGTGGTGGCGGCCGGGGTGCGGTGGGCGGCCAGGAACCGGTTGACGCCGTCCTCCTCCGACAAGGGCCGGAGATCCGCCAGCGGTCCGGTCACCAGCAGCCCCAGCCCGGCCACCACGGCCACCTGCACGGGCAGCAGCAGGAGCGGCAGGCCGGGTCTGCCCCCCGTGTCGTGTGCGTTCGTCATTGCGGCCGTGTTACCCGCCGGGAGCGAGTCATGCGCACACCGCCGCACGCCCGCCGCGGCGGGCGCCACGCGGCCCTGCCGACGGCCCCGGACCGGTGAAAACGGCCGCAGCGGGTACAGGCGCAGGAGCGAACAGGACGACGAGCGGAACGGGGTGCCATGACCGACGTGGACAGGACCGGCGACGGGAGCGGAGAGCGGGACCCGGCCCCCTCCGGACCGGACCTGCTCGAAGGGCTCAGCGTGGACACCACCCGGCCCGAGCAGCCCGTTCTGCTCAGCGCCGCCGGCGAGCCCATCCGCACGTGGCGGGAGAACTACCCGTACACGCGGAAGGTGCGCCGCGCCGAGTACGAACGGCAGAAGCGCATCCTGCAGATCGAACTGCTCAAGCTGCAGCGCTGGGCCAAGGACACCGGTGCCCGGATCGTGGTGCTGTGCGAGGGCCGGGACGCCGCCGGCAAGGGCGGCACCATCCAGCGGTTCACCGAACGGCTCAACCCGCGCAGCGCCCGGATCGTCGCCCTGGACAAGCCGACCGAGCGCGAGGCCGGGCAGTGGTACTTCCAGCGCTACGTGGCCCACCTCCCGGGGCCCGGCGAGATCGTCTTCTTCGACCGCTCCTGGTACAACCGGGCGGGAGTCGAGCGGGTGATGGGCTTCTGCACCGAGGAGGAGTACCGGCTCTTCCTCCACCAGTGCCCGCTGTTCGAACGCATGCTGGTCGAGGACGGCGTCCACCTGGTGAAGTTCTGGTTCTCCGTCTCCCGGTCCGAGCAGCGCACCCGTTTCGCCATCCGCCAGGTCGATCCGGTGCGGCAGTGGAAGCTCTCGCCCACCGACCTCTCCTCCCTCGACCGCTGGGACGACTACACCGCCGCCAAGGTCGCCATGTTCCGGGAGACGGACACCGACCACGCCCCCTGGACCGTGGTCAAGAGCAACGACAAGCGGCGCGGCCGCCTGGAGGCCATGCGCAGCCTCCTGGCCCGCGTCGACTACGCGAACAAGGACGAGAAGGCGGCCGGTACGCCCGATCCGCTCATCGTCGGCGCGGCGGACACCCTCCTCGAACCGGGGGAGGAGATGACCGACCTCTCTCCCACCCCCCTGGTCCCGGCCCGGAAGGGCCCGGGGGAACACCCGGGCCGCTGACCGCGCGGAGACGCCCGGGGCGCCCCGCCCCGGCCTCCCGGACGACCGGCGCGCGGTCGCGCGATGCCGGACGGCGGGAGAAAGTGGACCGGTGCGTGCCGTGCGGACCGGCCCCGGGCGACGGCCCGGCACGTGTCGTGCCGGACGGACGCCGCGAACGGGCCGGAGCCCCTCCCGGACACGTCACGGGGAACCCCGCCGGGACGTGGCGGGCGCGCCGGGACGCGATCGGCGACAGAGAGGAACGAACGACAGATGGAAATCGGCTACAAGCTGTCCGCGGAGGCGTTCGGGCCGGGCGAACTCGTCCGGCAGGCCGTCGCGGCCGAGGCCGCGGGCTTCGACTTCGTGGAGATCAGCGACCACTTCCACCCCTGGCTGGACAACCAGGGCCACTCGCCCTTCGCCTGGACGGTCCTGGGCGCCATCGCCGCCAGGACCGAGCGCATCGGTCTCGCGACCGGGGTGACCTGCCCCTCGATCCGCTACCACCCGGCGATCATCGCCCAGGCGGCGGCAACCCTCTCCCTGATGTCCGACGGACGTTTCGTCCTCGGCGTCGGATCCGGCGAACGCCTCAACGAACACGTCGTCGGCCGCGGCTTCCCCGACACCGTCCGGGCGCGCCACGAGCTGCTGCGCGAGGCGCTGGAGATCATCCGCCTCCTGTGGAGCGGCGGCTACCGGTCGTACGAGGGCAAGCACCTGAGGCTGGCGGACGCGCGGGTCTTCGACCTCCCGTCCGACCTCCCGCCGATCGCCGTGGCCGCCAGCGGCCGCAGCTCGGCGCGGATCGCCGCCGAGCTCGGCGACGGGCTCTTCGCCACGGAGCAGAAGCCGGAGATCGTGCGCCACTACCGCGAGGCCGGGGGCACCGGCCCCGGGTACGCGGAGGTGCCCATGGCCTGGGCGGAGGACGAGCACACCGCGGCCCGGGAGGCGCTCAGGACCACCCGGTGGGCCCTCTCCGGCTGGAAGGTCATGAGCGAACTGCCCAACCCCGTCAACTTCGAGGCCGCGACCACCACGGTCCGCGAGGAGGACATCCTCGCCAAGTTCGCCTGCGGCTCCGACCGGAACCGCTACCTGGAAGTCGCCCAGCAGTTCGTCGACGCCGGTTTCGACCGGCTGGTGATGCAGAACGCGGGCCCCGACCCCGACGGTTTCATGGACTTCTACCAGCGGGAACTCGACGGACCGCTCCGCCGCCTGACCCCCGGGGCCGCGGTGTCCTGACCGGCCGCGCGGGACCGGCCGGCACCAGGGGAGGGACCGCCGGCGCGCGGGACGGGCCCCGTGGGCGTCACCGCTCCGGACGTCGGCGCGCGCGACCGCGTTCCCCTCCCCGGCACGCCCCGGACGGCCCTCGGCGCCGCCGGGGCGCCGTCGTACGCGTGTCAGCTCCCCCGGACGGCCCGGCCCCGGACCGGCCGGGCTCCGGGGCCGCCGCGGGCGGGCGGTGCCGTGCTCTCGCGGACGACGAGTCGCGGCAGCAGGAGACGGCGGCGCCGCTCGGCGGGCCGGGCGCCCCCGGCCGCGTCCAGGAGCACCCCGATCGCCTCACGCGCCATCTCCCGCGTGGGCAGGACCACACTGGTGGGAGCGGGACGGGTGAGCAGCCCCTCCGGCGTGTCGTCGTGGGCGACCACCGACAGGTCTCCCGGGACCGAGTACCCCCTGCCGCGCGCGGCTTCGAGGGCCCCGACGGCGAGCACGTCGTGCGTGGCGAACAGCGCGGTCGCCGCCGGCCCGGCCTCCAGCGCCTCCAGGGCCGCCGCGATCCCGCCCCGGAACGACGGCTCCGGCACCAGGCGCACGGCCCCGTCGGGGATCTCCAGCCCGTCCTCGGCGAACGCGCGGCGGAAGCCGTTCACCCGCATCGCGTGCGCCGGGCTCGCCAGGACGGCCACGTTCTCGTGGCCGAGCTCCCGGAGGTGACGCCCGGCGAGGTACCCCCCGTGCTCGTAGTCGACGGTGACGACCGGGAAACCGGCGGGAACCCGTGTCTCCCAGGCGCACAGGACGACGGGGAAGCGGGTGCGGGACAGCGGCGGGAGCTGGTCGGTCAGCCCCTGGTCGCCCGCGATGAGGAGCGCGTCGACCGACCGGCTGGTCAGCCCGGCGAGATGCCTCCGGGCGCGCGCCCCGTCGCGGCGGGTGGTGCAGAGCAGCAGACGGTGGCCGCGCTCCTCCAGGACGTCCTCCACCTCCTCGACCAGCTCCGCGTAGAAGGCGGTGGACACGGTCGGGACGAAGAGGCCCACCGTCCGGGTGCTGCCCGTGGCCAGGGAGCGCGCCACCAGGTTGGGGACGTAGCCGAGTTCGGCGATGGCCGCCCGTACCCGCGCCTCCGTGACCGGCCGTACGGCGACGCGGCCGGAGAGCACGTTGGACACGGTCTGCTTGGTGACGCCGGCACGTTCGGCCACGTCCCGCATCGTCACCATGGACCACCCCGGCTTCACCGATCGGAAGGCGACCGCAAAGTACCGTGCCCCCGGAGCGAGGTCAACGCACCCCCGCCCCGCGGCCGCCCCCGCCACCGGGCCCCCTGCTCCGCAGGGGTGAAGTTTTGCGTGCCGCGGCCTTGTTTTACCGGTCAAATGAGCCGTACGGTCCCCCCAGCCGACGGCCGGCGGCTCCCGCGACCCGGGCCCGCCGACGCGGCACGACCCGTTACGCCACGGGCCGGAGCACCCGCTCCGGTCCCGGACCCGGCCACCGGCCGGACCGCGCCGTCCCCTCCCGCACCTCCGGCGCGCGCCCTTCCCGCAACCCCGCGCACGACCGCCCTCCCCGGGGACGGCGGGCCATCCACGGAGCCGCTCCCCCCTGCGGCTCCCCCGATCAGGGAGTACCCGTGACCACTCCTCGAAACAGACTGACCGGCGCGCTCGCCGCCGTCGCGCTGGTCCTCACGGGCGGCGCCGTGCCGACGGCGGCGGCGGCCCCGACCGCCGCCGCCTACACCGTCACCGTCGGGGCGAAGGGTTCCTGGACCACCCCGGACGACACCCCCGCCGGTACGTACATCGACAAGGACGGCACCTTCTACTTCCAGCAGTCCCACGCCCTCTACGGTGCGAAGGACCCGCGGAAGTGGACCTTCTACACCGGGACGAACCTCGACACCGCCACCCGGTCCAGCGCCCTCAGCGACGCGGTCGACCCGGCCAACTCCAACGACCGGAACAACGACACGACATGGCGCTGCAACAACAGCCCGACCGGTGTGGAAGCCACCCCCGCGCCCTCCACCACCTCCTACGCGCACCGGAACTACTGCGACCTGGCCGGCGTCTGGGTCGATCCCGACACCGGTGACTGGTACGGACTCGTGCACAACGAGTTCACCCCGCAGCCCTTCGGCGACGGCATCCACTACGACGGCATCGACTACGCCGTCTCCAGGAACCAGGGCCGCACGTGGACCATCAAGGACCACGTCATCACCTCGCACCACAGCACCAAGCGCGGGGACACCACCGCCTTCCCGCAGCAGACCTACCACTACGGCACCGGCGACCAGCGGCTGTTCGTCGACACGGCCTCCGGCTACTTCTACGCCTTCTACGGCTCCCGGATCGTGAACAAGGGCGGCGGCTGGGCCGCCTTCTACGGACACGTGGCCCGCGCCCCGATCTCCGCGAAGATGGCCCCCGACTCCTGGCGTAAGTGGTACAACGGCGCCTGGACGGAGCCCGGCGTCGGAGGCCGCGAGAGCACCATGGTCCCGGTCGGCTCCGGAAGCACGACGGGATACGTCCCGCCGGCGAAGGAGTACGACCCGGCCAACACCGGGACCGTCGCCCAGCAGGTGGCCGCCGGCCTGACGCCCCCGACCTCCCCGCTGTTCGTCATGGACATCACCTACAACGCCCACCTCGGCCTGTACATCGGACAGCCCCAGGCGGTCGACCAGAGCGGCAACGCCCCCCAGGAGATCTACGCCACCAAGGACCTGACGACCCAGAAGTGGTTCCGCCTCGGTGACACCGGCGCCTACCGGAACGCCTCCTGGTACCGCTGGTTCCTCGACAGCGGCAACAGGACCGCCTCCGGCCTCGTCGGCAGGAACTTCCGCTCGTACTGCTCCTTCGGCTGCTCCGGCGGAGCGAGCGGCGAGTACGTCAGCCTGACGATCGACACGACCGAACCCGCGGCCCCGGTCGACACCTCCCGGGCGTACCGCATCACCAGCGCCGACGGGCGCGTCCTGGCCCAGGTCTCCGGCGACCCGTCCACCACCTCGCTCGCCGCCGCCACCGGCTCCGCCCTGGAGTCGTGGACCTTCACCTCCAACGGCGACGGCTCCCACCGCATCGCCAACTCCGCCACCGGCCGGCTCCTCGGCGTCGGCGCCACCTCCACGAGCACGCGCGCCTGGGGCACCAGGCCCACCGTCACCGCCCCCGGAACCGGCGGGCCCACCGTCGGACAGCAGTGGTTCGTCATCCGCGGCACCTCGCCCGCCGACGGCACCGCCACCGGCACGTACAAGATCGTCAACCGCTACAGCGGCCTGGTCATCGGTCTCTCCGCCGACCCCGCCCGCCCCGCCGAGACCACCCCCGTCCGCAGCTGGACCAACACCACGGGCAACGCGGTCGGCGGGACCCGCACCGGCGGCGAACAGACCCTGAGCCTCACCCCCGTCGCACAGGCCCCCGAAACGGTGACGGTCGTCAACCCGGGCGACCGGACCACCGAGCCGAACAAGGCCGTCTCCCTCCAGCTGGAGGCCACCGGCCCCGCCGGAAAGCCCCTGACCTTCACGGCCACCGGCCTGCCCGCCGGCCTGGCCATCAGCAGCGGCGGCCTGATCACCGGCGTCCCCACCAGGGAGGGAACATCGACGGTCACCGTCACCGCGTCGTCCGGCAGCGCGAGCGGCACCGCGACCTTCACCTGGGTGGTCACGGCCTCCCTCGACGGGACCCACACCCTCACCACCGGGGGCAAGGCGCTCGACGTCCCCGACCACAGCACCACCGCCGGGACCCGGCTCGTCGTCTGGACGCCGACCGGCGGCGCCAACCAGCGCTGGACCTTCACCCGGCAGACCGACGGCACCTACGAACTCAGGAACGCCGAGTCCGGCCTGTGCGCCGACGTGGAGAGCGGCTCCGCCGGCGCCGGGGCGAGGATCATCCAGTGGACCTGCACCCGCGGCGCCAACCAGCGCTGGACCCTCACCCGCCGGAGCGACGGCACCCACACCCTCGCCTCCGCCGCGAGCGGACTGCTCCTGACCGCCGCGTCCTCCGGCGACGGGGCCTCCGTCACCCAGCAGCCCGACACCGGCGCCGCGCTCCAGCGGTGGACCGTCGGCTGACACCACGACGGGTGTGACCAACCGCCGGGACCCGCGCACCGCACGGGTCCCGGCGGCTCCCGGCGGCGCCGGACCGCGAGGGCGTCAGACCATGAGCAGGAGCCGCGTGTTCGGTACGAGCTTCCGGTTCACACTGGTGCTCTGCACGAAGATCGTGAACTCGTCGTTGTGGTCCGGCTTGACGCGTACCTCCACGTCCGGCAGGCCGAGCAGCGCACGGGCCTCGGGCCCCGTGTACACCCGGTCCGTCTTCTTCTCGAGGACCGCGATCCGCTTCCGCGCCTGGACCTTCTCCGCCTTGCTCAGCTGGTAGAACGCGCACCCGGTGCGGTAGGTGTGCCCGGACTCGACGACCCGGTCCCGGATCGCCACGTCCTGGGCCACCGGTATCAGCTCGTACGCCGACGGCTCCACCGGCGTGAGCCCGGCCGCCTCGACGGTGTCCTTGTTGACCGCCTCCGCACCGGTGGAGAACACCGCCCGCGAACCCCGGATGCCCTTGGTGCGGCCCACCATGAACTTCTCGGTGGCCTCCTGGATGACCTGCCCGGCCTCCTCCAGGCCCCGGGTGCTCGTGGCGTCCCAGACGGCGATGTTCTCCTGCGGGAAACCGCACTGCATGGCCTCGCGCCTGCCCATCTGGTCCGGCACGAGAACGGCCAGCGTCCAGTTGTCCTGCTGCGCCCGGATCATCCCGGCCACGGCCTCCACCAGCTCGCGCGGCTTCGTGGAAGGGGCGTCCGGGGAGCGGTGGCTCGCGTTCTCCTGCCCGTCGGTCAGCACGAACGTCAGGAAGCTGTGGTCGCCGTACAGTTGCGCCGTCTGCGCCAGCTCGTGCTGCGACTTCAGCGCGGCCGCCAGCAGGGCCGTCATCCCGCCGACCCGGTACAACTCCTTCAGCGACGGCATCCGCAGCACGTCCTTGTCGTAGATGACGCACTCCACCGTGTCCGCGAAGACGTACACCGTGACGCGGGTCTCCTGGTCCAGCTCCCTCGACCGGCGGGCGAGGTACGCGATCTGCTGGTCCGCGACCTCCACGACCTTGCGGCTCAGGTGCGACATGGACGAACTGGCGTCCAGGACAAGGGCGACGTGGTTGATGTAGTTCTGGTTTCCGGACATGACGGCTTCCCCCTCTTTCCGACGTGGTGCTTCCAGCCTCCCATCCACCACTGACAATCGATCTTGGGCGCGGACCGGAGGGGGACCCCGCCGCGTGGGGCCCCCTCCGGTCCGCGGGCCTCACGGTGCGACGGGGGTGCCGTCCCGCTCCGGGGCCGGCTCCCGCTCCGGTCCCTCCTCGCCGAGCTGCTCGCGCAGGTAGTTCCAGACCACCGCGATCAGCGCGGCCACCGGGACGGCGAGCAGGCTGCCCACGATGCCCGCGAGGCTGCCGCCGAGCGTCACGGCCAGCAGTACGACGGCGGCGTGCAGACCCAGGCCACGGCTCTGGATCATCGGCTGGAAGACGTTGCCCTCCAGCTGCTGCACCACCACGATGATCGCCAGGACGATCAGGGCGTCGGTGGGACCGTTCGACACCAGGGCGATGAGGACCGCGACCAGACCCGCGAAGAGCGCGCCGACGATCGGCACGAACGCGGAGACGAACGTCAGCACCGCCAGGGGCAGTACCAGCGGAACGTCGAGGACCCACAGGCCGATGCCGATGAAGACGGCGTCGAGGAGGCCGACGAACGCCTGCGAGCGGACGAAGGCGCCCAGGGTGTCCCAGCCGCGGGCCGCGACGACGGCGGCGTCCGAGGCGAACCGGCCCGGAAGCTGACGGGTGAGCCAGGGCAGGAAACGGGGGCCGTCCTTGAGGAAGAAGAACATCAGGAACAGCGCCAGGAAAGCGGTCACCACACCGTTGAACACGGATCCCACGCCGGTCGCCACCGCGGTGACCATGCTGCCCATGCTGTCCTGGACCCGGGCGACCGCCGTGTCGAGGGCGCCGCTGATCTGGTCGTCACCGATGTTGAGCGGCGGTCCGGCGGCCCACGCGCGCAGCCGCTCGACACCGGCGGTCACCCCGTCGGCCAGCTCCCCGGACTGGGAGGCGACCGGCACCGCGATCAGCGCGACGATCCCGACGACGACCAGCAGGAACAGGACCGTGACGGTGGCCGAGGCGAGGGCGGGGGGCCAGCCGCGCCGGCGCAGGAACCGCGTCGGCGGCCAGGTCAGGGTCGTGAGGAACAGGGCCACGACAAGGGGCCACACCACCGGCCACATGTAGCCCAGAAGCCGCAGGACGACGGCGGCCGTCACCAGGACGAGCAGTGACTCGCCGGAGAAGCGGGCCGCCGTGCGCAGCGCGGCACGGGATTTGGCGGAGCTCAATATGGCAGACATGACGGCCACTGTATTGACCCGTCGCCCCGCCGTTCCGCTCCTCGGAGCCGTCGGCGTGCTGCCCCGCCACCGCCCCCGCCGTCCGTCGCGGGCAACCCCCTGCCCGGGGCCCGTGGTTCGGGAGGGGGTAAGATCTTCGGCAAGGCGGGGTCGTAGCACAGAGGTAATGCGCCGCGATGACATCTCGGAGGACGCCGGTTCGAATCCGGCCGCCCCGCCCCCTCACCGTCCCTGGACGCGACAGTGTGCGCCGTCCGGGCTCCCGCCGGCGCGGAGATCCGCCGGAACCGGTCGCCGCGCCCCCCTCGCCCTCCGCCGCGAACCCCCTTGGACACCCGGGGAGTCGGCTCCCGTTCCGGCGCCCGGCGGACGGGACGCGCAGACATCGATCGTGCCGCCCGTGCCCCCGCTCCGCCTTCGCCCGGACGGGCCGCCGCATGTGGCGCGGGCCGGAACCGCGGTCACGGCCGGGGCGGGATGCGCATCCCTCGGGCACGGACACGACCGAAGCGCCGCGAACCTCTCCGGAGTAGTTTCCCGTCGAGTTCCGGTGTAGAAAATCTGTCGTGGCGAAAGTAGACATTGGCGGGTGGTGGGGTTAGTGTTCTGTTCGTAGCCAAGGAAGTCCGAAGGGCGCGGCAGGGACGCACTGCCGCGCGAGCAGGTTCAG
>NZ_JBIAUG010000040.1:0-22670 GCF_042892575.1 Streptomyces sp. NPDC001744
CTACCGCCGGCTCAACCACCGCTACGAGCGCCATCCCCGTAACTACCTGGCCTTCCTCGGCCTCGCCGCAGCCCTCTGCTGCCACAAGCGACTCCCCCACCTCACCACATAGGACACGGTCTTAGGGATCTCCCCGCCTCGGACGCGACCGAGCGGTGGTCGACACATTTCCGACGTACGGCTGAAGCCTTCGGCGGCGAGTCTTACTCAGCAGCGGCGCAGGGGGAACCGCCTCCTGCCGGCCACCTGTGCTGGATCGACTCCAGGACAGCCGGAGCCGCCGTCTCCTATCGAAGAGGTGCAGATCATCTTGCGGTATGTGACCGTCCCGTCGATCGCCGTAGGAATCAGCGTTGCCGCCTCGCTGATTTCCCTGACAGCCGCTCCCGCCGACGCGGTTTCGTCATCCACCCCGGAACGCGTGAAGTGGGAGCTCTGCCGGGATGCCGCGGCGGACTGGGATCGCGAGGACAGCCGCAGCGAATGCGCGCTCATCCCCGTTCCGGTGGATTACGCCAAGCCTGCGGGCAGAAAGATCGACATCGCCGTGAGCAGGGTCAAGGCCACCGGAAAGCGCACGGGGGCTCTGTTCGGTAACCCCGGGGGGCCCGGCCTGGCCGGCACGCCGTTCCCGTACAGCCTGCTCAACAGCCGACTGGCGCCGATGAACAAGGAGTGGGACTTCATCGGCATCGATACCCGGGGCACGGGCTACAGCGCCCAGATCTCCTGCGACACACCCGAATTCCGGGAGGGCGAGAGCGAGCGGGAGTCCTTCGAACGTCAGGCGGAGGCGAAGCGCGCCTGCATCGCCAAGGACCCGGAGCTAGCGCTCTCCATCAGCATGGAGAACGCGTCCCGGGACATGGACCGCATCCGGGATGTGCTGGGCTACCGCACGATCAACTTCTACGGAAATTCCGGCGGAACGGCGCTGGGCGCGGTCTACCGCTCCATGTTCGACAGCCGTGTCGACCGGATGTGGCTGGACTCGATCATGTCCCCTGTGGGCCAGGACGCGGCGGTCACCGCGGAAGTCGCGCAGTACCACGCCGGGTACCGGCGGTTCTTCGCATGGCTGGCCGGCAAGGATTCGACGTACCACTTCGGGAACTCGCCCAAGAAGGTCGAATCCGCGCTGAAGGCATTGCAGGCGAAGGTGGGACGGGACGAGTTCGCCACCTTCCTCGATTCCAACCTGGAAGCCATACCGGACCGGTGGGAGCGCTCTGCCGCCAAGCTGCTGGAACTGCGGAACGAGGGGACGGGCAAGGCCGTCCCCCAGCAGAAGGACGAGAAGCGGAAGTCCTTCGGTTTCGGAGAGATGGGGCGCAATTACGGGTTCGCCCATGACGCCTTCATGTGCAATGCGAGCGCCGATGGCCGCACCTATGCCGATCTCGTCAGGATGAGGAAGAAGCGGCAGGCGACGTACCCGTTCGCCGCGGACTTCAGCGACCAGCCCATCGCGTACTGCGCCGGCTGGCCGGCGGGCAAGCCGTGGGACCTGAAGCCCGGCAAGAGCCGCCTGCAGCTGTCCGGCCACGAGTTCGAAACCGTCACGCCGTACGTGTGGGCGAAGATGATGCACAAGAAGATCGGCGGATCGCTGCTGACCGTCACGGACGCGACGCACTCCACCATGAAGTCCACCGAACTCGCCTGCGGCTCCAAGGTGGTGGACTTCTTCCGGGACGGCACGCCGGCGAAGGGCAGCTGTCCCGGCTTCCCCGCCGATCAGACCGGCCCCGCAGGCCCCGCCGGCAATCTGGCGGGGACCGTGCGGCTGCCGAACTGCTCCGCTTCGCTGGTCCGCCCCCGCACCGCCCGCGACGAGGACAAGGCGCTGCTGCTCACGAACGGGCACTGTCACCCCGAGGGTCGGCCGAAGCCGGGTGAAGTGATCACCGGCGAGGGCGCCCCGATCGAAGGCACCGTGCTGAGCCCGGCGGGCCGCGGGCTCGGCCCGGTGACGGGGCGGGTCCGCTACGCAACGATGACCGGAACCGACATCACGCTGGCCCAGCTGGATTCCACGTACGCGGACATCCGGCAGAAGTACGGGATCGAGGCGTTCCCGCTGGCTCCGACCGGTCCTGTCGCCGGGCAGAGGATCAAGGTGGCGTCGAGTTTCCTGGAGAGCGTCTGGTCGTGCCAGGCCGAGGCCGTGGTGCCGACGCTCAGGGAAGGCGACTACACGTCGACCCGTGCGATCCGGTACGCGAAGGAATGTGACACCCGGCCCGGAAGCTCGGGTTCGGCCGTCGTCGACGCCGAGACCCGGGAGCTCGTCGCGGTGAACAGCACGAGCAACCGTGACGGCGGGACGTGCGGGCCGAACAACCCCTGCGAGATCGACGAGACGGGCACCACGGTCCATCGGGGGCGCGGATACGCCACCCAGACCGCGGCGATCGCCGCGTGCATCGGCGCCGGCAACACCGTCGACCTCGAGCGCCAGGAGTGCACCCTGCCCAAGCCCTGACGGGCGCCCAGGGCCCAGTCTTCTGAATCAGGAATTCTCTTCAGATATGAGGCGAGGCGTTCGAGGATCTCGTCCACGGTCTTGGTCCAGAGGTAGGGCTTGGGGTCGGTGTTCCAGGCGACGGTCCAGGTCCGGATGCCCTGCTCCAGGGCCTGAACGGTCTGGTGGACGCCTCGCCGTATCTGTTTGCCCGTCAGCTGGGCGAACTACCGCTCGACCGGGTTGAGCCAGGACAATCCGGTCGGTGTGAAGTGCAGGTGGAATCGGGGATGCGCCAGGAGCCAGGTCTTGATGAACGGCGCTTTTCCCCCTTAGCTTGCGGCATGACGGAACTGGCCGGTGCGCTCACCGAGTACGACAAGGCTCTTGCCCGTAAGCGGGTGGCTGCCGGCGTGCTGTTCTTCAACGACGCGGGCCAGGTGCTGCTGGTTGATCCCGTCTACAAGGCGCAGTGGGAGATCCCGGGCGGGGCGGTGGAGGCCGAGGAGTCTCCCCGGGCCGGGGCCTGTCGTGAGGTGCTCGAGGAACTCGGGCTCGATCTGGCGCCCGGCGTGCTGCTGGGTGTCGACTGGACGGCCGCGCGCCCCGGGCGCAGCGAAGGCCTGGTCACGGTCTTCGACGGCGGCCGGCTTACTCCGGAGCAGGTCGGTTCCATCCGGCTCCAGGACGAGGAGCTGCGCGGATACGCGTTCGTGGACGTCGAGTCGGTGGGCGAGCTGCTCCTGCCGGTCCTTGCCCGGCGTGTGCAGGCGTGTGTGCGTGCGCGTGCGCAGGGTCGGACCGTCTATCTGGAGAACGGCTGCGAGGCGGGCTGAGCGCGCTCTGCTGGTGCCGGGGCAGGGTGGGCGATGGCCGGTCCGCCGGGGGTGCAGGCGGTGAGGGTTAGCGGCCCTGTCCGGCCATCGCCGGGGAGGCGGCTCCACGGGGCAACACCGTGCCCATAACCGCGCTCCCGCCTGCATCATAGCCCCGTATGAATTGGGCTATGCGTTTTTCGTTTTACACGCGCTTAAAGCAGAATCGGTGATTCCTTCGTGTTTTACGGGCCGGTGGTTTTCCGCTGCATGGCGGACTGGATTCCACGGTGGAGTGCTGGCGGGTAGGGGTCTGTCAATCGAACGGTGTAACGCGGGTGGTTGAGGTTACTGACGGGCTGCGGAGAGCCGGCCGTCGAAGGTGATGTCGAAGGCGTTCAGGGCGGTCTTCCAGCGCGGGGTCCAGCGGGTTTATCCCTTGCCGGTGGGGTCCAGGGACATGATCGCCATGTAGACACACTTCAGGGCGGCGGTCTCGTCGGGGAAGTGTCCGCGGGCCTCGACCGCTCGCCGGATCCTGGCGTTTCACGGACTCGATCGCGTTGGTCGTGCAGACGATGCGGCGGATCTCGGTGTCGAACCGCAGGAACGGGGTGAACTCTTCCCAGGCGTTCTCCCAGAGCCTGACGATCGCGGGATACTTCCGGCCCCACGTGTCGGCGAACTCGGCGAACCGTTCGAGTGCGGCCTCCTCGGTCGGCGCCGTGTAGACCGGTTTGAGGAGCTTGGCGATCTTGTCCCAGTCCTGGCGGGCGGCATAGCGGAAGGAGTTCCGCAGCAGGTGGACCACGCAGGTCTGGACGGTGGTGCGGGGCCAGACGGTCTCGACCGCGTCGGGCAGGCCCTTGAGACCGTCACAGACGAGCATGAGGACGTCGCCCGCGCCGCGGTTCTTGATCTCGGTCAGGATGTGCATCCCGTGCTTGGCGCCCTCGCCGCCGTCCCCGGCCCACAGCCCCAGAATCTCGCGCCGGCCTTCGACGGTGACGGCCAGGGCCACGTAGACCGGCTGGTTGGCGACGGCGCCGTCGCGGATCTTCACGTGGATCACGTCGATGAACACGACCGGACAGACGGGGTCGAGGGGGCGGTTCTGCCACTCGGCCATACCCTCGAGGACCTTGTCGGTGATCGTGGAGATCGTCTGGCGCGAGACGTCGGCGCCACAGACCTCGGCGAGGTGGGCCTGCACCTCACCTGTGGTCAGGCCCTTCGCGGACAGCGACATGACCACCTCGTCCACGCCGGTCAGGCGCCTCTGCCTCTTCTTGACGATCTTCGGCTCGAACGAGCCATCGCGGTCGCGAGGCACGGACATCTCCACCGGACCGACATCGGTCAGCACGGTCTTGGCGCGGTTGCCGTTGCGGGAGTTGCCGCCGTTCTTCCCTGCCGGGTCGTGCTTGTCATAGCCGAGGTGGTCGGTGATCCCGCCCTCCAGGGCGGACTCCAGCAGCCGCTTCGTCAGCTGCTGGAGCAGTCCGCCCTCGCCGGTCAGCCGCACTCCCTCGGCCTGGGCCCGGGACACCAGCTCGTCGATCAGCCGGTCGTCCACCACCCACGCCGGCTGAGGCTCCATCACCTCGCTGATCCCGGCCCCGGCCACGTTCTCACTGGTCATCGGCGCATCCTCCATGATCGGGAGTTACACCGAACGATTTACAGTCCCCCGCCAACCATGCACGAGCTCGTCAAGCGGCGGGGGTGGGGTAGCCGTCGTAGAAGCCGCGGCCGGTCTTCACCCCGAGGTGGCCGGCGTCGACGTAGCTGCGGAGCAGCTTGCGCGGGCCCTCGGGCAGGTGCGGGTTCTCTGTGGCGTAGTGGTTCTCGATGTCGAGCACCACGTCGAGGCCGACCTGGTCCATCATCCGGAACGGGCCGGTCTTCAGGCCCATGTTGATCTGCCACATCCGGTCTATGTCCTGGGGGGTGGAGACGCCCTCGGCGACCACGGCCAGGGCCTCGCGCTTGATGGCAGCCCAGATCCGGTTGAAGATGAAGCCGGTGCTCTCCTTGTGGGCCTCGAACGGGAAGACCCCGTACTTCGGCAGTTCCTCCTTGAGGAAGGACAGCACGTCCGGGTCGGTCCGGCCGTCGGACATCAGGTCGACGGCGTTCTGCTTCGGCGGCATGTAGAAGTGCATGTTGACGACGCGTTCGGTGTGGGTGACGCCGTCGATGAACTGGCTGGTCGGGTAGGAGGAGGAGTTGCTGGCCAAGATCGCGTCGGAGGCGGCCTGCCGGTCGAGGTCGGCGAAGACCCGCTTCTTCAGGTCGAGGTGCTCGGGCACGGCCTCAACGACCAGCCAGGCGTCCGCCACGGCGTCGGCCTGGTCGTCGTGGGCCACGGCGGTGCCCGGCCGGCCGGCCTCGACGGTGGCGGCGACCTCGCCGATGTGCTCGGCGACGTAGGCGACGGCCTGCTCGGCGACGGCGCGGTTGGGGTCGAAGATCCGGACCTCTCCACCGCGGGTGGCGAACATCAGGGCGATCCGGCGGCCGAGGGTGCCCGCGCCGATCACGGTGACGGGGCGGGACTCGATGCGGGTGGGGAGGACGAAAGCCATGGTTCTGCGCTTCTTTCCGGAAGGGTGAGGGGTGGGGGGGGCGGTCCGCGGTTACGGCAGGCACAGTCCGGTCAGCGGGGTGCCGAGGGCGGCCACCTCGCGCGGGGCGCGGCCCGCGACGGGGCCGTCCGGGAGCGGGACCTCGCGGATGTGCCCGTCGAGGTCGGCGACGTAGGCGAGACCGGCGGCGGTGTCGATGGCGATGCCGACGCACTCGCCGGTGATCCCTTCGGCGGCGGGCGTCACCACGAGGTCGGTCAGGCCGCTGCCGTCGGTGCGCACCCGGCTGATCCGGTGGCCTTCGCGGTCGCACCGGTACAGGGCGCCCGCGCCGTCGGAGGTGGGCTGCTTGCCGGTGGTCCTCGCCCCGGCCGGGACGAGGTCGCGCCGCGGGCCGCCCGGGTTCCAGGCGTGGACGCCGCCGTTGCGGCGGGAGAAGTCGTAGCCGCCCTCGCCCGGGGTGCCGGGGTCGACGTCGGGCGTGCCCATCGTGGTCCAGTACACGGCACCGTCCACCGTGACCACGCCGTCCGGGAAGTCCCCGGCGTCCTCGACCAGGGTGCGCACCCGGCCGTCGGCGGTGTCCACCTCCAGCACCCGGCCCGGGACGACCTGCAGCGCCAGCAGGCGCTTCGGTGTCGCTCCGGCCGCGGTCACTTCCGGCCTCCTTCGGTGGCGCCGGTCGGGGGCTCGGGCCAGTCCAGCGGGGCGAGGGCGGCCCTGGTGCGCCGGTCGCGGAGTTCGGCGAGGCTCCGGTATGCCTGCTCACCGGTGCCGTAGGCCGCTTCGACCGCGTCGAGGACCTCGTCCATGGCGGCCGGGTCGGGGCTGCCGGTCTCGAAGGTCAGCTGGGACCCGACGTGCTCCACCAGATGCCGCATGCCGGCCGGTCCGCCGCCGAGGGCGCCGCTCTCGAACGGCCCGATGGTGGCCCAGCGCAGTCCGAGCGAGGCGCGGACCAGGTCGTCGAGGTCCGACACGTCGATGACGCCCTGCTGCACCAGGTGGATGGCCTGGTCGTTGAAGACCTTCTGCAGGCGGTTGCCGACGAAGCCAGGGATCTCCCTCTTCAGCCGGATCGGCAACTTGCCGAGCCCGCGGTACACCTCCACGGCCCGGTCCACCGTTGCGGCGGAGGTCTCCGGTCCGGGCACCACCTCCACCAGCGGCATCAGCTCGGGCGGGTTGAACGGGTGACCGATCACGATCCGGTCCGCAGCCGGGTTGCCCTTCGCGATCACGGAGGGCAACAGCGAGGACGAGGACGAGGCGAGCACCACGCCGTCCGTCGTGTGCGCGGCCAGCGTGCCGAATATCTGCTCCTTGACGTCGGTGCGCTCGGGCCCGGCTTCCTGGACGAAGTCGGCGCCGACGGCCGCGGCGGCCAGGTCGCCGGTCGCCGTCATCTCGAAGCCCGTCAGGTCGCGGGCCACCACCTCGGCCAGGTCGGGCCGCGGGTCGCTGATCCGGACCTCCCAGCCCGCCTCGCCGAACAGCCGTGCCCACGAGATGCCGATGACGCCGGCTCCGACGATCGTCACGACCGCCATTGAAGATCACCCCAGAGGAATCAGAAGGACAGGAGAGCCCGGCCCCAGTCCGTCACCGGAACGGATTCCAGGAGATGGGCCGCCCGGCGGGGCGACAAACCAACGGGGCCGAACGGGATCGGACCGCAACGGTGTCCCAGGGGCCGTGCACGATCCAGTCCACACCCGCCCAGCCAAGTCTGTCCAATATATGATTGAGGCATGAACGATAGGCCTGACGATATTGCACTGTCTCGGCGGCTGCTGGAGCAGTTCCTCACCGTGGCCCGGGAAGGGCACTTCGGTCGGGCCGCCGAGCTCCTCGGCATGAGCCAGCCGCCGCTCAGTCAGTCGATCCAGCGCCTGGAGCGGATGCTCGGCGTCCGCCTGCTGGACCGCGGCCCCGGCGGGGCCCGGCCGACCGCCGCCGGGCGGGTGTTCGCCGCCGACGCGCAGCGACTGCTCGACCTGCAGGGCGCCGCGGTCGCCCGGGCCCGCCGGGTCGCCGACGGCGTCGAGGGCGACCTCCGGGTCGGCTACGTCAGCCTGCTCAGCCACCTCTACCTCCCGGCGGTGCTGCGCGCCGCGGCCGAGGAGCTCCCGGGGCTGCGCATCCATCTCCGGCACGGCTCCTCGGCGGCGGTGGCCGACCAGGTGCGGACGGGCTCGCTCGACCTCGGCTTCCTGCGCGACCCGGCCCGGCTCTCCGCCGACCTGGTCAGCGCCGTCGTGGCCACCGAGCGGATTCAGGCCGCCGTCCCCCGCGGGCACCGCCTCGCCGGCACCGGCGGGATCGAACTGGACCGGCTCCGCGACGAGGACTTCGCGCTGCCCGACCCCACCGCCCTGCCGGTGCTGGCCGAGCAGGTCCACCTGGCCTGCCATCGGGCCGGCTTCACCCCCCGGGGCACCGTCCTGGCCGACGACCTCAGCGGCCTGCTCAGCCACGTCGCCGCCGGACGGTGTGTCAGCCTGCTGCCCGCAGGGGCCCGACAGCTCACCGACGAGGCGGTGCTCCTCCCCCTGCTGGACGACACCGGCGACCTGCGGACCACCGTCCGGGCCGTGCACCGCACCGACGCAGACCCGGCCGTGACCCGCCTGCTCCAGGTGATCGCGGGCCTGCGCCCCGGGCACGCCTACTGATCTTTTCGTCAGTCCTGTGGGATCGGCGGAGCCGGTGGTGGGATGCCGACGCGGTGTCTTTCAAGTCTTCGTCCGTTGTTCCTCCTTTGACACGGCCGCGGTGCAACTGGGCGACGGCATCGGCCGCATCCACTCCAAGGCACCGAACGCCCGTGTGGTGCCGGTCGGCTACCCGGAAGCCATCCCGGCGGACCCGAGGAAGCGTCCGGGGCGGATGCCGGTCACCCGGAAGGACCTAGCCCACCTCTACGGGATCCTCGGCGAGCTCAACGCGACGATGTCCCGGGCCGCGGCCGACAACGGCGCCTCCTTCGTCGACACCACCACGTCGACCGCCGGCCACGACGCGTGCTCCGACGACCGGTGGATCGGGGGGTTGCCGCCCACCGCGCCCGCCGTGCCGCTCCACCCGAACGCGAAGGGCGAACGGGCCGTGACCGACGTCGCACTGCGCTCCCTCACCGGGTGAACGTACACGTCCGGGCCCGGCACCGGTCAAGCTCTTTCGGTGCCGGACTCGCCATTTCGCCGCCTTTTCCATGACCGGGTCGAAATGAAAATTTCATGGCTGACTAGATATTTCGCAATCCGATTTCCGCACAAGCTCGTGAATTTTTCGGCGGCCTACTCCCGGATGGGTCGAGCGGGATTTCCACCCGCTAGTACTCCAGCCCTAGTTGTGGATCTTGGAGAGTGATGCGGTGCCGACGGGTGTGGCCACCGGTGATCATCGTATGTGAAGACAGAAGATCAGATGGTGGCCGCAGGCCACAGCGTAGGCCCTGTCCGTTGGGACGAGGAGTTCGAGGGGCTGATGGAGCGCATAGCCGGACGGTTCGCCCGTTCTGAACCCCGGCGTCGGGTGGGGAAGTTCGTTCGCGGACTGCTGGCCGATCTGCCCCGCAAGAACTGCTGGACGATCGCGGAGTGGGCCGGTGAGGCCACACCGGATGGCATGCAGCATCTGTTAGAGCGGGCCAAGTGGGACGCGGACGCGGTCCGCGATGATCTGCGCGATTACGTCGTCGACCACCTCGGCGCCGATCAGGCCGTCCTCGTCGTCGACGAGACTGGCGACGTGAAGAAGGGGAACGCGACCGTCGGGGTGCAGCGCCAGTACACCGGCACTGCCGGGCGGATCGAGAACTCCCAGGTCGCGGTCTATCTTGTCCATGCCACACCTCGCGGACACGCCGCCGTCGACCGTGAGTCGTACCTGCCCAGAGCATGGACCGACGATCCTGAGCGGTGCCGCAGGGCGGACCTGGACCCCGACGAGGTGCGTTTCGCCACCAAGACGCAGCTCGCCGCCGCGATGCTCGAGAGGTTCTGGGCCAGTGGTCACACGGCCGGTTGGGTCACCGGCGACGAGGTCTACGGCGGCAGCCCGGCCCTGCTGTCGGTGATCGCTACGCACGGGACGGGATACGTCATGGCCGTCTCCTGCCGCACCGAAGTGCATACCCCTGCCGGCAAGTTCCGTGTCGACGCGCTGATGCGCAAGGTCCCTCGACATGGATGGCAGCAACTGTCCGCGGGCGCCGGCGCAAAAGGCCCGCGCCGTTACGACTGGGCCGCCGTGGACCTGATCCCCACCCACTCGGCGGGCACCTGCCAGCTGTTGATCCGCCGCGACCGCACCACCGGCGAGGTGGCCTACTACCACTGCTTCAGCCCGCGGCCAGTACCGCTGCCCGCCCTGGTCCGCGTCGCCGGAACCCGCTGGAGGATCGAGGAGACCTTCCAAGCCACCAAGGGCCTCACCGGTCTGGACGAGCACCAGGTCCGCCGCCACATCCCCTGGCTGCGCTGGGTGACCCTCGCGATGCTCGCCCACGCCTTCCTGGCCGTCACCCGCGCCGACGAGCACCGCGAATACCCGGCCCCCACCGGACTCATCGCCTTCACCTGCAACGAAATACAGCGACTATTCGCCCTGCCCGCCGCATCCCCGAACGGCCAACGCGACCATCGCCTGCGCTGGTCGCTATGGCGTCGCCGACACCAGGCACGCGCCCGCGAGTGCCACTACCGCCGACGCGCGGCCACAACATGAAGATCCACAACTGCGGATGGAGTATCAAGTGACCGACCTCGGAAGCCCGACCGAAGCCAGCGTGGCCCAAGGGCCCCTCAGCCTGCCGTTAGCGCCGCCAGGGCTCGGTCCATCGCGGCGTTGAACTCTTCCGGCGTCAGCGGCAGTCGGGACTTGACGTCCCGACTCCACTGGTCGGCGAGGACCTCGGCGGAGCCCGCCTCGACACCGTCGAGCGCCGCGTTGGCCAGGTCCGACGGCGCGATCTTGTCCGTGGGCCAGCCCGCGGCCATGTCGGTGTCGGCCAGGCCGAGGTGCACCGCTGTCACGAGCGTGCCCTGCTCGGCGAGCTCCAGACGGACGCCGTTGGTCATGGCCCAGGCGGCGGCCTTGGTCAGGTGGTAGGCATTGGCGCCCCTGCCCCCGAACCACGACATGGCGGAGAGGACGTTTACGATCGCGCCCCCGCCGTTCCTGGCGAGCGCCGGCGCGAACTCCCGGATCATTCCCAGGTGGCCGAACACGTTGGTCTCCAGCTCATGCCGCACCGCGTCCAGCGAGCCGGTCACCAGGTCGGTCCCCGTCTGGATCCCCGCGTTGTTGACGAGCAGCGAGACGTCTGCGGCGGCCTCGGCGGCGGCCCTCACGGATGCGGGATCGGCGATGTCGAGGGGTAGCACCTCGACCCCGGGCAGGTCCACGGTCTCCGGTCGGCGGGCCGTCGCGTAGACCTTGCGGGCGCCCCGTTCGAGCAGGCGCTGGGCGAAGGCGCGGCCCAGGCCGCGGTTGGCTCCGGTGACAAGGGCAACTGAGTTGTTGATGTCCATGCCCCGTACGCTAAAACCTGACGCTAACGTCAGAGGCAAGTGCTGATCATCAGGGCCAAAGTGAGAGGAATCGCCATGACCGTCACGGAGGCCGCGGGCGAGCGGCTGATCCGCATCGGCGAGGTGGCACGGGGCGCCGGCGTCTCGGTACGCGCCGTGCGCTACTACGAGCAGCAGGGGCTGCTCATCGCCGAGCGCAGCCCATCCGGCCAGCGCCTCTACCGGCAGGACGCCGTCACCCTGGTCCGCTTCTTCCAGCAGATGTTCGCCGCCGGCCTGACCAGCCGAAGGATCACGGAACTCCTTCCGTGCTGGGACTCCGGGCACACCGACGCCGAGCAACGAGCCATGCTGCGCGCCGAGCGCGACCGCATCCAGGCCAAGGTCAACGACCTGCAGGCTGCCCTGGACCGCCTCGACGAGGTCATCGCGATCACGGACACGCACCCGTAGGCGCGGTCGGTTCGGACGGCGCACCGGCGATCTACGGCTGGAGTACTAGGCCGCCGTTGGGCAGCAGAGGAAGCGCCGCCAGCGCCGCGCCGATCTCCATCACCGCCTTCGGGTCCTGCAGGGATCGCCCTGTGACGTCCTCGATGCGGCGCAGGCGATAGCGCACGGTGTTGGGGTGGACGTACAGGCTCTCCCCCGTCTCCGGTGCCGACCCGTGAGCGTCGAACCAGGCCTGCAGCGTCTGCAGCAGTCGCGCACGTTCCTGATCGGGGAGTTCCAGGAGCGCGCCGAGCTTGACCCTGACCATCCGGGCGGCTTCCGCCGGTGCGGCGGCCACGAGCATCGTCAGCGGGCTGTCGTCGAAGCGTGACACTCCCGGCTTGCGGCCGCTCAGTCCGGCCAGCGCCAGGCGGGCGAAGCGCAGCCCCTGGGGTGTGTCGCGCAGGGACTCGTAGGGGGGACTGACACCGACGCAGGTCCGGTGCTTCCGGAACACCGCGATGGCCGCTTCCTCCGTCCGATCCGTCGGCAGGGCGACCACCCCGACCTGTTCGTCGGGCAGAAGCCGCCAGGCGGAGGAGATACGCGCCGCCCTGAGGGTGGACTCGACGGCGGGCAGCGCCTCCCGCCCCGGCGCGGATACGGCGGCGGCCACGACGACGAACGGCCCGGTCGCGGGAAGCCCCAGGGTGCGCGCGGTCTCGCCCAGGCGTGTGGGGTCGGCGATCACGCCGGTGAACAGCGCCTCCACCAGAACCGAGCGTTCGTGCTCCCGCTGGAGGACCAGTTCGGAGGAAGCCTCGCGATAGGCCGTGGCCACGGCCACGGAGTAATCGCCGGCCAGCCGCCACACCTCAGCGGCCAGGGAGACCAGCATGGCGTCGGTGACCGCTTCGTGCTTGGCGGCCTCCTCCACCAGTTCGGACCACAGGAACTCGAAACCGATGCGGTACGCATGCAGCGTCTCGGCCAGGGGAACACCCTGCTCGGCACGCAGACGCCCTGTCTCCTTCGGAGGTCCGACATCGACCGGATCGGTTGTGGTGAAGTGCTCCAGCATCAGCCGGAGATTCCGAGCGCACGACTCCCGGATCGATTCGAAGGGGATCTGTTTCTCATTACCGTAGGACTCGATTTCCGCCCGCATGCGGCGAGCCAGTCGATTTCCGAGGTCGGGCGTGCAGGTGAGCAGTGCGGATGCCACCTCGACGACTCCCCGAGGCGGTAGAGAGCGGGCCATTCCCGCATCTTATCTCCGACGCGGTTGTTCCTGGGGACAAAAAGAACCAGTGGACCTTGTTCCCCTCCCCATGGGATGGGGCTTCCGGAAACGTGACCATGTCCTCGTCATCAACGGCTCGTTCCCGAGAGGCCGGCATGTCTGACCTTGTGACGTTCCTGCGCGATGCGGCTGCTCGCCAGGCCGAGCGGCCCGCGCTTCGGTCGGGCGGCGACACGCGTACGTACGCAGACCTCGACCTGCAGTCGGCGCGCATCGCCGGCCTGCTCTGCTCCCTGGGTGTCTCACGGGGCGACCGCGTGGCTTTGATGCTGCCGAACGTTCCGGAGTTCGTCGCCGTCTACTACGGGATCCTCCGGGTGGGAGCCGTGGCCGTCCCGATGAACCCGTTGATGAAGGATCGCGAGGTGGCGTACTACCTGGAGGACTCCGGCGCCGCCCTTGTGTTCGCCTGGCACGACGGGGCGGCCCTGACCGCCGCGCGCGCTGCCGCCGGTCGTCGCGTCATCGCTGTGGAGCCGATCCGCGTTCGCCGCCCTCCTGGCAGAGCACGCACCGCTCGACTCGGTGGTTCCCGTCTCCTTCGAGGACACCGCGGTGATCCTCTACACCTCGGGGACCACGGGCAAGCCAAAGGGGGCTGCCCTGACCCACAGCGGACTGGCGCACAACACCGCCGCGAACGCCACCGGCGTCCAGCGGTTGACCGCGAACGACGTGATCCTCGGATGCCTCCCGCTGTTCCACACGTTCGGCCAGACCTGTGCGATGAACTCCGCCGTGTACAGCGGCGCCTCGCTCGTGCTTCTGCCGAGGTTCGAGGCGGCGGCCGCCCTGGGGGTCATCGCTTCCGAGCGGGTGAGCGTCTTCGCCGGCGTCCCGACCATGTACGGCGCCCTGCTGCACGATTCCGCCGCCCAGGGCGCGGACCTGTCCTCCCTGCGTCTGTGTGTTTCCGGTGGCGCGTCCCTGCCCGTGGAGCTGCTGTACGAGTTCGAGCTCGCCTTCGGCTGCACGATCCTCGAGGGCTACGGGATGTCCGAGACCAGTCCCGTGGTCACCTTCAACCATCCCGACCGTCCGAGGAAGGCCGGCTCCATCGGCACACCCATCCGGGACGTCGAGGTACGCCTGGTCGACGACCGCGGTGATGACGTGGAGCCCGGCGCGATCGGTGAGATCGCGGTGCGTGGACCGAACGTCATGAAGGAGTACTGGCAGCGGCCCGAAGCGACCCGCACGGCCGTCCCGGACGGCTGGCTGCGCACCGGTGACCTCGCCCGGAAGGACGAGGACGGCTACTTCTTCATCGTCGACCGGAAGAAGGACCTGATCATCCGCGGCGGCTACAACGTCTACCCGCGCGAGATCGAAGAGGTGCTCCACGAGCACCCGGACGTCGCCCAGGCCGCGGTCATCGGCGTCCCCGACGAACGACTCGGCGAGGAGGTCGCCGCCGCAGTCGTCCTCCGGCCGGGAGGCAGCGCTTCCGCCGACGAGCTACGCGCCTTCGTGAAGGACCGCGTCTCGCCGTACAAGTACCCGCGTCAGGTCTGGCTCACGGACGCCCTTCCCATGGGCCCCAGCGGCAAGATCCTCAAGCGGGCGATCACCGGCCCCGTGTCGTGACCCGTACGACCGGCACACCGAGCAACCCCTCCAGGAGCAACCATGTTCACCTTCCCCAGCAGGGACGGGCTCACCGTCCACGTCCGCCGGTGGGTGCCCACCGCCCCGCCGCGCGGCATCGTGCAGATCGCCCACGGCATGGGGGAACACGGTGCCCGTTATGAGCCGCTCGCTCAGGCACTCGTGGCCGCCGGATACGCGGTGTACGCCGACGACCACCGCGGCCACGGCCTCACGATGCTGCCCGGCCGCCCCGGAACGCTCGGCGACGACGGCTGGAACCTCCTGGTCGACGACCTCGCTGCCCTCACCCGCATCGCCGGCGACAACCACCCCGAGGTCCCCGTCGTCCTCCTCGGCCACAGCCTCGGCTCCTTCGCCGCCCAGCAGTACCTCCTCGACCACGCCGACCTGGTCGACGGCGTCGCGCTCTGCGGCACCACAGCGGTGGACGGGCTGTTCGCCTTCCTCGCCGGCGCGGGCGGCGATGTGACGGGAGCATTCAACGCCCCCTTCCAGCCCGCCCGTACCGAAGCGGACTGGCTCAGCCGCGACGAGGACCAGGTCGACGCCTACATCGCCGACCCGCTATGCGGCTTCACCCTCGACGAGCCGTCGATGGCGGGCCTCGCCGCCGCGGCATCCCGGCTCGCCGAACCGAAGGGAATCCCCACCGATCTGCCCCTCTACGTACTCGTCGGCGACCGAGACCCCCTCAACCAGGGTCTGGCGCTCAGCGATCTCGCGGTCGAGCGCTACCGCGCGGCGGGCCTGACCGGGATCAGCTACCGCGCCTACCCGGGAGCGCGCCACGAGTTGTTCAACGAGACCAACCGCGACGAGGTCGTCACCGACCTGATCGCCTGGCTCGACACCGTAACCGGCTGATCCCAGCCGCCACCGGCCGCGGCGTCGGCGGGCTCGTCCAGGGGACCGCCGGCGCCGCGCCTTCCCCACCGCGTTTCCCTTCGCGCCCTCGCCCCGGCGCAGGTCGTCGGTCTTCTCGTACCGCCGCGTCGGTACTTCGCCGCTCCTCCTCTCCCCACTCCCCACTCCCCCGCACCCCGCGCCCCGACCGGCGCGCGAGCCGGGCACCGGCGCTCCGCATCCCGCGGCCCGGTCGCCTGTCGAGCGCGCCGCCACCGACGCCCACCGCCGAGCCCTCCGGGAGGTTCCTGATCATGCTCACCGTGGATCACCTCACGGTCTCGTTCGGCGGCCACCACCGTCGTGCGGGACGTCAGCCTGGCCGCCGCCCCGGGAGCCGCCACCGGCATCCTCGGCTCCCACGGCGCCACGCGGGATCCGGCAGGCTCGTCCGGAGCGGACGTACGACGGGTTCGGCTGGCTCCGCCGCCGTAGGGCCGAGCCCGCCGGCCGCCTCAGCGGCGGGCAGCAGCAGAGCGTCACCATCGCACGGGCACGGGTGTCCGACCCGAGGCTCGTGCTCCTGGACGAGCCGTCCAGCGGGCTCTCCGCAGTGGCCGTCGACGAAGTCGGCGCATTCCTGAAGGACATCGCCGACCGGGGAACGGCGATCGCGCTCGTCGAACAGAACGTGCGCCTCGTACGGACCCTGTGCACGACCGCATGGGTCCTCGCCCATGGTGACGTCACCGCTTCCGGCCCTGTCGCCGATCTCCTCGTGACCGACGAGATCTCCAACGCCTACCCGGGCGGCGCCGCCACACCGCTGTGATCAAGCGGTGTCCGCATGCGTTGAGCCGTCCCCGAGGAGGGCGAGGGGGTCACGTGTGCCGTTCCACACGGCACGTCCAGCAAGGTGCACGGTTCAGGCTCCACACGGCACGGTGCCCGTGCGGAAACCGTACCGGCCGTACCCGCCGATCAGCCCCGGCCGGCCTGCCCCGCCACCGGGTTGGAGAAGAGCCGGACGTCAGGCCTTCCGGGTCCGCTCGGCGATGTGGGCGTCCATCGTGGTGCACAGGTTCGCCAGCAGGGCTTCGAACCCGGCCAGCACCTCGGGCGGATAATCGGCCATCACCTCGTCCATCTGGACGCCCAGGGGGCGGAAGAACTCATCGGCGCGTTCCTGTACGTGAGCGCTGCTGCGCAGGGTCACGAGCCGGCGGTCGGTGTGCTCCCGGCTGCGGATGATGTGGCCCGCGGCTTCAAGGCGGTTCAGCAGCGCGGTCGTCGCACTGGGGGACAGAAGGATGCGCTCGCTGAGCCGGGCGGGCGAGAGCGGAGTGCCCCGTTCGTCCGCCGCGGCGATCTCCAGCAGGGCCACCGCGTCGGTGGAGTGCAGGCCCAGCCAGTCGGCGAACAGACTGCCCAGCTCGCTGAAGCGGCCGCCGTAGGACCGCAGCCCTTCGATCAGCCGTTCACGCTGCGCGGACACCTCACCGCGTGCCGATTCCTCCGCCACCAACGCCGCCTTTCTCCCATGGTCCGGGTGAACCGTACCCGTGACGCCCTTTGACAACTTACCTCCACCACCTTAATGTCCATCGTGGAATTATTCCATGATGGAAGGTCTTGTTATGCGTGACCCGTCCGCCACCCGGCGGTGGCTCGGCCTGATCGCGATCGCGCTGGGTGTGGCACTGATCGTGGTGGACACCACGATCGTGAACGTGATCGTCCCCTCGGTGATCGAGGATCTGGACGCCACCTCCGCGCAGGCGCAGTGGATCCAGGAGTCCTACGCCATCGTCTTCGCGGCCCTCTTGCTCCTTACCGGCCGCTTGGCCGACATCTTCGGCGCCCGCCGGATCTTCGTCTGGGGTGTTGTCGTCTTCGGCGCGACCAGCGTGCTGGCCGGTCTGGCGCCCGACAGCGGGCTGCTCATCCTGGCCCGCTTCCTCCAAGGCGCGGGTGCGGCGATGCTGCTGCCGACCTCGCTGTCACTGCTGAAGGCGACCTTCACCGGAAAGGCGCGCGGCCAGGCGTTTGCCGTATGGGGCTCCACCATCGGCGCGGCCGCCGCGCTCGGTCCGCTGCTGGGCGGCTGGCTCGCCGAGCACATCTCTTGGCGTTGGGCCTTCGGCATCAACGTGCCGCTGTCCGTCCTGGTCGGGGTCGGCGTGCTGCTCTACATCGCCCCGTCCCCCCGCACCCGTGGTCGCATCGACACGCCCGGCGCGCTCCTGTCCGTCACCGGCCTCGCCCTGCTCGCCTTCGGACTGGTGGAAGGACGCACCTACGGCTGGATCACCACCGTGCGCTCCCTCAAGGTCCTGGGCCTCACCTGGGACGGCGGCCCCTCGCCCGTCCTGGTGGCCCTGGCCCTGTCCGCCGTCACCCTCTTCGCTTTCGTACGGCGTCAGATCACCCTCAGCCGCGGCGGCGACGGCTCCCGGGTCCTCATGGACGTCAGCCTGTTCTCCATCCCCTCCTTCCGGAGCGGCAACATCGCCACGATGATCATCGGCATCGGCGAGTTCGGCATCGTCGCGGTCCTGCCGCTGTGGCTGCAGTTCACCCTCGGCTACAGCGCCCTGCAGGCCGGGCTGGCCCTCGTGCCGGTGGCCATCGGCAGTTTCGTCGCCAGCGGTGCCAGCTTCGGCCTGGCCGCCAAGGTCGCCCCGCTGGGCCAGCTGCGCGTCGGCCTGGCCCTGGAGGTGGTCGGGCTCGCCGGGATCGCGCTGATCGCCACCCCGGACAGCTCCTGGTGGTCGGTCTCCCTGGTGCTCTTCCTGTACGGCATCGGAGTCGGCTTCGCGACCGCCCAGGTCACCAACGTCGTCCTCAACGACGTTCCCGAGCAGAGCTCCGGCCAGGCATCGGGCGTCCAGAGCGCCTTCCGCCAGCTCGGCTCCGCACTCGGCATCGCCGCCCTGACCACGGTGTTCTTCAGCTCCCTCAGCACCAAGCTCCACGACCGGCTCACCGGCATGGGGCTGCCCGCCGGACAGGCAGAGCAGTTCAGCGGTGCCGTCACCGACAGCGCCGGGGCGGCGATCGGCCCCCTGGCCGCGAACCCACAGACAACCGCTGTCGCGGACGCGGCCCGCGCCGCCATGACCGACGGTGTCGTCCTCGGCGGGTACATCGCGGCGGGTTTCGTCCTCCTCGGACTCATCGCCTCCTTCCTCATCCCGTCCGCTCCGGCCGGGGCGGACCCCGCGGCCGACTCGTCAGCGGCCGAGGAGCCCGCGATCCACTGACCCACCCGCGCGGGGGCGGCACAGCCGCGCCGCCCCCGGGCGCCGGCCCCACTGGACCCACCACCGGACGGAGCACCATGTCGCACAGGACGGTCCTGATCGCAGGCGCCGGCATCGCCGGCCCCACCCTCGCCCACTGGCTCACCCGCTACGGCATGACACCCACCGTCGTCGAGCGCGCCCCCGCCCTGCGCCCCGGCGGCCAGACCGTGGACCTCCGCGGCGCCGGTCTCGACGTCATCCGCCGCATGGGCCTGGAAGCGGCGGCACGAGACGCCGCCACCCGGGAGGCGGGCATCCGGTTCGTCGACGACCAGGACCGCACGAAAGCCGCCCTCCCCGCAGATGCCTTCGGCGGCCAAGGGCCGATCGCAGACCTCGAGATACTGCGCCCGCAGCTCTCCGCCCTGCTGTACGAGCACACCCGCCACGACACCGAATACCTCTTCGGCGACGAAATCACCGCACTGGGCGACGACGGAAACGAGGTCCACGTCACCCTCAAGAACGGAGGAGAGCGCTCCTTCGACCTCGTCGTCGCCGCCGACGGCATCCGCTCCCGGACCCGCGACCTCGTCTTCACCGGCACCCGCACCAAGGGCTTCGGGCTGTGCACGGCGTACTTCACCATCCCCCACCGGCCCTCCGACGGCCGCTGGGCACGCTGGCACAACGCTCCCGGCCACCGGTCGATCACCCTGCGCCCGGACAACCTCGGCACCACCCGGGCCGCCCTTTCCTTCCTGACACCTGCGCGAGGCTACGAACGACTGGAGCCCGCCCGGCAGAAAAGGCTTCTGCACGACGTCTTCGGCGGCCTCGCCTGGGAAGTGCCGCGGATCCTGTCCGAGATGGACAACTCGGCCGATTTCTTTTTCGAATCCGTCGGCCAGGTCCACATGCCCCGCTGGTCCCGGGAGCGGACCGCCGCCACCGGCGACGCCGCGTACTGCGCCTCACCCCTGAGCGGCATGGGCACCAGCCTCGCCCTCACCGGCGCCTACGTCCTCGCCGGCGAACTCGCACGACACACCGACCACCGCGCCGCCTTCACCGCCTACGAGAACATCCTGCGCCCCTATACCGCGCGTGCCCAGAAGCTGCCGCCGGGAACACCACGCGCCGCCATGCCCCGTACCAGGACAGGCATCGCCACTCTCAACACCGTCCTGCGCACGGCGACCAGGAAGCCGGTCAGCACCCTGCTGTCCCGCTTCCTGGTCCCGCCGGCCGACACCTTCGCCTTGCCGGCATACGACTCCCCCGTGTAGGCCCTTCCGGCCGACGCCGTGAGTGACGAAGCACGTGGGCTCCTTCCGGGGAGCCCACATGCGGGACTGCCGCAAGGCTGGGTGACGCCCGCGGTCCGGTACGGCAAGACATCCGAGAGGTACCCGGCCGGACTCCATTGACGTGGCGCGGCCATCCGGCTCCGAAGCCTCCGCCTCGCGACATGATCCGGAGCAAGGCCGTGCGGAGGGGCCGCATCGCGAGCTCAGTGGTCTCGCTCGATCGCCCGGACACAGCGGGCGAGCAGTGCGCGGAGAAGGTCTTGTTCCTCGGTGGTGAACTCGTCAGCAAGGCGGCGTTCGATGCGCACCGCCTCGGCATCGGCGGCATCGAGAACATGTCGGCCGGCCTCGGTGAGCCGGGTCTCCAGGACCCTCTGGTGCCAGGGGTGCGCCGTCCGTTCGACAAGGCCGCGCGTCTGCAGGGCCTTGAGCACCCCGGTCATGGCCTGCGGGGTGACCAGGCAGTCACGGGACAGCGCGGCAGCGGAGATTCCGGGGTGCTGGGCGAGGGCCAACAGGGCGGCGTACTGGGCGACGGTCAGGTCGGCCTTGCGCACGGCGCTGCTCTTGGCGGCCATCAGCGACTGCTCGGCCCGTTTGATGTCCAGGCCGAGCCGGGCCCGGGGCGGCATCTCCATGTGCCGACCCTACCGACGCTTGAGATGTATCAAGGCTGGAACATCAATAAACACCTTGATATAGAGGGCGCATGTATCAACACAGAGCCGCTCCGGGCGGCCTGCGCGGAAAGACGGTCCTGCTGACCGGGGCCACCCAGGGGATGGGGTTCCGCCTCGCCTTCCTCCTGGCAGCCCGCGGCGCGACCCTGTTGCTCCACGGACGCGACCAGCAGCGGCTCGCAGCGGCCGCCGGCGCGATACGGACGCAGGCCCCGGAAGCCTCGGTGCGTACCTACCGGGCCGACCTGGCCGACCTTGAACAGGTGAGCACGCTGGCCGACACCGTCCTCTCCGTGGAGCCGCGGCTCGACGCGCTGGTCAACAACGCCGCAGTGGGGGGCGGCATCGACCCGACCGTTCGACAGACAAGCCGCCAGGGCCACGAACTGCGGTTCGCCGTCAACCACCTGGCTCCGTACGTCCTCACCCGCCGGCTCCTCCCGCTCCTGGTCGCCTCGGCGCCCTCGCGGGTGGTCAACGTGGCCTCGGCCGGTCAGGCACCCATCCGTTTCGACGACGTGATGCTGGAGCGCGACTACGACGGAGTGCAGGCGTACTGCCGCAGCAAACTGGCCCTGCTCATGGCCACCTTCGACCTGGCGGCCGATTCGGTGCCCCACGAGTTCACCGTCAATGCACTGCACCCGGCCCACCTGATGGACACCTCCATGGTCCGGCAGAGCGGCTTCGCCCCCGCCGCGACCCTCGACGAAGGTGCTCGGCCGACGCTACGTCTCATCGCTGACCCAGAACTGGACAACACCACAGGGCGGTACTTCGACCGGTACGACGACCAGCTCGCACATCCACAGGCATACGATGCGCACGCTCGTGCCCGGCTGGCAGCACTCACCACGAACCTGACCGCCCCCTTCCTTGCGTGAGTGCTTCCGCGCCGTGCGGACCCGGGCCTCAAGGGGACGCGGACCGCCACCCAGCCCCGGCCGTCACGACAACCTGCCGCAGTACCCCGTGACAACAAACCGAGTCGGCGGAGCCGAGGACCGCTCGGGACAGGTCGAGCAGGCCGGCGTCGTCGAGCCGGTGCAGGATCTCCTCGTGCGGCCGGCCCCACACCCCGACCCTGGACCAGATCAGGAACCGGCCGTGCGCGGTCGACTTCGACACTCCGAAGCACTGTGGCAGGGCCCGCCAGGCGCAACCGCTGACCAGTACGTAGATGATCGCGGCGAACAACGTCCCATCAGGCGTGCCCCGCGCCCCACCGGCCTGCGGCCGCACCCGAGAGGGCGGGATCAACGGCTTCGCGATCTCCCACGACCCGTCCGGAACAATCCGACTCCACGTACCCCGCCCCGTGACCGGCTCAACGATCCCCTCACCACATAGGACACGGTACAAGTACGGGGCAGGCGTTCCCGAGCGCGCCGTCCTTCCCGCTCGCGACGAAAGCCGTGAGGGTGAGGGCGGGGAAGGCGAGGGTGGCGCCGGTGAGGCGCTTGGAGTTGCGGACGGAGCGATGTCGTGGCCGAGGAGCCAGCCCAGGTGCTCCGGTCCGGCTCCTCGATCGGATCGTCCGGCAACGGCGCCGTGCGGGAGCCGCCTGGCTCTCGTGACCCCGGGCCTTTCCGGCCGGTGCGCCCCTGCGGGACGGGTCCACTATTCAGGGGTCAGATGGCGGCCTCCGCCCTCATGCCCGTGTTTGTATCGACGACGTTGACCTGCGCCCCGCTGACGGAAGACAGATTCACCTTGATGTCTTCGGTGAACGATCCGCTGCCATCAGTGAGCTCTTTCAGCGTGGCCACTGATCGAGTGACGCAGGCCGAGTCAGGATGGGGACCGCAACGCACAGGGCTCCCGTGCCGTTGAGGGAGGTGT
>NZ_JBIAUG010000041.1:0-15152 GCF_042892575.1 Streptomyces sp. NPDC001744
GCACAACCTCGCCCTCGCCGGATAGACCAGGCAATCACACCACAACCAACGATGCCCGGGACGACTTGGAGATCATTTACGGGACAGCCCTTAGGGGCACCGCCCACTACCTGGCTTCCGTGAAGTGACGTTGCGGCCGTTGCCCGAGCTTCCGGCCGGTCGTACAACGGTCGGCCCTTGCTCGGCGGACCCACACCGGAGGGGTCGGCGCGGCCCGACAGCCGCTCTGCGAGCCCGCACACGATGGTCATCCGTCTGTTCGTTCCGGGCGGCCTGGCGTGACCTCACGGGAGTCAGATGGGCAGGGGAAGGCCACCGAAAGGGAACCAATAGGCGTCCCCGCCCCAAGCAGGGCGACTGATCGAGATTCTATCGCCCTTACAAACGGGAACAAGGACCCGCTTTTGATCCTTATAATCCGTGTTGTAAGTGCCAGCCGTGATGACTCCAGATCCGTGCGGCTCTACGCTAAACCGAATTTCTTTACTGGTTACCCAGAACCAGAGCAGGCCATCGCTTGGCGCTACTGTGTTAATAGTAACGGCTTCATGCGTATTAATAAGTTTCTGCGCCGCCTGGAAAAGCTGCGTGGGTCCATTTACGGTGAGACCCCCGATGTCGAGGTCGGGTTTGGTGACGGTGACTTGGGTGGTGAGGATGCGGGTGACCGGGTTGGTGGGGTCGCCGGTGGTGGCGCGGAGGTAGAAGGTGGTGTCGGATTTGATGCCTTCGATGTCGAGGCTGGTGCGGTTGGTGACGTCACGGTTGACGTCGCCGTAGAGGAGTTCGTAGGTGGCGTTGGCGGAGCGTTCCCAGGTGAGTTTGACGTCGCCGCCGTTGGGGATGATGGGCGGTTCACAGCGGAATTCACGCAGGTAGAAGTCGGCGGGGAATTTGCCGAGGTTGAAGACGGTGGTCCGGTCCTCGAATGGGTCGCTGTCGGTGCGGGAGCTTTCGGTGACGGTGATGGGGGCGGTGCCGACTTTGCGGCTGATGGGGATGTCGGACAACTGGATGGTGAATCCGGTGTCCGGGCCGATCGGTGCGTGACTGCTGGCGGGTGTGCAGACGAATTCTTTGGCGGGCGCGTCCAGGCGTACGGTCCAGCCGGTGAGGCTGATCCGGGGGCTGATCTTGGTCAGGTCGGTGGCGAGGTCGGGTGCCATCGTTCCGGCAGGGACGTGAACCCTGATCGACTCCGCGTCGGCCGGGGTGCCGCTCTGCCGGGCGACGGAGATGACGATTTCCCCGGGTTCCTCGGGGGCCTGCGGGTTCTCCGGTGAGGCTTTGAGCGGGCTCGGGGTGGTGGTGAGGGTGTACGACAGCAGCGGCTCGGCCTCCGCACTGGTGTCGGCGTCCTGGGTCTGGATCACAACAGTCATGGGGTGCTCTCTCGGTGTTGCGCGCCCTGCCTGCCCCGGCGAGGGGCGTGCACGGCACGGTGGTGAGGGTTTTCAGCGGCCGGTGCGGCTGTGGGCGGCGGCGTCGTCGAGGGCGAGGAAACCGGAGCGGATCTCGGTTCCGGCCAGGGGGAGGTCGTACTGGTCCTGGCTGAGGATCGGCAGCTTCTCCCAGGTGCCGGCGCGGTTCTCGGACCAGGTCCAGGTGCCGATGACGCCGGCCGGCGTGGGCATGAGGACGGTCTCCTCGCTCTTGCGGACCGCGCAGGACAAAAGAGTCCGCCCCATCGACGTGGATCAGAAGCACGCCCGAAGGGATAGAACATCGCGTGTGTATGGCCACTGATGTCGGAGCGATGTCCAGGGTGTTGGCGGAGCGCGCCCAGTCAGGGTGGCAGCGCCGCGTTTTCGGTCATCAGAGGCGGGTGTTGTTGACCGGTCTCTCAGTCAATACGCAGCCACGCCGGCATGGGGGTGTCGCCGAAGCAGTACGACTGGAAACGGACATGTCCGGGGTCGCCGCTCCAGCGCACCCGGATGGTCGCCCCTTTCGGCACAGCCAGAGTGGCGGCCTGGCGATCCGAGTTGAGAGAAGTGCTGAACTGGCCCACGTTCACATCAACTGCTCCAAGGCTGCAGGCCGCAAACAGGAACCCGTCGGACGGCGCGGTGGTTTCGTAGGTCTTCCAGTGCTGCGGCGGCGCGGCCAGAACCGTGTTCTGCATCATTTGTACAGCGCCGTGGACGGTGAGGTCGCCGACTTCGACGTCGGGTTTGAGGACGGTGACTTGGGTGGTGAGGATCCGGACGACGGGGTTGGTGGGGTCGCCGGTGGTGGCGCGGAGGTAGAAGGTGGTGTCGGATTTGACGCCTTCGATGTCGAGGCTGGTGCGGTGGGTGACGTCGCGGTTGACGTCGCCGTAGAGGAGTTCGTAGGTGGCGTTGGCGGAGCGTTCCCAGGTGAGTTTGACGTCGCCGCCGTTGTTGATGATCGACGGTTCGCACAGGAAGTTGCGCAGGTAGAAGTCTGCGGGGAACTTGCCGAGGTTGAAGACGGTGAGCCGGTCCTTGAAAGCCGAGCTGTCGGTGCGGGAGGATTCCGTCACCTCGATGGGTGCGGTGCCGACCTTGCGGCTGATGGGGATGTCGGAGAGCTGGATGGTGAATCCGGTGTCGGGGCCGATCGGCGCGTGGCTGCCGGCGGGCGCGCAGACGAATTCCTTGGCGGCCGCGTCCAGGCGCACGGTCCAGCCGGTGAGGCTGATCCGCGGGCTGATCTTGGTCAGGTCGGTGGCGAGGTCGGGCGCCATCGTCCCGGCTGGCACCTTCACCCTGATCCACTCGACATCGGCCGGAGTAGCGCTCTGCCGAGTGACAGAGATGATCACCTCTCCGGTTTCCTCGGGGACCTGCGGGTTCTCCGGTGATGCCTTGAGCGGGCTCGGGGTGGTGCTGACGGTGTACGCCAGCAGCGGCTCGGCCTCCGCACTGGTGTCGGCGTCCTGGGTTTGGATTACAACGGTCATTGGGTGCTCTTTCTGCTTCGCGTGCCGTGCCGGCCCCGGTCTGGGGCGGGTACGGCACGGTGGTGATGGTTGTCAGTGGTCGGTGCGGCTGTGTGCGGCGGCGTCGTCGAGGGTGAGAAAGCCGGAGCGGATCTCGGGTTCGGCGAGCGGGAGGTCGTACTGGTCCTGGCTGAGGATCGGCAGCTTCTCCCAGGTGCCGGCGCGGTTCTCGGACCAGGTCCAGGTGCCGATGACGCCGGCCGGTGTGGGCATGAGGACGGTCTCTTCGCTCTCGTCCTGCGGGCCGCGCAGGGCGGTGGTGGCGGCCAGGAGCGGACCGGTGCGGAAGTTGACGCTCATGCGGGCGATCGCCTGGCCGGTGAACTCCTGGGGGACGAAGACCTTTTTGGTGGCGAGGATGTCGGTGGTGGCGTGCACGGCGGCACGCGGGTCCAGCAGGACGGTGGCGACTGCGGTGTTGTTGTCACCGAAGTCCAGCTCCAGGCTGGGCCGGTCGCCGATCGGCCGCAGATACTCGCCACCGCCGGCAGCGGGGTCGACGACCGTCTCGAAGTGCTCGTAGTCGTCGCCGAGGACGTATCCGACCAGGCCGTCGTCGGTCTGCTGCGCTTCGCCGAGGCGGATGGCCCATGGGTAGTCGGGCAGCTGGGAGGGCGAGGGTTCGAAGAGGTTTGCCCAGCTGACGTCGGTGCGTAGGGGGCCGCGGAGGTTCATGGTGAGGCGGGTGCGGACCAGGGCGAGGGGTCGGCCGAGGAGGAAGCCGAGGCCGGGGTCGGCCGGGCCGTCGGGGTCGATGGTCTGCAGGGCCCGGTCGAGGGTGGCGCGGAAGGCGTCGAAGGTCTCGGATCCGCGCGTCTTCACGGTGTGCAGCAGCTGGTAGGTGTGCCGGGTGAGCGCCTCCAGTTGCTCGAATTGGGTCACTGCGGAGCCGGGCAGGGCCGACCAGGTCACCTTTCGCTGCCCGTGTTCGTCGAGGGTGACGCGCAGTTCTCCGAGCGCGGCGCCGTCGGGGGCGTGGACGACGAGTGACTGGTCGAGGCGGTTGTGCAGCAGCCAGGCGCAGACCGGGTTGCCCCCGGGGGTGAGGTCGGTGTCCTCGTCGGTGGTGGCGGCGAGGAAGTCGAAGCGCAGGCGGGCCGGCTGCAGGAGACGGGGTGCGAGTTCGACCAGCCGGTCGGGATCGTGATCGCTGACGGGGTGTGCCGGACGCATGGTGTCCGGCATCTCGGGGGTGAAGTGGGTCGCGTTGGTGATGAGGTTGACGGAGCGTCCGAAGCGGTCGACGACGGCCAGGTCGAGGAAGGCGAGCTGCCCGGCTCGCAGGTCCTGGAAGGTGGAGACGGGGTCGGGGTCCCAGTCGCTGGCCTTGAGGGGGCCGGGGTCGGGCGGGGGGTAGTCGCCGTTGCCGATGAGGTCGGCGAGCTCGCCGGCGGGCTGGAGGCCGGCCAGGGGCTGGCGCTGGGCGATGCCGGCACCGAAGCCGTCGAGGGTCTGGGAGAGGTAGTCCGCCTCACGGGCCTGGGTGCGGACCTGGCGCAGGATGTCGGCGGACAGCTGGTCGCGGACGCGGGCGTAGCTCTGCAGGGTGCCGTCGACGATGTGGCCTGCGGTGGGGGCGAGCATCTGGCGGCCGGAGACGACCAGCGGCGTGCCGGGCTCTCCGGTGCCGTTCCACTGGTAGCGGGAGCCGTCGATGAAGTCCCAGTGCGTTTCGTCGCCGTCGCGCACCGGCAGGGGGAAGTACTCGGCCTTCCACAGCAGGAACAGCGGCTGCCAGGGCATCGTCCACGGCGTGATTCCGTACTCGGGCAGCGTTCCCGTGACGTCCCGGATCGCGCCGGTCCTCAGCGCGCGATCCAGGATGAGGAACTCGCTGAGCAGCGCGGGGAAGCAGGGCGGCTGCTGTCCGGTGAGGTTGATCTGGGCGGCGGTGGCTGCGACGTCGGTGGTGGTGATGCCGGAGGCGCGGGTGACCAGGCGTTCGGGGGTGCGGCAGGGCAGGGCGGTGTCGCGGGTGAGGGGAGCGTGGAGGTTGGCGCCCTGAAGAGTGAGGACCGGATCGGCGCTGTACTCGAAGTCCTCGGCGGGGACGCGGATCAGGCGGCGTGCGGCCCGGGCGCCGTATGCGGGGTAGAGGGTGTCGATGCGCGCGGCCAGGTCCGCTTCGCTCTTGCCCCAGGGCAATTCGGCGCGCTGTTCGACCAGCCGGCGGGCGAGGGCGACGACGCGTCCGGCCGCGCCGTCGGCGTTGGACGGGTCAAGTTCGTCGTCGATGCGGCCGGTGAAATCGGCGGGCTTCTTCTTCAGGCGGCTGAGCCACCACAGGTGGTAGAGGTGTTCGCGGGCGGTGTCGAGTTCGGCTTCGGTGGCGTCGTGGACGGCTTGGCGGCGGTTGAGGTCGGCGACGGTGTCGGCTTCGGCCGCCCGGGCCGCGCGGGAGAGGCTGCGGCCGGTCTCCTCGCCGCGTTCGCCGATGAACCAGCGGTATCCGCCGGCGACGGGGCCGAAGGCATGGTCGTGGGCGCGGCGGTCGGTGAGGATGTCGGCCTCGGGCCGGTCACGCTCTTCCAGGGCGTCGATACCGCCGAGCAGGAACGCCCGGAACAGCTCGGCCTCCTCCCCGGACAACGTGCCTTCGCCGCCGGCCTGGGCGCCGAGTTCGGCGACGGCTTCGGCGATGCTGTTGGACACGATCGGGGTGACGTCGGCGGGCGCCGGGCAGGGCGAGTCGGGGACGGGGCCGGAAAGGTCCCAGTCCAGGCCCAGGACGGTTCCGGAGTAGACGGAGGAGCGGATGCCGCTGCCGGAGTCCACGGGCGGCCGCCACCTTAGGCGCTCCAGCAGCGCGGCGAGGTCGTCGGTACCGGCGAGGATGTCGCTGGAGGGGTCCGCGTACCAGCCGGCGACGAGGTAGCTCAGCCGTTCCCGCGTGGGCAGCTCACCCTCAGGGGTGTCCAGGAGGGTGTCATGCATGGAGAAGACGTTGCTGTTGTAAGGCTGGAAGACCGAGAAGGTTGGCAGGCCGGGGCCGATCGCGGTGAGGAACGGCGCGTGCGCGTCGGCCGGTTCCTGCCAGGGACCGGTGAGCTCGTGGCACTTGCCGATCAGGGTCGCGGCGGGTTCCTCACTGTCGGGGTCCTGGAAGGAGACTGTGCCGTTCATGGGGTCGAGGTAGTCGCTCTGGACGATCCACGCCTTCAGCGCGCGGGTGCTGTCGGCATGGCGTACGACCAACCACCGGTTGGGTACGAGGGGGAAGTCGCCGATGCCTTCCTCCTCGTCGTGGCTGCCCCGGGTGAGGGCGTCGGGCAGTTCCCACTGGAGATAGACGCCGAGGCGCTCCTCTTCTCCGGTCCACTGTTCAGGGCTGGAGAACGGTGCGGGCTCCGGGGGGACGCCTTCGCCGATGTTCTTGAAGTTGGTGATCCACCGGTGGAAGACGTGCGGGGTTGCGGTGTCGCGGGTGGCCCGGTTGACGGCGAGAGCCGCGACTTCGACCGGCACGATGAGGGTGGTGTCCACGGACATGGCCCGTAGTCCTTTCGGTCAGCGCCTGGCAGTACGGCGCGGGGACATGGGGATCAGGGCCGGGAGAAGGTCTGCGCCTGCGGGGCGTCGATCATCTGCAGGGCGAACTGGGCGGAGGAGATCCGCCGGCCTCCGGTGAGCCCGTGGGCCTGGGAGAGGGCGGGCACCAGGGCGTCACCGGTGCCGTCGACGTTGAGGACGTCGTGCTCGCCCGGCCGCAGGAAGCGGCGGAAGCGGCTGTCGTCTGCGGGGGGCGGCGGCGGGAACTCGCCCATGGGGTGGCCGATCCGGTCCCCGGTGATCTGGCGCAGTTCGATGGTGCCGATGTCGCTGAGACCGAAGCACAGGCCGCGCGGGGGTTCGGCCAGCTCGAAGCGGTCGATGACTTTCGGGAAGAGCAGCAGGCGGATCTCGGTGCCGAACACCGCGTCACGCACCGGTTCCACCACCTCGGAGCCTTGGTAGGCGGCGACGATGGTGTTCGGCCAGTTCGGCACCAGGCTGGAGTTGATCAGCACCGCGCACTTCGCAACCGGCCCGCCAACGGTGGCAAGGGAGTTGAGGTCGGCGTCCAGGGTGTGGCCGACGCCGACGCTCAGCGCACCGTCCACGGCCGCCCGCACCCAGTCGGCGTCGATGTGGGCGAAGCGGATGCTCTCGGCCGGCAGCGCGCTCGGGTCCGGCACCAGGTGGGACAGGCCCAGCAGCTCCAAGCGGCGCAGCGCGTCCAGCCAGACGGTGACCTTCGCGAATTCGCCCGGGGCGGCCTGGGTGAGCAGGCTCGCGACGCCGGGCTGGGCGAGTACAGCACGCGCGTCGCCGATGGTGCGGCGGCTGCGGGCCGCGGTACGGCGCCGGCCGGCGCGCAGCTGCGGGCCGGCTTGGTCGAGGGCCTGGCCGAGGCGGGCGCCACCGGAGCGGGTGTCACCGTCGGCCAGGAGCCGGTCGAATGCCTCGAAGGCGAGGGGCGCGGTGAGCTGGCGGGCACTGAGCGCCGTCGCAGCCTGGGCGGCGAGCTCCGGGTGGGAGGCCAGACGGCGGGCTGCGGTACGGGCGGCGGAGCGGAACTCCAGCAGCGCGCTGCGGAACTCGGCATCCGCGAGCGCGAGCGTACGCCCGGCGGTGAACGCGGCGGCGTAGGAGGTGTCGAAGACGCCGTACTGCTGCAGGTAGACCAGTGCCTCGCCCGGGGAGCCCAGGCGGGTGGCGGCAGGCTCGGGAAGCTCCTGGGCGGGCTGGGCAGTGAACGGGCCGCGGTAGAAGGAGAAGGTGCGTTCGCCGGTCTCCAGGCGTTGCGGGAGGGCCACGGCCCCGCTCGCCATCCGCTCCAGGGCCTCCTTCTGCGGTCCGGTGGCACTGGCCGGGCCGGTCGTCGGCACGCGCAGGCGCAGGTCGTCCGCGGGGCGCGGCGTGATGCCGTCGGCCGTGGCCAGGTGCTGGGCGAGGTCACCGAAGCCGACACCGGAGTCGGGTTCGGTGGTGAAGGACCAGGAGGCGAGGGAGACCAGGCGCACGCCCCCGGTGGGAGAGGGGGCCGTCAGGTACTGGTCGAACCCTTCGAGTGAGACCAGGTGGACGGCGTGGCGCCCGCCTGCGGCGGCGGGGAAGCGGTTGGCGACGAGGACGGCGTTCAGCTCGCCCTCGTCCGGTTCGGCGTCGTCCCCGGCACGGGCCGCGTCGGGGCGCCCACCCTCGCGCAGGTGCGCGAGGTATCCCATCTCACCGGGCAGCGGCTTCACCGCGTCGAACAAGGCGCCGGGGACGAGGACGGTGGCGCACTGCTCGTCGTACTCGTCCGGGCGCATGCTCTCCGGCGACAGAGCCGGGGGCTTGCCGGCGCCGAGGGCGCCGTCCAGGAGCCGACGCACCGTTCCGGCCTTGACCAGGCCCACCGCGTCCGGGTCCTCCGGCAGCTCGTCCTCGCGGAACACCAGCAGGGCCATCCACGGGACGGCAGCCGGCTGGCCGGGGCCCAGGGGACGGTTCCAGGGCAGGCCGGGAGCGTCGAGGTTGATGTGCGGGAGGGTCTGGCTGTAGGTGCCGACGGCGTCCGGTACGGGGAACTGCGCGTTGATGCCGGTCGGGTCGAAGCTGAAGCGCGGCTGGACGACGTCGAAGGGCTGTGGGGTGGCGTCGATGACGCGGTCCTGACCGCCGACGTCCCGGAGGGTCTGCCGGTTGTCGATCCGGTACCGGCCGGCGTACAGGGAGGGGATGCGGTGGTCGAAGAACCGGGTGCGGTGCTGCGCCTCCGGCGTGCTGGTGCGCGGTCGGGATGCGGAGTCGGGTGTGGTGGTCACGGGCGTGCCTTTCGACAGGACGCGGCGGGCGGGTGAGGGCGGGGCGCGGACGCAGGGCACGCGGCATCGCGGACCGGCCCGGGGCACGACCCGGGCGGGCCTGCGGTGGCGTGCGGGGTCAGCCGGCCGCGATCAGCATCGGCTCGGCGGTGAAGGCGGTGCCCGCAGCCTGGGCGTAGGCGCTCAGGTCCGTGTCGGGAGTGCCGAGGTTCGCGCCGAGGCCGGTGAGCGCCTGGGCCAGGGCGGCCCGGTGGTCGCGGGTGGCGAGGGTGTCGATGCCGTCCCGGATAGCGGCGATGACGCCGCCGGGGCGGCTCGGGACCGGGCCCGTGGCGGGCTCTCCGGAGAGCGGCTGGTTGCCGTCGGGGTTGATCGGGTCGAAGGAGATGGCCCGCTCGTCGAGGAAACCGGTGGAGGTGCCGTGGTCGACCGGCGGTGAGGTCAGGCGCATTCCGAGGATCCGGTCGGGGATGATCCCGTCGTTCGGCGCGTCAGGCTGCTGGCCCCACAGGCCGTTGGGCACGTTGCCGTACTGGGCGGAGCGGCCCCAGGGCGCCAATGTGGCGGGCTGACCGTTGTAGGTGAGCCAGATGCGCAGCTCGCTGCCCTTGCCGCGCACGTGCATGGGCAGGATGTCCACGGCGCTGTCGGATGCGGCCTCGACAGTGTCAGTGCCCTGGTTCAGGTAGACCTTGCTGACCGGGGCCTGGGTGTCGGCGGTGAAGGTGAAGCCGCCGTTGCTGACCAGCCACGGCTTGACGGCGCCGCGGGTGGCCGGGGCGCCCTCGCCGGTGTAGCCGGCGATCGCCGTGGTGCGGACCATGTTCTCCGGCGGCGGCAGCATGCCCTGGAACCCACCCCAGTCCAGCGCCGGGGTCTGGTCGCGTCGCCCGGCACCGAAGCCGATGGTGAAGGAGATGAACCACAGGTGGACGGTGGCTTCGCCGCCGACCGCGGGGCCCCAGATCCGGATGCTGACGCCGACCTCGATCGAAATCCTGATCTTGACGAACCAGACCTTGATGGTCGCCGAGACCCCGACCCGGATGCCCATGCCGACGTCGAAGTAGAAGGGGTTCCACTCCAGCAGGGCGTCCACCCGGGCGGTGAGCCAGGCGCGGAGCATGCCGGACTGGAAGACGACATCCAGGGAGCCGCCCGCCATCAGCGACTTGGGAGTGAACGCCGCGTAGGCGTTACCGGTGATGCTGACGGTCGCCCCGAGACCCCAGGTGAGACCGGCCGGCTGCTGACGGGGGTAGCGGGCAGGCAATTCACGGCCCGCGGGGATCGCGCCGAGCATGAACGCGAAGTCGCCGGCGTTGTCGTGGTTGCCGAACCAGAACTTCATGCCGACGCCGCCGCGCAGCTTGCAGTTCGGGTCGATGAGGAAGGTCTTCTCGGTGAACGCCGCGCCGATGCTCAGTTCCCCGGCCGTCGGACGCAGGGTGGCTTCGATGCCGATCTCCACCCGGGCGATCTTCTTGTCGCTCTTGGTGGGCAGCTGCATCCCGGCCGCACCGAGCAGGCTGATCGTCAGGTCGGAGCCGGTCTGCACCAGCGCCATGGCCCGGCCGCTGAACGTCTCGAAGCAGTCGAAGGCCAGGCCCGCCGCGAACCACAGATCGCCCTGTTGCGGCCGCACCCACGGATTTCCGCCGCCGATCAGCGCCCCGAGGACCTCGACCGGGTTGACCTCCTCGTCACCGACGCCAATCTCCCCGGGGTTGTCGAGCGCGACAAGGAACGGGAAGTCGTCCAGCGCGTCGGCCGCCGGCACCCGCACCCGGCTGTTCCAGCCGAACCCGGCCGAGATGCCGCGCACCTGGAACAGCGGCGGACCGAAGCCGACCTGGCTGCCGAGCGAGCCATACGCGAAGAGCGACGGATCCGTACCGCTGCTCGGGACGACGTAGGCACCCATTGCGGAGCCGTTGAACGCGCCGGTGTCCACCAGCAACACTCCGCCGACCACCGCGTCGTAGCCCTCGGGGTAAGTCAGCGCGGTCAGCGCGCCGGCGATCCGCAGCGGCGGGTTGTAGTAGTCGACGCTCAACCCGTTGTCGCCGCCCGGGGTACCGATCGGCGACCAGCCGCGCACCGACGGCGCCTCCAGGACCCGCATCCCCTTGCGGCGCTGCGGCCCGGGGCGGGGGGTGAGAATGCCGTGCTCGGTGACCAGTGCCTGAGGGGCGCTGTCGCGCTCTGCCCGGTTGCGGGGCTGCCTGGCGGGCAGGGCGCGGCCCAGGCCGTCCAGGCGGTCGGGGTCAGCTGGCGGCGCGGGAGTACGCCTGGTCAGTCGCAGTACCCGGCCATCCATCAGGGCCCAGGCCCCAGGCGGTAGATCCGTACCGTCGGGAGCGCCGTCGACCAGGACCAGGCCGCGCCCCTCCCCGAGATCGACTCTGGCCAGCGTTCCGGTGATCCGTTCGCCATCGGTGGTGAACGCGACATCGACCGGTGCCAGGGACGCGGTGGTCCTGGTCCGCCCGCCGGCCGTTAGGGCCGTCGCATCGCACACCGCGCCGTCAATCCGTACGGTGCCACCTGGAAAGACAAGCGCCGCGGCGCCAGGGTCGGTGAACACGGACACCGGGAGATCGACCGTGCTTCCCGGAGCCGCCTGGACGAGGATCTTTCGTACATCTTCGACGCGTGCAGTCACAGCAGGCCAACCCTCTACTCGCGGCACAAGAAAAGATGGAAGCCCCCCACGACGTACGGGCTGGCGCCTCCGCTGCATGAAGCCTAATCAGCTGCCCACTCAGGGTGTACGGATAATGATTATGTGTAACGAGGTTGGCCGGAAGGTGGGCGCGAACTGCTGTTCTGCGTAGATATTTGCAAGCTGTACCACTTTGCTTGCAGAAGCGTTCCCCCCCGGGTCCCCCGAGGGTCTTGGAAGGGCAGGCAACGAGGTGTGGCCCTCATAGACGCCTCCGCGCGATGCGTGCGGAAGGGTTGCTAACAAGCCACCTCTTGTGCGTGCGAGCAGGCGGCGCGATCTCTAGGGCTCGTGATGCGGACGGATGACTCGGACTGTGCCGCCGGTTGCTTCCTCGATCTGCCCACGGAGGCCGGTGGCCTCCGCCTCCAGCTCGGCGTTGCGCAAGGTCAGCACCTGGATGTGGTTCGCGTATGTGGCGACCGTCTGCCTGAGTTCGCGTATCTCCTCGGCTTTCTGGCGGCGTAGCTTGCGCAGTTCCTTGCGCAAGCGGGCTGCCTCGCTCTTGAGTTCGTCGAGCTCTGGTCGTTGGGTGGTGGGGGCGGCCAGGATCTCTTTGATGGCTGCCGCGACGGGCGATCGGTAGTACGAGGCTCGGGAGATGCCGGCCTCGGCTGCGATGTTCACCACGGTGAGTGAGCCGTCGGAGATTTCCGGGCGGTCGCCCATCATCTGCTCGAATGCCCGCATGATTGCCCGGTCCGTGTCGGTCAGGCTGTTGTCACGGCTGAGCCGGGCGAAGGCGGAATGTGTACTTTGCAGGCTGGTCATCAGGGGGTTTCCGGTCGTGTGGTTTTTCGGAGTTCGTCGATCAGCGAGTCGAGTGTGGCGGTGAAGTGGCTCATGGCGCTCTGCTGGTGGGCCGGCAGTCCCCTCGCGTCACCGAGTTCGTCGGCCGCGCTGTCGCGCGTCTGGCGGAGCCGGGGCAGGTGGACCGACGACCGGTGCGAGTTCGGGCAGGTCAGGCACATGTTCAGCATGGGTAGCGGGCGGCCGAGCCCTCTGAACCGTTTCTCGCACACGGCTGTGGCTGGTTGGTGGAAGCAGTCGTTGAGGACGCCGGGGTGCAGGGTGCGGCTCAGGTGCCGCAGCATCGTGCGCAGACGCTCGGGGCTCGCGGCCGTTCCGGGCAGGTCGCCCAGTTCTGCCCGGATGCGGTCGAACTCGGCCTCGATACGCTGGGTGGCGCCGCCTGCTGACTGGCCTCCCTCGTTCCAGTCGTGGTAGAGGTCTTCGACGTAGTCCAGTTTGGCCGTGGCTTTCTCGGCTTCGACTTCATCGGCGAAGCCGGACGCCGAAGTCCCCGCGTATCCTTCGAAGATCGCGAAGCTGGCGTGTTTGTACTGCCGGGTTCCTGCCACCATCCCGAAGGGCTGGGTCGCGATGTGCCAGGCCAGTGTGCGGCGGAACTGCAGTGTGTCGAACCGCCAGGCCATCGGCTCGGCCGGCGGCGTCTCGGTGTCTCTGGCCGCCGTCGCGTCCTCGTCTTGCGGATCAGGACCGTCTGTGCCGGTGACGGCGGGCGCGGGAACGAAGGGGCCCTCCTCGTCTCTGAAGAGTTCATTGAGGTGGTCCCGGAAGTCGTTCAGCCGCTGGGGTATGTGCATCATCAGTCCCAGGGAGCCGTGGGGAGCGGTGTAGCCGAAGAGGTGCGTGGGGTCGTCGTCGATTTCCAGCAGGACCTCTACGGCCCGGTGCACGAGATCGAGCACCACCCAGTCGGCTTCCTCACCGGTGACCTTGCGGTCCTTGTAGACCCGCCCGTGGATCTTGTACCGCAGGCGGCCGTCCGCGGCGGTCTCCACTCGCGCGCAGTCTCGCCGCAGGTCTCGTACCTCGGCGTCCCGCATGCCGGAGAGATAGGCGATCGCCGCCCAGCAGGCCGTGCGCACGTAGGAGGTCTCCGCCTCAAGAGTGCTCCGGCTGAACTCGGGCCGCCATGGGCGGCCCGTCGGTGGCCAGTCTGCCCTGGAGAAGGGCAGGCCCCCCTCTTCGTAGCCGAGCTCTCTTCCCGCGTCCTTGAGTAGAGGGAGCAGGTGGTAGGCGCTGCGGACCTGGGTGAGCAGTTCGACCATCGACAGGTTTGGTGCCTGGACCACACCGTCGATGACGGAGGCACCTGGCCTGCGAGCGTGGCGTTCGAGCGGCAGGGCAGGGATGCCGCGGCCCTGGGCTCTGCGCTCGGCGATGAACTGTTCGAACTTCCGGCGGGCCTCACCCTGGCCGCTCCTGGGAACTGCGGTCGCGTCGATTCGGGCCAGTTCCCGGCGGGCTGCGATCACGTCCTGAGCGGCGCTCTCCACGTAGAAGACCACGCCGGTCAGGAAGGGCCGCATGATCTGCTCGGGAATGCGGGCAGTGGTGTTCTCCTCCCCCTGCTGCAGCCCTGAGATCTGTCTGGCCGAGCGGTAGGGCCAGGGCACGAACTCCAGCCGGTCACCGCTCAAGTGGTCGCCGAGCACGGCGATGGCCTTGAGTGTGATGATCTGGTTCTCCACGGTGTTCGGCCCGAAGGGACGTACGTGGGTGAGGAAGGAGTCGAGGTGCTCCTTGCGCAGGTCCTGCAGCCGGGGTACGCCTATCGCGGCGAGCGTCTGCATGGTCCGCAGGAAGTTGCGTCCTTCCTCGGCGAGCCAGGTCACCTTGATGGGCTTGGCCAGCCGGCCGACCGGGACGCGCAGCCGCGCGTACAGGTATTCCTTCATGGTGCGGCGCTCGAGGTCGCCGGTGGCACCGGTGAGGTGGACGAACTTTTGCCGGCTGGTGCGGGGGATGAAGTCCCGTAGGTCCCATACGTCTTCGCCAACTCTCGGGCCGCGATTGTTGTGGCCCTGGGTCAGGGCCACGGCAGGACGAAGTCGGTGTCGCGTGGGTAGCGGTGGGCGGCGGGCTTCTTCCGCGCTGGGGCCGCGGTCATCGAATCGTCTCCAAGAAGGCCGTCGGCAGCGCCAGGCGTGCGCCGTCTGCCTCGGCGATCGCCTTGGCGGTGGCGATCTGGCGGGCGGTGAACCGGTTGAGCACGCCGGTGGTGATCCGCTCGTGGGCCTGGCCGAAGCGGATGGTCCACTCGGCGGTGGGGAACTCCTCGCGTTGGCGCTCGATCGTGTCCAGAATGGAGAGGACGGCGGGCAGGTGGCGGCTGGTGAACACCGCGTTCGTGCATTCCAGGCACACCCACGGCGGCACCGGACAAGGGGCACCGGGCTTGTTCGCCCAGGGGGAGGCGAAGAAGTCGGTGCAGGACGACACCCACACGTCCGTCGCCCCGGACAACGCGTCCGTGACCGCTTCGGGCGCGAGTTCCCCTTCGCCGTCGTCCAGACGGTTGCCCTCGTCGTCGAGGACGACGGGGGCGGACAAAGTGACGGCGAGGGCCTGGGTGAGCCCGGCCTCGACCGTGGCATCGTGGATCTCGTCGTGGGCGGGGATGTCCGCGTAGTGGCGGCCTGCGACCTGCGGCGTGTGCCCGCTGGTGAAGTCCGGCAGCACTCCGCCTGTCTGGAGGTACACCCTCGACTTGTAGGTCTTGCGCAGCCGCCGCAGATCCACCGACCGCAGCGGTTTTCCGTCCCGGTCGGTCAGTGAGCCTTTTTCATCCTGAATAGTTGCAGGTCAGGAGGGTGTGGATGGCTTGGACGATGGTGCCGATGCGTCGGGTGGAGCATCTGGCCCG
>NZ_JBIAUG010000042.1:0-15091 GCF_042892575.1 Streptomyces sp. NPDC001744
GCACAACCTCGCCCTCGCCGGATAGACCAGGCAATCACACCACAACCAACGATGCCCGGGACGACTTGGAGATCATTTACGGGACAGCCCTTAGGTACCTGAGGGCGAATTCGTACCACGACACGGCGGACTTCTTCTCCTCCATCGAGGCAGGGAGGCCGGACTCCGTATCGAACTCTTCGCCGTCCCGCATCGCCCGCATGAGCTTCGTGCGATAGTGATCTGCGAGCGCCTTGGTACGGAACGACTCGGACGAAACGTTGCCCGCCACAGACCAGCGGACCCCGTACGAGGGCGTCTTGGTGTCCCGCTTACGGACACTCCAGACCTTCACATCAAGCGACTTCACGCGGCCCTCTCCAGTCCACGGAGCCAGGTGTCGAAGTCACTCCGCCACACTCGAAGCTCGCCGTTGGGGAGCTTGAACGCGGCCGGCGCATGCCCCAACTCCCGCCAGCGGTAGAAGGTGCGTCGCGAGACCCCACCCAGGACAGCGAGGATCTGCGGCACGGTCATCAGTTCGTCCTTCACAGCAGTTCATCCCCCTGGGCTTCGAGTTCGGCGCGAAGTTCGCGGGCGTGTTCGCGGTTGTGTTGGATGTCGCGGCGGATGTTGGCGGCGAGCCAGGATTCGCCGGGGGTGTGACCGTGTCCGGCGTAGGTCCAGTGGGCGATGGTGAGGACGGTCGCTTCGGAGTGTTCGTCGGGGTCGGGCAGGCCCAGGGCGGTGCGTTGCTGTTGGGCGCGGTAGTCGGCGCGGACCTGTCGGAGGGCGCCGAGGGTGGTGGAGTAGCTGCGGGATTTGGTGGAGAAGTGGCCGCGGAAGCCGAGCATGTGGGCCCAGTCGCGTAGGCGGCGGTCGGGGTAGGCGGTGTGGAGGTCGATGCAGGCTTCCATCAGGCGCCGGGGGTGGTCGGGGATGTCGAGAAGGATCAGGGCTTCTTTGTTGCCGACGGGGTGGTCGGTGGTGCCGGTGGTCTCGGCGGCTTTGGTGGCGTACTTGGCGACGTAGGCGGCGACGGCCTGTTCGGTGAGGTCTTCGCCCTGGCCGAAGGCGTTGATGGGTTGGATGTCGAGCTGGGTGCCCCAGGTGAGGGCGAGGTCCTGGCCGACGCCGTGGGCGGGGGCGGCGGGGACGACAACTTGGACGCGGGTGGCGGCGGCGTGGATGGCGTCGGTGAGGAGGTCGAGGGTGGCCCAGGCCGGGGGCGGGGTGTGGGGGCCCTTGGGGCCGTCGAAGCGGATGACGGCGTGGAAGTGGACGGCGCCGCGTTTTTGGTACTCGGCGACCTTGCCGAAGGAGACGCGGGATTGTTCGCGGGCGGCTTTCTGGGTGAGGCCGGCGCGGGCGGCGATCTCGCGGCGGAGGTAGATGGTGAAGTAGCGCCACAGGTCGGAGGCGTGGTTGTTCCACAGCACCGCCCCCGCGTAGTCGTAGCTGCCGGGGTCGAGCGGGGTGCCCAGCTCGGGTGCGTCCTCGGGGTGGCGGGTGCCGCAGCGGCAGGGCCGGGTGCCGGGCCGGTTGTGGACCGGGCCGAAGGACGGGGCGGTGAGCGTGGTGAAGACCCGGGGGTGGTCGCGGATCGTCTCCGGGGTGCCCTTGTCGGGTGCGCCGGTGAGTCCGGCGCGGATGAGGTGGTAGGTGTCGCCCGCGTAGGTCCAAGCGCAGGCGGGGCAGCGGGAGGCCCGCCGGTTGCCGCACGCGACCCGCAGCACTCCGCCGGGTTCGGCGTCGGTGGTGTAGGCGTGGAGCACGGTGCGGGTGGCGGGATCGAGGAGCTTGGTGCCGCCGGTGAGGCGGATGGGGTTGGTGCAGCCGCCGGTGCGGCGGAGTTGTTCGGTGAGGCGGTCGAAGCCGGGAGACCCGGCCACTCGGAGCAAGTCGCTCAGGGTGGCCGGGTCCAGGCCCGCCGCGGTGGCGGAGTCGGTCACACCAACACCTCCTGTCGGGCGGTGGTGAAGGCGGTGGCGATCCAGCGGGTGTAGGCGGGCGGGATGGCTTCGGTCAGCTCGGCGTGGACGTCGGTCCAGGTGATGCCCATGGCGCGCTGCATCTCGGGAACGGTGGCCTTGCCGCCGCCCTTGCCGTAAGCGGCGACGTAGGGGCCCTCGCGGCGGACGCCGTGGCGGTGGCCGCGTACGTAGCCGCGGTGGCGCGGGTGGGTGGGCTTGGGGGTGGCCCAGCGGCCGAGTTCGAAATTGCGGTGCCGCAGGACGCCCAGGCCGAACATCTCGCCGCACAGGGTGAGGTCCTTGCGGATCGCGGCCCGGCCGTTGGGCTGCTCGATTACGTACGGCAGGCCGCAGGCGTCGAGGAGTTCGCGGGTCGGGGCGACGAGGTCCGTGTGAGCGCCGCCCCAGCCGCGGGAGGCGTTGGTGCCGACCGTGACCGTGCAGCCGGCCTGGCAGGGCGGCGAGGCGTGGACGAGGGTGTAGCGCTCGATCTCGCCCGAAGCGATCAGGTCCGCGAGGTAGTCGAGGGCGTTGCCGTGGTGGTAGGCGAAGGGGTAGTTGGGGCGGTGGGCGATGTCGCAGCCGTCGACCGCGAATCCGGCGAGGTGGTAGCCCATGGCGGCACCGCCGGCGCAGGAGAACAGGTCCAGGACCCGGGGCAGCGTCTTCACCGGTTGTCCTCCGTGGCGGTGTGGCGGTCGGACCAGTCCTCGGCGCAGACCTTGTGGACGGGCTTGCCGCGGTCGGACCGCAGGGGAGTGGGCTTGGTGCAGATCACGCAGGGCTTGTCGCCGGAGTGGTCGAAGTGCTCGGGCGAGCGCCAGTCGAAGAGGGCCACGGCGATCACCGCCCGGCGCGGACGAGGGCGGCGGGGGTGGTGTGGCCGGTGCCCTTGCAGGTGGGGCAGTTCACGCGGACGGTGTCGCGGGTGCCATCGACGGTCGGCAGGCCGGTGGCGATGTGGACGACGGGGAAGCCGTCGCAGTCACGGCAGACGCGCTGGGCGAGGGTGTTCTCAGGCATGATGAGTGCTCCCTTTCGGGTCCGGTGGATCTGGAGGGGGTTGAAGGCGCCCGGGGCGGCGGTTCTTTGGCGAGAGAGCCGTCCCGGGGGCCGCTCAGTGTGTGTTGCGCCTGCCGTGGCCCTTGGCCGCGTACATCGCCTTGTCGGCGGCGGACAGGGCGTCGGTGAGGGTGGGGACCGGCAGGTGGGCGGGGTAGGAGTGGCCGACCGAGGCGGAGACCGGCAGGGTGTGTCCGTGGTGGGTGACCGGGCTGTCCAGGGCGGACCAGAGAGCCACGAGGCCGGTGGTGCGGTCGGGGTGGGCGACGATGGCGGCGAACTCGTCCCCACCGAGCCGGGCGGCGATCCCCTGACGCCCGCACCAGTCGCTCAGCCGCCGGGCGGTGGCGGTGAGGACGGTGTCTCCGGCGGCGTGGCCGTGGGTGTCGTTGACGGTCTTGAAGTCGTCCAGGTCGACCAGGAGGACGAGGGCGCCGGGGTGTTTGGCGATGAGGCGTTCGGCGCGGGCGGTCCATCCGGCGCGGGTGTGCAGTCCGGTCAGCGGGTCGCGGCGGGCGGTGGCCAGACGGCGCGCGAGCAGCCCGCCGTGCAGGGCCCAGCCCAGGGCGGGTAAGCCCGCGGCTGCCATGGTGTAGCTGTCCACGACACTCACCGGCCCTTGCGCCGAGTGCGGGAGGGCTTGATGGGCGGGATGGCGTCATAGGCGTCACGGCCCTGCTGGAAGGAAGCGCGGTCGGTCTCGCTGACGCCGGAGGTGCCGAGCTGGCGGGTAATGCGGCCGACGGTCCTGCGGTCGCCGTGCCGTTTGGCGATGGCGTACTCGCGGCCCAGCTCAGCCATCTGCGGGTTGGCCGGGGTCTCGTCGGTCTTGCGGCGGAACAGGCCCATGTCAGTGCTTCCTTTCCTGGTTGATCAGGGACTTGAGGACCACGGCGCACACGGCGACGGAGACGCCGGTGATGGCGACCGCGAGGAGCATCGAGACCAGGACCGTGCCGACTACCAGGACCACCGCGCCGCCGCCGGCCGCGAGGGCGAGCGCGCTGCCGGGGGTGAGCTGCACCGCCGCACGAGCCGGAACAACCGGGGCCGGGGCGGGCGCGGTCGGTTCGATGTCGGCGGCCGGGGTGGGTGCCGGGTGGTTGAGGGGGATGGGGGTACCGGTCGGGAGCGGGTTGACCGGGATGCGGGGCTGGAGCATGGCGCGGGTCTCCCTACTTGATGGTGGTGTCGATGACGGGGGCGAGGAGGCTGTCGGCCAGGAGGTAGCCGCCGAGGAGGAGGACGGCGACGAGCCACCAGGGCGGGCGGATGAGCTTGATGCCGAGTCCGCCGACGACGAGCAGGGCGAGCCAGAGCGGGACGTTCATGGCGCGGGTCTCCTTCGGTCAGCGGGGCTGGCAGCGGTGGGTGCGGGCGGCGAGTTCGGCGGCGGCGCGGGTGTTGTAGTCGGCGGAGAAGTCGCAGCGCGGGGCGGTGCACACAGCGGTGTGCTTGGTCCGGCCCCGGCCGTCGCGGTGGGTGCCGACCTGCACCGGGCCGATGCGGGTGACGTCGTAGAAGCGGTTCGGACGCACGGGTGTTTTCTCCTTTCTGGTCAGGCGAGCTGGAGGGCAATGGAGTCCGCGAGGGCGGGCGGGAGGCCGTGGCGGGTGCGGAGGGTTTCCGCGTCGATCGGCTCACCGGTCTGAGCCCGGTGGGCGTCCGCGATCTTCTGCGCATGCGCGAGGAGCGCGGGCGGCACCGGGACGGCGGGTGCCGAGGAGACGGGCTCCGGCGGGGCTTCGACGGCGACGGGTTCGGCCGGCGGGAGCTCCGCTGCCGGTTGCGGAGCAGGTTCCGGAGCGCGTTCCACGACCAGCTCGGTCACGGGCTCTTCCGGCGTGGCCGGTTCGGGCTCCGGAACAGAAGCGGGTTCTGGTTCGGGGTGGGGGGCGTGGGCAAGGAGGGTGCCGCCGAGGAAGGCCAGGGCGGGCCATCCGGCGACGAGGATGCGCAGCCAGGCCGGGACGTCGTTCATGTCGAGAAGTCCGGCGGTGGCGACGTTGGCGCCGAGGGATGCGATCAGGGCGATGGCGAACCACAGCCAGGCGTCGCGGTTGCCGCCGTCCTTGCGCATCCGGCGCCACGCGGCGACCAGCAGCAGGTCGACGGAGACGGGGTAGGCCCAGGCCTTCCAGCCGTCCTGTCCGGCAGCGGCCGCCAGGTCGTGCAGGTGAGCGAAGGACAGGGCCCCGGCGATGACGGCCTGGACCAGCACGGCGTCGAGGCGGAGGGTGCGGAACATCAGGGGTTCACCTCCTTTCAGGCATGGGTCGGGTAGGGACCTGGCGCGAGACGGTCACACCACCGAGGGGGGAGGAGAGCCGCTAGGGGGTCGCCGGGGACGGCTTGACCAGCGGAACCGGCACCGAGGCGCCGACGCGGACCGGAACGGCGGGCCGGTAGGGGGTGAGGGCGGGCAGGTCCGGGGTGAGGTGAGCGTGCGCGGCGCAGATCTCGGCCGCTTCGGCGGCGGTGAGCTGCGGGGTGCGGATGCGGGACCAGCCGCCGGAGGTGTCCCCGGCGACCGCGATCCCCGGCTGGTCCGGGGGGATGGTCAGTACGGTGACGACGGCGTCGGGGGCGATGTCGCCGACGCCCATTTCGGCGGTCTGCTTGTCGTTGACCCGGTGCACGGTCCGGCCGGTGAGCTGGGCGCGCAGGGCGGTGGCGCCCTTGCCGAGGTCGGAGCCGAAGCGCTGCCCGCACACCTCCAGGAAGATGCCGGCGGCGCGGGCCATCTGGCCGAGGCGGATGAGCTGGGTGACCATGCGGTCCCGGCGTTCCTCGTCCTTCTTTGTGGCGACGAGGAACAGTTCCGCGACCTCGTCCACCAGGACCACGACCGGGGCGGGGCGGACGTCGTCAGGCAGGGCCCAGATGTCACCGGCCCCGTAGGCGCTGAGGAGGTCGAAGCGCTCTTCCATCTCCCCCACCAGCACATCCAGGAGACCGTCCGCGTCCTCCGGGGTGGTCGCCAGGGCGGAGAGGCGGGGCGCGTAGCCGCGCTGTTCCACACCGCGCTTGCAGTCGATGCCGACCAGGGCGACCGGGAGACGGGCGAGTCCGGCGATCAGGTTGCGCTGATACATCGACTTGCCCGACTGATTCGCCCCCAGGGTCAGCGCGTGGGGGACTTTGAGGTAGTCACGGACGAAGGCGGTACCGTCCTCCCGCAGCGCGACCGGAACCGACATCGACCCCGACACGATCCGGCGCGGCATCCGCACCCGGCGAAGCACGTCGTAGCCGGTCATCCGCAGCTCCACGAAGCCGGGCTTGACGGTCACCACGTTGACCGAGTGGACGCCCCAGGCGTGCCGCAGCCGTTCGGAAGCCGCCATCACATCCGCGGGCTCCAACCCGGCCGGAAGGCGCAGCGTGATGCGCAGGCCGGTCATGCTGGCCCGGATCCGGCGGACCTTCGGCGGAACCGGCTGGACGTCGGCGCGGCGGGCGACGTTACGGACCAGGAAGGCGCGGAAGCGAGAGGGCTGCACCGTCAGCCCGCACACGTCCATCGTGGACCGGTAGGTCACCGCGAACCGCGTCGTTGCCACCGGCAGACCCACCAGCGACCAGAACACACGCGGCGCCCGAGCCTTGGCGTAGCCGAGAGTGCCGGCGGTTCCGGCGAGCGGGAGACCGACCTCCCATAACGTCGACAGGTCCGTCACGGTCAGACCCCGGCCGTGAGGGCGACGGCGCGGAACGAGATGCCGTGACGGGTCTGGCCGTTGAACGTGTTCTCCCAGTCCCGGGCCTTGAGCCCGATCACCGACACCGGCATACCCGGCATCAGGTTCTCCGGGAGACCGGTCTCCGGCACGGTCACCTGGTAGAGGTTGCCCTCCCCCTCATCCGAGATCAGCAGCCCCACCGTGGAAAGGTTGGCGCCGGTCTCCCGGTCCACGGCCCTCTCACCGGTCTGCTTGCTCACGAGCTTCGGTACGGGGGCCGTGGCGACGAACACCATGGCGGTCGACGTGTCCACCTTGAACGACGGCATAGCGGTACTCCTTGAGTCAGGCTCAGCGGTTCGCCGAGTCGCAGCTTCACTATGAAGGTAGGCACAGAAAAACTGCGAGTCAAGAAGTTCTGCGAGTAGCAGTGCGGCTACATCTCTGCGACTCTGATGGCGACACCTAAGGAGGACCACATGACCAGCGGTTTCGGCCTCGTCGTCCGGTTCAACCTGCGCGACGCAGAGGCAGCGAAAGCCTTCGACCTTCTCGTCGAGGAGACCTTGAAGGGCATCCAGACCCATGAGCCTGGAACCCTCTCGTACGTTGTGCACACCGTGGCCGACGAGCCCAACACCCGTTTGTTCTACGAGCTGTACGCCGACCGCGAGGCGTTCGACCAGCACGAGCAGCAGCCGCACACCCGCCACTTCCTGGCGGAGCGGGAAAAGTACGTGGCGGACTTCGACGTCACCTTCGTGCAGAGCCAGGGCGCCGCCGGGGCGTGGAGGTGACCTCAGAAGAACGCCGTGTCTTCGGTGCGCGGGTCGCAGACCTTCGCGAGCAGCGCGGCCTCACGCAGAAGCAGCTAGCCGCCGAGATCGGTCGTACTGCGAGTTGGCTGTCCCAGGTAGAACGGGGCATCCAGCCGGTCAACCGCCTCGACGTACTGCGCCTACTGGCGGACGGCTTGGGAGTCTCCGTGCAGGAGTTGCGGGCAGACGCGCCGACGCAGGCCCCGGCAGAAGAGCCGGCCATCGAGCTTCCCAACGACCTCGACCAAGCGCGATTGGTCATCTCGGGCCACCCCGTCCCGGAGGTCATTCTCGATCCGGCCAGCCCTGGCCCCGCCAATATGGAGGAGCTCCAACGCGCGGTGGACCGAGTGTGGGAGCTGACCCATGCCAATGAGTTCGCGGAGCTGAGTTCCACCTTGGGGCCGTTGGTGCCCCGGATCGAGCGCGCGGCGAGGACGGCTCCGCCGGAAGATCGAGAAAGGCTATGGGGTCTACTCAGCCGCACATACCAGGCTCTCGCCGCCGCATTCGTACGGCAGGACGAGGCGGACGCCGCATGGGTAGCAGCGGACCGTGCCATCCGCGCAGCGGAGGAGTCGGGTAACACCCTGGAGGTGTTCGCCAGCGTCTTTCGTCTGTCCCAGGCCTTCGTACGGCTCAAGCACCTAGACCAGGCCGAGCACTCCGCGACCACCGCCCTGAACGCGTTGGAACGGCACTACCGAGAAGCCGCGGGCGAACCCGAGGCACTGTCAGTCATCGGAGCCCTGCACCTGGCGCTGGCCCTCATCCACGCACGAGCGGGTGACCGTACCCGGGCGCGGCAGGAGATGAAGCGAGCCCGCGAGGTCGCGGCACGACTGGGCGAGGACCGCAACGACTTCAACCTGGAGTTCGGGCCGACCAATGTGGAGATCCAGGCCGTCTCGATCGCGGTCGAGCTGGGAGACGCCGGCGAAGCCATCGAGGTCGGTACCGAGCTGGACACGTCCTCGCTGTCGCTGGAGCGTCGAGCCCGCCTGAAGATGGACCTTGGCCGGGCCTACGCGCAACGGCGCCAGGTCGGTGAAGCACTGGGAGCCCTGCTGGACGCCGAGGACCTGTCCCCAGACTTGATCCACACTCACGTCGCCGCCAGGGAAACGATCCGGGACCTTCTCCTCTTCGCCGGACGTGCGACGCCCCCGGAGTTGAAGGAGCTTGCCGACCGGGCAGACGCGCGGCCTTGAGCTGTTACAAGTTTCTCTACCTCATCAAGGCACCCGCCGCGCACGGCGCGGCGCGCGCGGCCCGTCGCCCGGGCCTGCGCTCCTGTCTACGCCCCGCTCCAGCCCGGCCGCCGTCCGCACGCCGGACAGCTCGGGTTGATGGGCGGGAAGAACCACGGCTTGGCCGGGGTAAGTGCGTGAAGTGCCAGCCAGGACGATACCTCCGGCGGGGGCGCTCAGGCTCCGGGATGGAGTGGGCCCGTGGGCGTCTGCCGGCAGCATCGTGGTGAAGGTGGGGGCTCCCATCCCGTCTGCCATCGACCCAGGCAGAGCCGAGCAGACACGGGTCTTGGCGTCCAGGTCGTTCGTACAGTGGCGCGCTCCACCTGGACGCCAAGACCCGCGCCCGCTCCACGGTGTGTGGGTCGACGGCAGACGGGATGGGAGCCGGCGCGGTTGTGGGGGGGCAGGCCCCAGCTCGCCCAAGATGGTCATTCAAAGCCGCTCTGCCAGCCCTACGGCCAACTTCCTCCTGGGCCCAGGCAGGCTGTGCCATGCTGATCACCATTGCCCCGCACTGCATCAGGAGCAGAGATGCCACGCGATATCCATCCGCTTGCGATGCTCACGCAAAGCGACACTCAGGCCTGGGTGAAGCAGCGTGTAATCAACGTCATCAAGAGCTACCACAACGCTGCCGACGTCATTGCCGAGCCGATCCAGAATGCGGTCGACGAAGTCCTTTCAGCCCCTGGGCTACCGGGGGACGGCGAGGTGCGGATCACCCTCGACACCGACGAGAACACAATCTCTGTTCGTGACAACGGACGGGGAATTCCCAGCGAAGATATCGCCAAGTGGCTCGCTCCTGACGTCGGCAGCAAGCGTGCTGATTTCCTGGCCGGACTAGTGAGAGGCCATAAGGGCGTGGGGCTCACATTCCTCGCCTACGGCTTCAACTTCTTCGAACTTGAGACAAAGACCGATGACGAACACTACATCGTGCGCCTTGAGCATGGGCGCGCATGGGTGGAAGACCCCGGCAACGAGCAGCCTCCGGTTGGACGACTCGAAGAAATTCAAGGTGGCGGAAGACTTGACGGAACAGGGACGATTGTAACCATTCGCCTGAGCCCTCAAACGGAGCCCCGAAGCCTTCGACACGCGTTCCCGACCCTGGAGTACGCGACGACAGCGATCCGGAACCAGACCGCGGCAGGTCTCGTGGAGCCCCCCGAGGTCACGAAGAAGAGGCCACTCAAAGTCACACTGGAGTACAAGCGGCAGGCGAAGACGGAGACCGTACCAGTCGCTCCTTCTTACCGCTATCCGCATGAGGACCTCGCTGCGGGAATCAAGGTTCTCAACCTGGGAAACTGGCTTAAGAACAACAAGAACTCCGAGCCGTCCGCGAAAGAGAAGAAGGCCTTTCACGCGTGTTACTGGGTTCTTGACCCCAAAGAACTCAAGGACCTCATCGGGGCAAAGACAGGTGAGCAACTTGTCGAACCCGAAGAGGTAGAAGCGTTCATCGACACCCACGACGTCCACGTCTATTCCCTGTTCTCGTATAGCGCTTCCTATCGAGATCAGCTCGGCGACAACTGGAAGATCCCGCGCAATCGGAAGAGCCTCCACTTCCCCAGCCTGAGGGTCGCAACTGACGGCATGATCTCTTCCTGGAACAGAGAGATCACGCTAACGCATCGCGGCTTTAACGTCGACAGGACTTGGCTGATCTACAGCCTGCGCGGGATTGAGCCGGACTTGGGCCGAAAAGACTTCCCGCCCAATGTTCACGATTTCCTGCGTATCACCGAGGAACTAGTTGCCAACAGGCTCGCAGAACAGAGCCGGCCGTTTCTGCGTGTCAGCCCGCCACGAACGGCCCCTACCCAGCCTGGCTACATGGACCCCGCGGTCAAGGCACACGTCAGGCGCCAGAGCCGCATGTCGCCTCGACTGCTTCCAGGGATCGGCGAGATCTCTCTTCAGACCGAGCCCCAAGCAGAGCAAGACGTAATTGCCCTGTACGGCGAGCTGGTTGGACTGGGCGTACTGCGACACTTGCAGCCCGTCTACTTCAGCGGCTTCGACTTCTACGACTCGTTCTTTGAGTACGTCCCTTCAGTCGCTCCGGATGCCCTGAAAGAGAGACTTCCTGGGGTGGACGACGTTGACATTCGTGAAGCGGAAGGGGTTGCCGAGTTCAAGCTGACAGCGGACTCAGTCCTTGCTGATGTCGTCTCCGAAGTGAAGAAGTGGAGCGACATGAAGTTCCTGGTCTGCTGGGAGATCGGAAAGGATCGAACGGCTGGGGGTAATGCAATAACGTTCACGGAGTGCGAAGACGCCGTTGACCGGCGATACCACGGGGTAACCCATCTGGCCAGATTGGAGACCGGAGGCGACCACACCGTTTTCGTGATCTCACTCAGCCACCTGTTGCGAGCAATTACGGCCGAAAGCTAGATGCCTCGATTGCGTTAGCGAGGCCGCAGATTCTCCATCGACGCCGCCGCCTTCCCAACCGCACAGCTGGGAAGGCGATGTGCGCCAACCCCTGCTTACGGTCCGAACAGGACTACACGCCCGTGTGTCGGCGATGACCAGTACGGTTACCTGACGATCGTCGGGAAGTGCTGTCATGGGGGCAACCGTGGGTGGTCAGTTGCGTGTTGGTCAGGTGTACCGCTACGCCACCGGGAAGGATCCCGGCCCGACGGTGCTGGACGGGTATCCCAACTTCCACCATGTGACTCACTCGCCTGATCTCCCGCGAGCGCTGCTGGAGGCTGGGATCAACGGCATGGCGAAGGTACGCGCTCCGGGTGGGGACAGGCGGCCGGTGATTCTCATCCGGTCGAGCCCCTGGAAGGCTGGCACCGAGCAGACGCCTTGGCACGACGTGTTCGACATGGACAACGGGCACGTCCGCTACTTCGGCGACCACAAGGCTGCCACCACCGTCGAACCCGGAAAGACCAATGGGAACGCTGCTCTGCTCGACGCCTTCACCGGGCACCAGGGACACGCTCCTGAGGAACGAGCCAGCGCTGTCCCGTTGCTGCTGTTCCGCGCGGTCTCGCGCAACGGAAGGGTCAAGGGTCACGTCGAGTTCTGTGGGCTGGGCATCATCGAGCGGGCAGAGCGGTTGGTGCAGTGGGGCGGCAGCGAGCACACGACGTTCACCAACTACGTGTACGACATCGCTCTCATCGACCTGACGGACGAGGACGACAAGGTCTCGTGGGAGTGGATCGACGCTCGTAGGAACAAGTCCGTGAGCGACGCAGCATCGCTCGAACTCGCACCGCGGGCTTGGCGGGAGTGGGTCAAGCACGGCAACTCGGCGCTGCCCCGGCTCCGGCGGCGCGTTGCGCGAGCCAAGGTGACCAAGGTGCCTGAGCAGCGGCCGGCTCCGGGCACCCCCGAGGCCAAGGATCTGGAGCTGATCTACAAGTACTTCGACGGACGCAAGCACGATTTCGAGGCCGTCGCCTCCGCGGTCGCATCGCGTGTTCTGCGTGGCGCCGGCAACAGCTACGTCGAGGGGTGGCTCACCCGCCGATCCGGCGACGGAGGAGCAGACTTCGTCGGGCGGCTCGACATCGGCAGCGGATTGGCCGGCACCAGTCTCGTCGTCCTCGGACAGGCCAAATGCGTCAAGCTCGACAACCTCGTGACCGCCGAGCAGATCGCTCGCGTCGTGGCGAGACTTCGACGCGGCTGGATCGGCGTGTACGTCACGACCGGTTCCTATTCCGTGCCCGCGCAGACCGAAATGGTGGAAGACCAGTACCCGATCGTCCTCATCAACGGGATGGATCTGGCTCGGGAACTCAGAAGCATGGCCCGGGACGACCACGGCGGAGACCTCGAAGCCTGCATCGAGCACATATTGACGGTGCGAGAGACCGCGGTTACGAACCGGCGTCCCGAAGAGATCCTGTTGGAGTAGCCGCCTGTGCGATGCGCGGCCTATTCGTGGACGGCTGAGGCGTACCGATGCGCTCACACATCTCTGACCAGCGGTAATGCACCGGATGCACGCGCCCTCCGGATCCGTATGCGCGGGTTCAAATCCTGCCGGGGGCACTCCGCAGGAAGTGCCAGACAGACCCCGTGGTCAGCGGAAACGCTGGGCGCGGGGTCTTGTTGTGTGTGCAGGTCGCGCGTTTCGCCGTCGCGTCCGGGGCGGGGAGCGGCTTCGTTTTCGCGTTGCTGCCGGTGGCGCCTCGGTCTTCGTTCGTCGCGCCCCGGTCGCGGGTCCCGTGCGGTTCGGGGCGTGTCAGGTCCTGCGCGTTCCGGGCAGGTGCACCGCGAGGAGTGTGAAGGCGGCCAGGGCGACGTTGCGGGACGCGGCGTCCAGGCCGTTCCAGTGGGACGACTGCCACATGGCGAACCACTCGCCGCCGATCGCGAGGAAGCCCATCCCGAAGAGCAGCAGCACCATCACCAGGCCCACCGTGCTCACCGCGCGGGCGCGGGCGTACGCGTCGCGGCGCAGCCCCGTGATCCAGCACCAGGTGGCGGCGAGGAGGACCGACGCGGCCAGCGTCTCCCAGACGATGACGGCGACGTAGGCGGCGTTCTGCAGGGCGGGGGACTCGACCGCACGCCACATCAGGTCGGGGTCCTTGAACGTGGTGTCCATGCTCAGGACGTGCTGGACGAACTGCTGGTTGGTCCCGAAGTCCGTGATGTTCCCGAAGGCGACCAGGGTCATGTAGAGCGCGACGGTCGCCGTCAGGGCGGTCGCCGCGACGGGCGGCGCGCCCAGCCTCAGGAGCCGGTTCCCCCGGGCGGCCGGGGCCGTTCCCGGGGAGCGGGCGCCGGATTCGGTGCCGGTCGGCCGGTGTGCCTGTGCCATGGATGTGTCCTCCCTCGTCCCGTGAACGCTCGGAGCACGGGGCGCGCCGGCCCCTCCCCCACTCGCACGGCCGTCCTGCCGTCCGGCCGTCCAGCCGTGAACGTGCTTGTCCCGCCTCCCCTTGTCGGCGGCCGTCCGCCCGGACGATCCGCCCGGCGGGACCTCCCCGCCCGCCCGTCCGCCCGTCCACCTTCACGGCGCGCAACGCCCCTGCCCCGTCCGTGAGTTCGCCGTAAGCCGGCCCGTTGCCCGCGTCCGGGAATTCCGCGGCCTCCTCCCTCAGCTTCCCCCTCGGCCGGCCCCGCTACTCCCGGGCCCCGCGATGCGGGTGACCGGCTCGGCTCCGTCGTTCCGGTCGGTCCGCGGGGTTGGGTCGCGCACCGGCTCGCCGACTCCGGGAGCCGTCCCGGTGTCCGGCGTCCGCTCCTCCTCGGCTCGTCGGGCGGGGCGTCCGTCTGTCCGGTGCAGTCCACCGTGCCGCCCTTCTCGTCGAAGAGCGGCCGGTCGTCGCCCGCAGCACCGAAGGCGTCCGCGTCCTCCCTTCACAGGACGGCGAGTTCGGGCGGGAGCCGTACCGCGTGCACGCCTCCCGGCGGGTTCCTGCTCACGTTTCCCAGGTCGCGGGGCCCGGTGTGCCCGACCCCTCCCTCCCCCGCCCGTGCCCCGGCGCGGACCCCGGGGCCGGGGCGTGAACGCGCGGAGAAGAGTGCCGCACATCACTCCAATCAACGGAACCACTCCATCACTTTGCGCAAGATTTGCGAACTCTTTGTCGATTTATCCCTCTGTATCTTCGCGGATGCACCGCAGGACGGTGCGTCAGGAACTACGAGACCGAGGAACCATGACGATTCACATACCCGCTCCGGAGGAGCGGGGACGGCCCTGGACAGGGAGGAGCCTGCGGCACATCGCGGGTGGCCTCGCCCTCGCCCTGGCCGTCACCGTGCTCGACGGGACCGGTGCCGCCGCGGCCCGTTCGCCGGAGGCACCCGCGGCCGAGACGCGGCAGGAGACGGTGACGCAGGCGGCCGACATCGCGTCGGCGCGCGTGGCCGCGCGGCTGTCCGGCAAGAGGGTCGAAGCCCTGTCGGAGCGGACCGAGACGTCGACCACGTGGGTCAACAAGGACGGTTCCCTCACCACCGAACTGGCCGCCGGGCCGATGCGTTTCCAGGATGCCGCCACGGGCGCCTGGCGCAATGTCGATGTCGCCCTGGCCGCCCAGCCGGACGGTTCGGTCGTGTCCAAGGCTCACCCGGCCGGGTTGAGGCTGGCGGGGAAGGCCGGTACCCGGGCGTCCTCCCTGCGTGCGGCCCAGGCCGCGCCGGCCACCGACCTGGTGACGCTGGGCCGGGGTGAGGAGCAGATCACGCTGCAGTGGCGGGGTGGTCTGCCCGCGCCGAAGCTGGACGGGACCCGCGCCACCTACGCGGACGCCGTGCCCGGCGCCGATGTCGTGGTGGAGGCGACCCGTACGGGCTTCGAGCAGTTCGTCGACATCAAGGCCAGG
>NZ_JBIAUG010000043.1:0-13850 GCF_042892575.1 Streptomyces sp. NPDC001744
CACCGGGGACGCGTCGTCGAGGACGGCACCCACGACGACCTCATGGCCCGCGCGGGCGGCCTGTACCAGGGCATGTTCACCGCCCAGGCCGCCCAATACGGGCACGCGCCCGCCGCCGGCGCGGTTCCCGGCCCCCGCGGCGCCCGGCCGTCCGACCACGAGACCGCAGACTGACCCGTCGGCCCGCTTCCGCAGCACCGCTCCCACGTCGAAGGCGAGATGACGCTCGTGCCACCCAGTTCTTCCGCGATCCGCAAGACCGTCGAGACCTGCCCCGCGCTCCACCCTGACGGGCGTGATGCCCCGACCGGGCTGCTCACCGTGCCGGAGCGGCCCGTCGACGTGTCCGCGCGCACGACTCCGCCCGGACACGTCACCCGCGGTGCCGTTGTCACCGACCGCCGGGGGCGGATCCCGCACATCCCGCACCGGGCCACCGGCGGCCTCGTACGCACCTCCGGCGGCCGCACCGAACCGGGGACCCCGCAGGACACCACTCGTCCGGAGCCGGCCGGGGCCCCGGCCGGGACCGTGCCGCACGTGGTCGGCGTCCACCTCTACCTGGAGCGCGGGGGCAAGGTCCTGCTGGGACTGCGGCATCCGGACTCCGCGTACGCGGGGAATCTGTGGCATGTGCTCGCCGGTCACCTGGAGGCGGAAGCGGCGACCGCCGGCCTCGTCCGCGAGGCGTTCGAGGAGGCCGGTCTGGTCATCGATCCGGCCGATCTCGAACTCGTCCGCACCCTGCACGTGGTGGACCGGCCCGGCGCCCGGCCGGGGATCCAGCTCTTCTTCCGGCCCCGCCGCTGGGAGGGGATCCCCGAGGTGCGCGAACCCGACCGGTGCCTCGCCTGGGAGTGGTGGAACGCGAAGGATCTGCCGGATCCGGTCGTCCCCTACACCCGTGTCGCGATCGAGGGGATCCGCGCCGGTCGCTCCTACAGCGAGCTGGGCTGGGGACGTTGAGCGGCGGTGAGCGGCACACGGTGCCGGTGGACGTGCACCTGATCGCCGTCCACGACGGGGAGGAGGGGCCGGAGGTGCTGCTGTCGCGCCGGGCCGGCGCCGTCTACGCGGCGGGGCACTGGCACTTCCCCTCCGGTCACGTCGACGGCCCCGCCGAGGACGTCGTCACCGCGCTCGTGCGCGAGACGTACGAGGAGACGGGGCTCGTGGTGGAACCGGACGACGTGCGCGGCGCGGTCACCGTGCACCACCGGGACCCCGGCGGGAACGCGCGCGTCGGGTTCTTCTTCGAGGTCCGCCACTGGACCGGGACACCGGAGGTCAGGGAACCCGCGGTGTGCGACGGCATGGGCTGGTTCTCGTTCGGTGCTCTGCCGGAGCCGATGGTCGGCTACTGCCGCGCGGGGCTGGACGCGTACCGGGCCGGCGTTCCCGTGGCGCTGCACTTCCAGGAGCCGGGCGACCCGGTCGGGCACGACCCCGCCGTCGGCCGGCTCCGTCTCGTGCCCGCCCCGGGCTCCGGGCGGCCCGGATGCGGGCCGGGGGCGCGGGAGTTCGCCGAGCGGGCGGCCGGGGCGCCGCCGGGAGCCGCCGGGGCCGCGCACCGGTCCCCCCTGTCCGGGCCGTGAGCGGGTCACGTTACCTTTGGCCGGATGCAGCCACAGCAGCCTTCCGTGCCCCTCGTTCCCTCCTCGACGTCCCGCGCGCAGTCCGGCACGCGTACGAGGACCGTGGTGCTCTCCCTCGTCGCCGGGCTCGTGCTGGGCGCCGCGGGGACGGGCGCCGCATGGGCGCTGAGCTCCGGCTCCGGCTCCGGCGGGACCCCTGCGGCGGACGCGCGTGCCGCCTGCGAGGCACTCGCCGGGTTCGACACGGAGAAGTACACGGACAAGGGCCCCGCCGGTGAGATCGCCCTCAACCGCTACGCGGCAGCCGGTGCGCTCTCCGCTTCGGCGGCGGCGGGCGACGCCCGGTACAAGGAGCTGGCGCAGGCCGTTCGCCGTTCGCAGGAACGTCACGCCCGGGTGTTCGAATTCGACGCGACGGTGAGGCAGGAACTGGACCGGGCTCGCGGGATCTGCCGCGGTCTGTAGTCCGGCCGGCGTTCGGGTCGGGTGCTTCCCGCCGGGAGCAGTGCCTGCCGGGCCCCGGAGAGGGTCTCGTCACCGCCGCGCGCCGGTCCGTGGAACCCGACCCGCGTCGACGGGACCGCTCCCGACACCGATACAGTTCACGCGTTCGAAAAGTCGTTCATGGGCAAGGGGCGGGCGGGATGGGTGGCGCAACGGGACAGAAGGGCGCTTGGGAGCTGGACGCCGAGGAGGGGGGCAGGCTCGCGGCGCGGTGGTGGCAGTGGGCGTTCTCCGCGCCCGACGCGTGCAGTCCGGTGCTGGACGAGACGGGTGAGTTCGCCGACTGGCAGCAGCCCGACGACGTCTGGTTCCTGGCGGGAACCTACGGCGGGCGGGTGGTACGGCGCTGCTCCGTCCCGGTCGGCCGTCCGGTCTTCTTCCCCGTCTTCAACACCCAGCGCCCCGCCCTCCTCTCCTCCCGTCCGGCGATGATGAACGTCGCCGAGGCCACGGCGTTCCTGAACGGGACCCCACTGACACTGCACGAGTACACCTCGCCGCGGTTCCGCGCCGGGCTCGTGCCCAGAGTCGCCTGGGGCCTGTGGTCGGCCCTGGCTCCGCTGGCCCCCGGCCAGTACGTCCTGGAGATCAAGGCGGACACGGGCGACGGTTTCCGGGTCGACACCACCTACCACCTCTCCGTCGCCGCTTCCTGACAGGGCGGCGAGGCGCCGGCGGACGGAGGCGGCGTTCCCGGTTCGGGGATCGGACCGCCGGTGCCCCGGCCATCCGGCCGCGCCTCCCCCGGGGCGGTACCGGCGGCACCCTCGGCGCCGCCGCGGTCGACCGCGTCCGGTCCGCCGGCGCGGCGCGTGCCGACCGGATGGCCCGGGGCCGCCCACCAGGCCGGGTCGGTGGTGGTCCTCAGGCGACGGGGACACCGGCGACGCGGCGCTCGCCGCCGTTGCGCTCCTGCCAGAAGCGGTACACCTCGACGGCCTCTTCGCGCGCCTCGTGGCGCATCGGCAGACGGCGCTCCTGCCAGGGCTTGGCGAACTCGTCGTAGAAGGTGTTCAGCTCGAAGTACTTGCGGTCGTCGACGTAGTGGGGCTCGTAGGCGTCGCGGGTGGTGAGGAAGACGACCTCGTCCGGGGAGCAGTAGTACAGGGAGCCCAGACACATCGGGCAGGGGTGGGCGAGGACGTAGATGGTGGTGCCGGTCAGGTGCTCGGTGCCCAGCCTGGTGCATGCCTCGCGGATGGCGAGGATCTCCGCGTGGGCGGTGGGGTCGCCGGTCTGGGCCACCTTGTTGGGGCTCTCGGCGAGGATCTCGCCGTCCTTGGCGATGACGGTCGCGAACGGGCGGCCGCCCTCGGCGACGTTCCGGCGGGCGATGTCGATGGTGCGCTGGACGAAGTCCATGGAGGGTCCTCCGAAGGTGCGAGGGGGTGCGGGGCCGCCGGCAGGCGGTTCCGCGGGGTTCGGGGAGGAGGCGGGGCGGGCCGGAACGCCTGTCGTCCGGCCCGCCCCGCTGCCACCCGTCGGTGGCGCCGCGACGGCGGCGGTCAGAAGGGCTTGGTCGGCAGGTACTTGCCGTCCAGGGTGATGACGGCGCGCTCGCCGCCCTCGGGGTCGGCGACCTTCTTCACGTCGAGCCTGAAGTTGATCGCGGAGATGATGCCGTCGCCGAACTCCTCGTGGACCAGGGCCTTGAGGGTGGTGCCGTAGACCTGGAGCATCTCGTAGAAACGGTAGATCGTCGGGTCGGTGGGGATGCCGCCGGGGATCGAGCCGCGGGTGGGGATGGTCCGGAGCAGCATCACCGCGTCGTCGTCCAGGCCGAGGAGCTCGGCCACGGCCTCGGCCGACTCCGCCGGCAGCGCGTGCTGGCCGAGGACGGCGGCGGTGGTGAACGCCACGGACAGGCCGGAGGCGTCGGCGATCTGCTGCCAGGAGAGGTCCTTGCGGATCTTGGCCTCGACGGCCCGGGCGGCGAGGGCTTCGCGGGCGGCGGGGGTGAACTGGGCGTGCGTCATGAGGGAGGTTCCTTCTGTGTGGGGGTGCCGGTCCGCGCGGAAGGGCGGGAACGGCGGGTCGGTGGGGCGGAGGGGGCAGGCCACCGGTGGGGCGGACGGGGCCGTCGGCGGGCGGAGGCCCGGACCCGGCGGCCGACGCGGGCGGAGGCCCGGACCCGGCGGCCGACGCGGGCGGAGGCCCGGACCCGGCGGGTCAGGCCGCGAGCGCGCGGCCTGCGGCGGTGAGGTCCTCGACCCGGCCGGTGGGGATGTCGAAGACCCAGCCGTGCAGGGCGATCCTCTCCTCCGCCAGGGCCTTGGCGACCGAGGGATGGGTGGCCAGGTTCGTCAGCTGGGCGAGCACGTTCTGCCGTACGAGGGCGGGAACGTCTCCGTCGGCGGCGGTGCGGGCCACCGAGGCGTCCGCGAGCCGCAGCCAGGTGGCGACCGCCGGGGCGCCGCTGAGGTCGTGCCCCTCGGCGAGGGCGGTCATCGCGCCGCACGCGGAGTGACCGCACACCACGATGTCCTTCACGCCCAGCGCGGCGACGGCGTACTCGATGCTCGCCGCGACGCCGTCGGCCCCGGGGGCGTGGGCGGGCACCAGGTTGCCCGCCGTGCGGATGACGAACAGCTCGCCCGGCTCGGTGCCGGTGATCAGCTCGGGCACGACACGGGCGTCGGAACAGCCGATGAAGAGCGTGTGCGGCGTGTGATGCCCGGCAAGGTGGGCGAAGAGTTCCGCCTTGGCCGGGAAGACATCCCGCTGGAAACGGGCGACGCCCTCGGTGAGGTCCTGCATGGTCACTCCCTCCGGATGATGGCCGGCCCTGGTGGGCTGGTGAGATCCACCATGCATGACCTCTACCTATAGTGTCCAAGAGCCTCTGGGGATAGAAGCTATTGTTGTGGTCTATAGATGCTTCCGCGTCTCTCCTCGAGCCGCGTCACCCGCGCCGGGCGCAGCTGCCGCACGGCGTCCGTACCGCGTCCGCCGCGCGCACGGCATCGGGCCGCCCGGCGGACGACACGTCGCCGCCTCCCGTGTCGGCGGGCCCGTGGAGCGGACGAGGGAACCGGTACCCCTCCCGGGTGAAACGACAGGAAATGCCGTCTCCCCCCCACGGCCACCCCCGAGACTGTGGCGCAGCCGACCGGTACAGCACGCCGGCGCCTTCCCGGGAGACACACCCATGACACACAGCAGCGTCCTGCTGGCACTGCGCGAGACCCCCCTGACCGGCGGCATCGGCACCGAGCAGGTGCGCCACATCGGCAAAGAGCTGGCGAACCGGGGACTCGAACCGCGCTGGGCCGCCGACGCCCGGGAGGCCCGCGCCGCCCTGCGCACCGAGGCCGGGCTGGCCGCCGCGGTCGTCGCCTGGGACCTGCCCGGCGGCCCGCGGAACGACCCCGACGGGCGGACGGACCCGAGCGGCGAGGGCGAGGGCGGGGGCGCCGAGGTGCTGCGGCAGATCCAGCGCCGCTGGAAGCACATGCCGGTCTTCCTGCTGATGAACGACGACTCCGACCAGGATCTCGAACGGCTGCCGCTGTGGGTCTCGGAAGCCGTCGTCGGCTACGTCTGGCCCCTGGAGGACACCGCCTCCTTCATCGCCGGACGGATCGCGGCCGCGGCACGCGCCTACCACCAGGACATCCTCCCGCCCTTCTTCAAGGCGCTCCGTCGTTTCGACGACGCCCACGAGTACTCCTGGCACACCCCGGCCCACTCCGGCGGCGTCGCCTTCCTCAAGTCGGCCACCGGCCGCGCCTTCTTCGACTACTTCGGCGAGCGCCTCTTCCGCAGCGACCTGTCCATCTCCGTCGGCGAACTCGGCTCCCTCTTCGAGCACAACGGGCCCATCGGGGCCGCCGAACGCAACGCCGCCCGCGTCTTCGGCGCCGACCGCACGTACTTCGTCCTGCACGGCAACTCGACGGCCGACCGCATGGTGGGGCACTACAGCGTCACCACCGACGAGATCGCCCTGGTCGACCGGAACTGCCACAAGTCCGTCCTGCACGGCCTGGTCATCTCGGGCGCCCGGCCCGTCTACCTGGTGCCCACCCGCAACGGCTACGGTCTCGCCGGCCCCCTGCCTCCCCGTGCCGTCGCGCCCGGGTCCGTCGCCTCCCGCGTCGCCGCGAACCCCCTGACGGCCGGGGCCGTCTCCCCGGACGCCCAGTACGCCGTGGTGACCAACTCGACCTACGACGGGCTGTGTTACGACAGCGTCGCGGTGGCCCGGGCCTTCGCCCCGAGTACGCCGCGCCTCCACTTCGACGAGGCGTGGTTCGCGTACGCCCGCTTCCACCCCCTGTACGCCGGGCGCTACGGGATGGCCGTCGGGCCGGACACCTTCCCGGAGGCCGACCGGCCCACCGTGTTCTCCACCCAGTCCACCCACAAGCTGCTCGCGGCCCTGTCGCAGAGCGCCATGGTCCACGTCAGGTCGTCGCCCCGGGCGCCCGTCGAGCACGAGCGCTTCAACGAGGCGTTCATGATGCACGGCACCACCTCGCCCCTCTATCCGGCGATCGCCTCCCTCGACGTGGCGACCGCCATGATGGACGGCCCCCAGGGAGAGTGGCTGATCGACGAGGCGGTGACCGAGGCCGTCCGCTTCCGGCAGGCCGTCGTACGCGTCGGGCGCCGGATCGCCGAGGCCGCGGACCGGCCCGACTGGTTCTTCGGCGTCTGGCAGCCGGACACCGTCACCGATCCGGCCACGGGCGCGTCCGTGCCCTTCGCCGACGCGCCGGCCGCGCTGCTGCGCGGCGAGCCCGCGTGCTGGCTGCTGGAACCGGGCGCCGCCTGGCACGGCTTCGAGGGCCTGACCGAGGGGTACTGCATGCTGGACCCGGTCAAGGTGACCCTGACCTGCCCCGGCGTCACCGCGACCGGCGAGACCTCGTCCTGGGGCATCCCCGCCCGCGTCCTCACCGCCTACCTGGCGGACCGCGGCATCGTGGTGGAGAAGACCGACAGCTACACCACCCTGATCCTCTTCTCCATGGGCATCACCAAGGGCAAGTGGGGCACCCTCATGGACGCCCTCATGGACTTCAAGTCCCTGTACGACTCCGACGCCCCGCTGGAGCGGGTGCTGCCCGGACTGGTGGAGCGGTACCCCGCCCGGTACGGCGACCGGACGCTGCGCGAGCTGTGCCAGGACATGCACGAGCACCTGGCCCGCGGTGAGCTGATCGCCTCCCTCGACGCCGCCTTCCAGCAACTGCCCGAGCCGGTCGAGCCTCCCCGGCGCTGTTACCAGCGGCTCGTCCGGGGAGGCACCGAACGGCTCCGGCTGGCCGAGGCGCCGGGCCGGATCGCCGCCGCGATGGTGACGGTGACCCCGCCCGGGATCCCGGTGCTGATGCCCGGGGAGTCCCTCGGCGAGCCGGACGGGCCGCTGCTGCGCTACCTGGGGGCGCTGGAAGCGTTCGACCGGGAGTTCCCCGGCTTCCACAGCGAGGCGCACGGGGTGACCCTCGACCCCGAATCGGGTGACTACTTGATCGAGTGCGTACGCCGGGACGGTTCCTGACCGCACGGCCGGAGGGCAGGGGGCAGGGGGCAGGGGGCAGGGGGCAGGGGGCAGGGGGCAGGGGGCAGGAGCATCGTGGCGCGGTGCCCACCGCCTGCCGCTCGGACAACTCCCCGCACCCCCATGACGCGGGGTCGGCCAAGTTGACGGCCGTCCACGCGGGAACGATCAAGGCTTTTCGGCCCGGTGACCGGACTTCTCCCGCTTCCGGGCGGAGAGCGGTGCGACGACCGGGCCCGGAAGGCGCACGGGGCGCATGCGCTCCACGCGTCCCGCACGCCCCTCGGACACGGGGACCCACCTGGCTCGTATCGCGGCCGGAGCGGGAAGCGGGCACGCGCCGTTCCCCGACGGGCCCCGGCGGACCTCACCACGGGAAAATCACGATGTGCGGGCGGGCAAGACTTCGGCCGGACACCTTCGGCCTGTCCGGAAGAGGCCGAAGCCGTTGGTCGGCGTCCTCCCGCCGTGCCAGTGTGTCGCCGCGTCAGACCACCTCGGGCTGACCGACGACGACATGCTCGGCCGATCAAGGAGAAGACATGCTCAATGGGCTGCAGCGGGGCAATTCCTCCTCGCCGCGTCTTCGTGGCGCGTTCACCGGGGCGGCTGTCTGCTCCGCCCTCGCTCTCGGAGCCGTCCTGGCCGGCCCCGGTACGGCGACCGCCGCGACGGGGGTGGAGCGGAACGCCACGACGCTCTCCGCGCAGGCGGCGTGCTCCGTCTCCTGGCGGGTGGGCGTGGACTACGAGGGACTCACCGCGGGCTACAGCTGGGCGTGGAACGTCGTGATCAGCCAGGGAGCCACCGGCGACCGGGTCCGGGAAATCCAGTGCCTCCTCGGCTACCACGGCTACGGCGTGACGGTCGACGGGCAGTTCGGCCCCGCGACCAAGACCGCGGTCACGTCGTTCCAGCGCGCCCGGGGCATCGGGGCGGACGGCATCGTCGGGCCGTCCACCTGGCGCCAGCTGCGCAAGTAACGGTACGGTTCCACGCTTCCGGACCGCCGTCGCGCACCGGTCTCCCGGAGCGTGACGCCCCGTCTTCCCCGCTCCTCGCACGCGCGGGGAGCGGGGTTCTCCGGCGGCGCGCCGGGCGAGCGCCCGGCTCTCCGGGCGCGGCCGGCACCGGCTTCCTCCCCGGGCCGTGCCCGGCGGCCGTCACACGCCGGCCTCGACGTCGGGCTCCGTCCGGGCCTCGTGGTAGTGGTCCCAGTCCATGACCAGGCGGAAGCGCCGGTGCGCCTCCAGCCTTTCGGGGTCCGCCCGCTCCTGCCCGCGCCACACCAGGGCGTCGCCGGACTCCACGAGCTCCGTCAGGGCGAGACGGACGTCGTCGGCGTCCTGGCCGGTGGCGGCGGCCAGGCGGTCGAGGGACGTGAGGACCTCCCGCGGTCCGCCCAGGTCGTCGGTCAGGTGCGTGACGAGCCTGCCGACGAGCGGATCGGCGCGCATCGACCGGCGGACCGAACCGATCCGCCCGGCGAGTTCGGCGTCCAGGGGCAGCAGCTCTTCGGGCAGCGGCAGGACCTCGGGCATCGACCACCGGGGGCCGTCCGGCGTCTCCTCGCGGTGGGCCAGGCCCCAGGTCAGGTAGAGCTCGGACAGCTCCCGTACGGTCGTGGGGACCGGGAAGCCGGCGGTCGTGAGCACGGCCGCGAACTCCTCCCGGTGATTCGCCTCGAACGCTTCGCGGCCCTCCGGCGCCTCGGTGTGGTCCCACTCCCCGTCGGGCCACGCGAACGTGAGCGGGGCGTCGAGGTCGCCGCCGAGCAGTTTCCAGTGGCCGTCGAAGACCTCCCGCAGGAGGTCGTCCGGGGTGCCGGTGAAGCCGTACCGGCCGGCGGTGGAGATCAGCATCGTCAGCGGCATGCCCTGGCGGGGCAGGACGTGCTCCCAGCCCGTGGCCCACCAGCCGTTGTGCATCGCCATGTCCCGGCGCGGTCCGGGTACGGACGGGTTCTCAGTCATCCGATGAACTCTTCCTGGAAAAGACGGCCGAACGCCGGCAGCGTAGGGCGTGCGGGGCGTTCCTGTCCGGTCCTCACCACCGTGCGTGGGTACGCCCGAGCACGCGTTCGGGACGCGGTCTCCGTGCCCGGGGCGGGCCGTACGGCTGTGCGCCCCGCCGGCGGGCGGAGCGGCCGGGAAACGTCGGCCGGCTCCGTAACGGCGCCGTTCTCCCTGTCGTTCCCCACCGCGTGAAGCGGTCGCTCCGTACCGCGCGGAGCCCGGAATCCGGCTCGTGCCGGCGTGCGGCGGGGCGGCGTTGCCGCCGGAGGGGTTCAGGCCGCCGGGTCCTGCCACAGGCCCCGGTTGCGGCGGTACCAGTCGACGGTTTCCTCCAGGCCGGTGGGGAAGTCCCTGACCGGGCGGTAGCCGAGCTCTTCGGTGATCTTCGTGTGGTCCACGGAGTAGCGCCGGTCGTGGCCCTTGCGGTCGGGGACGTGGCGCACGCTGTCCCAGCCCGCTCCGCACGCCTCCAGGAGCAGACCGGTCAGCTCCTTGTTGGTGAGTTCGGTGCCCCCGCCGATGTTGTACACCTCGCCCCCGCGGCCGCCGCGGCGTACCAGTTCGATGCCGCGCACGTGGTCGTCGACGTGCAGCCAGTCGCGGACGTTGCCGCCGTCGCCGTACAGCGGAACCGTCTCCCCGGCCAGGAGGGCGGTGATGAACAGCGGGATGACCTTTTCGGGGTACTGGTGGGGGCCGTAGTTGTTGGAGCAGCGGGTGACCCGGACGTCCAGGCCGTGCGTGCGGTGGTGGGCGAGGGCGATGAGGTCGCTGGACGCCTTGGTGGCCGCGTAGGGGGAGTTGGGGCTGACGGGGGCCGTCTCCGGCCAGGAACCCGTGTCGATCGAGCCGTACACCTCGTCGGTGGAGACGTGGACGAACGTGCCGACGCCGTGCCGCAGCGCGGCGTCGAGCAGGGTGTGGGTTCCGGTCACGTTGGTGTGGAGGAAGTCGGCGGCGCCCGCGATGGAGCGGTCGACGTGCGACTCGGCGGCGAAGTGCACGATCTGGTCGTGGGCTGCGGCCAGTTCGCCCACCAGCGGGGCGTCGCAGATGTCGCCGCGCACGAAGGTGAACCTGTCGTCGTCCGCGACGGCGGCCAGGTTGCCGAGGTGTCCGGCGTAGGTGAGCTTGTCGAGGACGGTGACCGTCACGTCGTCGGCGCCGTGCGGGCCGAGCAGGGTGCGGACGTAGTGGGAGCCGATGAAGCCCGCACCGCCGGTCACGAGGAGGGATGTGGTACTCATGACGCGATCTGCACCTCGCTGTGGTCGCCCAGCACGAGTCTGTTGCTGGAGGGCACCCGTGGGGCCTGGGTGACGGTCGCGTTGCGGCCGACGAGGGAGGCCCTGACCCGGCCCACTCCGCTCAGGCGGGCGTCGCGCAGCACGATGGAGTACTCGATCTCGGTGTCCTCGATCCGGCAGCCGTCGGCGATCGAGGTGTAGGGGCCGACGTAGGAGTTGCTGATCACCGTGCCGGCGCCGATGACGGCGGGGCCGACGATGCGGGAGCCCCGGATCCGGGCGCCCGCCTCGATCCTGACCCGGCCGATCACCTCGCTGGCCCCGTCGACGCTGCCTTCGGTGCGCGCCTCGATCCCCTCCAGGACGGTCCTGTTCACCTCCAGCATGTCGGTGACGTTCCCGGTGTCCTTCCAGTAGCCGCGGATGGTGGTCGAGCGGACGTCACGCCGGTGGTCGATCAGCCACTGGATGGCGTGGGTGATCTCCAGCTCGCCGCGCCAGGAGGGCTTGATGGCGCGCACGGCCTCGTGGACCGCCGGGGTGAAGAGGTAGACGCCGACGAGGGCGAGGTCGCTCTTGGGCTGCAGGGGTTTCTCCTCGAGTCCCACCACCCGTCCCCCGGCGTCGAGTTCGGCGACGCCGAAGGCGCTCGGGTCGGGGACCCGGGTGAGCAGGATGCGGGCGTCGGGCCGTTCGGCGCGGAACTCGTCGACGAGCCCCGCGATGCCGCCGACGACGAAGTTGTCGCCCAGGTACATCACGAAATCGTCGTCGCCGAGGAAGTCCCGGGCGATCAGGACGGCGTGCGCGAGGCCGAGGGGCATGTGCTGGGGCAGGTAGGTCACCCGCAGCCCGAACTTCGAGCCGTCGCCGACCGCGTCCTGGATCTCGTCGGCGGTCTCCCCCACCACGATCCCGACCTCGGTGAGGCCGGCGGCCACGATGTCCTCGAGCACGTAGTAGAGAACCGGTTTGTTCGCCACGGGCACCAGCTGTTTGGGCGACGTGTGGGTGATGGGCCTCAGGCGGGTACCGGAGCCTCCGGAGAGGACGAGAGCCTTCATGCGTCCCACCCTAGGCGGGGGCGCTCAAGCCCCGCTGGGACGCGGGTCGAACCCGGCCGGGCGGGGCCGGGGCCGTTGTGCCGCCGCCGTCCGGCGGTCGCGCGGCGCCGGCCCGCCCCGTGGGGTCACACCGGGGGGTTGCCGTGCTTGCGGGACGGGGCGTCCGCGTATTTGGTCCGCAGCATCGCGAGCGCGCCGATGAGCGCGGAGCGGGTCTCGGCCGGGTCGACGACGTCGTCCACCAGGCCGCGTTCGGCCGCGTAGTAGGGGTGCATCAGCTCGGTCCGGTACTCCTTGATCTTCTGCGCCCGCTCGGCGTCCGGGTCCTCGGCCGCCTCGATCTCCCGGCGGAAGATGACGTTGGCGGCGCCCTCGGCGCCCATCACCGCGATCTCGTTGGTGGGCCAGGCCAGGGAGACGTCGGCGCCGATGGAGCGCGAGTCCATGACGATGTACGCGCCGCCGTACGCCTTGCGCAGGATCAGCTGGACCCGGGGGACGGTGGCGTTGCAGTACGCGTACAGCAGCTTGGCGCCGTGCCGGATGATGCCGTTGTGCTCCTGGTCGACGCCGGGCAGGAAGCCGGGTACGTCCACGAGGGTGACCAGCGGGATGTTGAAGGCGTCGCAGAACTGGACGAAGCGGGCGGCCTTCTCGCTCGCGTGGATGTCGAGCACTCCGGCCATCGCGGCCGGCTGGTTGGCGACGATCCCGGTGACGTGGCCGTCGAAGCGGGCCAGGGCGCAGACCACGTTCTGCGCCCAGGCCGGCTGGACCTCGAAGTACTCGCCGTCGTCGGCGATCTCCTCGATGACCGCGCGGATGTCGTACGCCTGGTTCGGGTGGGCGGGGACGAGGTCGAGGAGGACGTCGTTGCGCCGGTCGGCGGGGTCGCCGGTCTCCTCGCGGGGCGCGGTCTCCCGGTTGTTGGAGGGCAGCAGCGACAGCAGGAAGCGCACGTCCTCCAGGCAGCTCTCCTCGTCGTCGTAGGCGAAGGCCGCCACGCCGGACACCGCCGCGTGGACGTCGGCGCCGCCGAGCCCGTTCTGGGTGATCTCCTCGCCGGTGACCGCGCGGACCACGTCCGGGCCGGTGATGAACATCTGCGAGGTCCCGCGCACCATGAACACGAAGTCGGTCAGGGCCGGGGAGTACGCGGCGCCGCCCGCGCACGGGCCCAGCATCACGGAGATCTGCGGGACGACCCCCGAGGCGCGGGTGTTGCGCCGGAAGATGCCGCCGTAGCCGGCGAGGGCGGTGACGCCCTCCTGGATGCGGGCGCCCGCGCCGTCGTTGAGGGAGACCAGCGGGGCGCCGGCGGACACCGCGAGGTCCATCACCTTGTGGATCTTCTGCGCGTGGGCCTCGCCGAGGGCGCCGCCGAAGATGCGGAAGTCGTGCGCGTACACGAAGACGGTCCGGCCGTGGACGGTGCCCCAGCCGGTGACGACCCCGTCTGTGTAGGGCTTCTTGCCCTCCAGGCCGAATCCGGTGGCGCGGTGCCGGCGCAGTGCCTCGATCTCGTGGAACGAGCCCTCGTCGAGGAGCGCCTCCAGGCGTTCCCGGGCCGTCAGCTTGCCCTTGGCGTGCTGTCGTTCGGTGGCTTCCGGGCCGGGTCCGGCGACGGCCCGGGCCCTGATGTCGGCCAGCTCCGCGGCGCGGTCCTGGGCGCGGACCGGGGAGACGTCACTGATGGTCACTGGTTTCCTCCGGGGCTGTGGGGAGGTCTGTTGTCGGGTGGGTCCGGCGCCGGGGTCGTCGCGCTCCGCCACGGCCGGCGGGGGTTCCGGGACGCCTCCTCGCGGGGCCCGGGGGTCAGAGTCGGGCGGCGTTCCTGAGGGCGTCGACGCGGTCGGTGCGCTCCCAGGTGAAGTCGGGCAGCTCACGGCCGAAGTGACCGTAGGCGGCCGTCTGCGCGT
>NZ_JBIAUG010000044.1:0-13704 GCF_042892575.1 Streptomyces sp. NPDC001744
TCCTCCACACCTACAACCACCACCGCTGCCACACCGCACTCGACGGACACCCGCCCATCAGCCGAGTCAACAACGCTGCGAGTCAATACACCTAGCGGCTACGACCTACAAGGGCTTCTGATAGACCTCAGGCATCGGGTGCCCCGTACCTTTGCTCCACTGGTGCCGCTGCGCGTTGTACTCCGTGTCAGCCTTGATGTCGCCGCCACGAGACCGGGCGCCGCACTCGCAACGCCAGTGCCAATTCATCTCGTTCTGGGACCAGTCGTACCCGGAGCCTGAGACGGTCTCTGACTGCGCCGCAGCATTTTGGAGCGCACGCCGAATGATCAACGCCCCGGCCACGACCACTGCGGCCGTCGCGCGACCGGCCCACCTTGGAATCTCCATGCGCCGAACCGTAACGCTTCGCTGCTCTCTGCACGCAGAAGGCCCCGAAACTGGTCCGAGGCCTCCGTCTAATCACTCTTCGCCTGGCTGTCGGCGTGCGATGCGAGCCCGCCACCTGCGGGCCAACCTGAAGTACTTCCGACACACGCCCTAAGGGCTGTCCCGTAAAGATCTTCGAGTCAGTAGGGCCGTGATCGGCTGCTGTCCGCTCGGCTCGCCTATCGGTCGAGTGCGAGGTTGTGCAGGCGGGCGATGCCGCTCATCGCGTGATGGACGCCGTCGCCCTTCAACCGGCAGTCGCGGAGGATCTTCCAGGTCTTCATGCGGGCGAAGGCGTGCTCGACACGGGCGCGGCCCTGACGGTGGGAAGTGTTGTGTTCTTCTTTCCAGGCCGGCAGTTCGCTCTGCCCGCACTCGCGACGGTGCGGAATCACCAGGCCGGTGCCCTGGTAGCCGCCGTCGGCGATGACGGTGGTGCGGCCGACGGCCTCCTCGGCTCCGGACAGTGCCCACGCCTTGCAGTCGTTGCAGTTGCCGGGCAACGGCCGGCCGACCATCACGACGCGCCAGGTATCGGCGTCGATGACGACCTGGTGATTGGTGGAGTACCGGTAGTTCTTAGACCGCTCGGCCACCGTGTGATCGCGGGTGGGGACCAGAGTTCCGTCCACGATGAGCACGGTGTCCTTGCGGAACCGTCTGCGGGGCTTGAGCGCGAGCCGGGGGCCGAGGTGGCCGACGGTGCGGCCGGCCGCGGACTTTGAGACGCCAAAGAGCGGTGCGAGCTGGCGCAGTGTCAGGTTGGTGCGCCAGTACGCGGCCACCAGGAGCAACCGGTCTTCCAGTGGAATCCCCCACGGCCGGCCGCGCCGAGCGATGTCGGCGCCTTCGCGCCGCAGCGCACGCACCACCTGGTTGAACTGGCGCGGAGCCATACCGGTGAACGGGACTATCCAAGACGGCTCCGAGGCCGTGATCACACCAGACACGACAGAGATCATTTACATCGGCATCAGCCGGAGCAATCTCAGCCGAGGAAGTCCTTCCAGAGCGGGACGGATGCCTGTGGATTCCAGGGCGTGTCCTCGTCGATCTCGCCGAACTCGCGGTCGATGTAGTCGGCCAGATCGTGGCCGTAGCAGATGATGTCGGTCCCCCACACCGATAGGACCGGATGCCCCGGAGTGTCACGACCTGCGGGTATGAAGCGGTGCGCGTAGACGGGAACGAGTCGTGGCGCTCGTGCAAGTACCGCTCGGGCTACCTCCAGAGCCTCTTCCTTGGAGGTGGGACGCGCTCCCAGGGCCGGATGCCAGCTGCCATGAGCGACGTCGCCCAGCACTTCTCGTACCGGCCACTCCAGCCGATGGCGCAGGTCGTCTTCATCAGCGTGACGCCAGTCGGGCCAGGGCTGCTGCCAGGCCGCGCCTTCCTCGGGAGGTGAAGTGACCGGCAGCCCCGCTGCTAGAAAAGCACGATGCTCCGGGGAGAACTCGAGCTCATAGGTCGCCTCGATCCGGCTGAACTCTTCCTCCGTGAGCCCTGGAGCTATCTCGCAGCAGTCCGCCTCCGCCAACCGCCGCGCGGCCTCCGCACCCAACCAAGCGCCATCAAAGTAGATCACTCCGGCACCGTACACACGCTGCGTGCACGGCATCACATCTTTTCGAGCCTCGACTCGGGCCTCCAGGTCATTGCGGGACAGCCCTTAGCCACGTCCGGCTTGTCGTCGCGGGCGTCAGGCTGTGAACGGGACACCGACCGGCTTCACGGCGGGGCCGGCCCCTCGTGAGGGGCAGAGAGGGGCCGGCGCCGACCAGCCCGGGGCGGCGGTCCTGTACGCCGCCCTGCCGCCACCGTACGAGCCACTTCCGCAGGGCGCAGTTCCTGTTGGGCCGCCAGGGCGACGCCCCACGGAGGAGAGTCCCCCGGCACGCCCGCTGCCGAGCTCACGAGACCCCGGACCCTTCGGCGGGTCCGGGGTTTCACGGTGGTGGGGGAGTGGTCAGAAGTCGTCCCCGTAGCCTTCCCGGTCGGAGGGCGGCCTGTACCGTTCGATGAGGTCGCAGGTGCACGTACCGCCTTCGTACAGCTCTCCGTCGCACTCCTCGTGGTGCTCCCGCACCCGCCGCCTCGTCGGGACCGCCGCCAACGAGGGCTGCGCGGCGGGCGGCTCCGTGGCGGCCTCGACGGCCGGCACCACGCCTGCCCACTCCATGCCGAGTGCCGCCAGGGCGGCGCGCTGCTCGGTGGTGAGCTTGTCCCGCCGGCTCTTGGTGTTCGAGAGCCATACGCCCAGCTTCACCGGCACCGGCCCGTCCTGGCCGTCGACCGCAACCTCCACGACCGCGCCGCGGGGGACCGGCCGCTGTCCTTCCTTCTCCACCCACTGGGCGAGGGCGGCCAGGCCCCGCTGGAACGCCGCCTGCGCCTTGCTCCCGGGCTTCTTCGGCCCTTTGAGGGCGGCGGCCAGTGACGGGCGGAGTTCCGCCGGGCCGGCGGCCGTCACGGGGAGGGCGGCGCCCCGCACGCCCAGTTTGGCCAGCCGTTCCCGCTGCTCGGGCAGCAGCTGCGCCCAGGTACCCGACTCCTGCTGCCTCCATCTCCACGTGCCGATGTCATCACCGTCGAAGACGACCCCCGGCGCGATGTGGGGCAGGTGGCCGTCGGCGTCGACGAGGTCGGCGAGGACGCGGTAGTGCCGTTGCCAGTTCAGCGGCCACGGGCAGTTCCAGTCCTCGTCGATCTCGGCGAGCTGTGCGGCCCGGGCGGCCGCGATGTCCTCGTCCTTCCCGAGCCCGCCCTTGCGGCGCAGGTTGGCCATGTGCTGCCCGATGGGCACCATCGCCTCGCCTTCGCCCCACATCGCGTCCTGCCGGGGTGCGAGGTGCCCGGTGGCCTTCCGGTAGGAGCGCAGTGCGGCGAGTGCGATCTCTCGGTTTTGTGACAGTGGAGTGAGAGACAGCGAGGGTTGAGGGTGTTGATGCTGGTCATGGGTTGTTTCGGGGCTACGGGGTCGCTGTCGTGGAGGTGAGAGATCCACGGGGCATCGCTGTCGTGGAGCGTTATCGCGTGAGGGGTGACGCTGTCTCAGTTTCGTGAGTTCTGATCCGCTGGCCGATGGGTGTTGGTGTGCTCAGGGGTGTGGATCAGGGAGAGCAGGACCCGGCCCCGGAAGGAGCGGGTGGTGGTTCGAGTGGGGCTTTGCCGGCTGCGTCGGTTCGGGCGTTGCGGGGACCGGCGGTGCGCCGTCTGCTGGCCCTGCGGCGGGAGGGGATGCTCACCGCCACGCGGGTAAGGTCGGCGGCGGACGTGCTCGGGGTGCGGGAGCGTGCGGTGTGGCGGTGGCTGGCGGCCGCCGAGCGGGATGAGGCTGCGGCCCGGGCACCGGGGGAGCGGGCTGCGTATCCCGGGCGGTTCACGGTTACTGATGAGGTCCGGGCTCTGCTGGGGCTGTGGAAGGGCAACGTTGCGGCGGTTCATCGTGAGCTGGCCGCTCGCGCGGCCAGGGGCGAGGGGGATCCGCCTCCGTCGATCCCGACGCTGCACCGGGCGATCCGCCGTGATCTGACGCCGGGGGAGCGGGCCGGGCTCGCGGGAGGGGAGCGGGCGGCGCGGAAACACGATGTGTTCCTGACCCGGCCACGGGGCTGGCGCAACCACGTGTGGGAGACCGACCACATGCAGGCCCCCGTGCTCATCGATGTCGACGGCAGGGCCCGCAGACCGTGGATCACCTGGTTCACCGACTGCGCCACCAACGCGATCACCGGCGTCGCCGTCACCCCGGTACATCCCTCCCGGGAGTCGGTGCTGGCCGCGCTGCGCTCCGCGGTCCTGCGCGAGGACCCCTACGGCCCGTTCGGCGGCCTGCCCGAGAAGGTACGAGTCGATCGCGGCAAGGACTTCCTGTCCAGGACGGTGACCGCCGCGTTCGATCTCCTGGACGTCACCGTGGAGGACCTGCCCGCCTACACCCCCCACCTCAAGGGAACCGTGGAGGGCCTGAACCGGGCGGTGGAGAGCATGTTCCTGGCCGCGCTGCCCGGCTACGCCCGCCAGCCGCGCCCCGGCAAACGCCCCACCCGCCCGAAGGACGAGGTACTGCTCGGCTTCGAGGACTTCACCGCCCGGCTGCTGGACTGGACACGGTGGTGGAACACCGAACATCAGCCCGCACCTTTGCGGGGCAGGACCCCGCTTGAAGCGTGGCAGGACGATCCCACTCCGCTACGGGACGTGCCGGCCGCGGATCTGTGGACGTTCACCCTGGAGGACGCCGGCACCCGCACGCTGACCTCCCGCGGCATCCGCTTCAAGAATCGCGACTACGTGGGAGCGTGGATGACCGGCAAGGCCGGCATCCAGGTCCGGGTCCGCTTCATGCCCCACCACGACCACCGCATCGAGGTCTACCACGCCACCACCGGCCGCTACCTCGGCCCCGCCGACCTGGCCGACCAGGCAACCGAGGAACAGCGCCGCGCTGTACGGAAAACGCGGGCCGCCCGTGCGCGCCGCCTGAAGAAGGACCTGGAGGCCTCGCAGCGCGAGCGCTACGCCGCCGCCACCCAGGCCGAGCCCCCTCGGCGGCTCGGCGCGCTGACCACCGCGCAGGCCGAGGCCGAACTCGCCCAGACTGCCGAATCCGACCTCGCGCAGCTCGCGATGCCGGACCTCATCCCGCACGCCGCGCCTCCGGCCGATTGGCGCACCCCGGCTTCCCTGGCCGCGCTGACCACGCCAGGCCCGCCCGTCCGGTACCCGTCCGGCCGTCATGGGGCTTCCGCCCTCGACGGCCCGGGCGGGCGGGCCGCACGTCCCACCACCGATGAAGACGGAGATGCCTCGTGACTGCGGCCACCTACCAGTACGTCGACCTGCCCGACGCGTCCGTGGTCACCACCCGCGCCCTGCTCACCGCCCGGGAGAACATCAGCGACACGGTCGCCGCCCGCGCGATGATGTGCATCCACGGCGGTGCCGGCTTCGGCAAGACCCTCGCCGTCAACACCTGCCTGCGCGAACTCGAACCCGGCGAGGACGTCCGCAAGATCACCTTCCGGGCTCGGCCCACCGCCCGCGCGGTGCGCTACGAGCTGTTCACCGCGCTCGACCTGGCCGGCGAGCCACCGCGCCACCCCAGCGAGTTCGATCGCCTGCTGAAGATGGCCCTGGCCGAACGCCCCCGTACCTTCCTCGTGGATGAGGCCCAGTGGCTCAACGGGGAGGCGTTCGAATACTTCCGCTACCTGTGGGACGAGCCCTCCACCCAGCTCGCGATCATCTTCGTCGGCGGCGCGGGCTGCCACACCGTGCTGCGCCGCGAACCGATGCTCTCCTCCCGCATCTTCATCTGGCAGCAGTTCACCCGCCTCACCCCCAGCGAGGTCCTCGAGGTGATCCCGCTGTTCCACCCGGTCTGGGCCGACGCCGACCCCGAGGACATCACCTTCGCCGACAGCCACGCCGCGCACGGCAACTTCCGCGCCTGGGCCCAGCTGACCGCCCACACCCGCACCGCACTGGCCCGCACCGGCCGCCCCCACGTGGACCAAGAGCTGCTGCGCTGGGCCTTCAGCCGCCTCGCCTGACCACACCGTCCATGCCTCCTGCCCCGCCGCTGCCGTCCGTCACCGTGATTCTCGACCGTCACGACGACATGCTGCACACGCACACCGCCCTGGCCGCCCACCATCCGCCGTCCGGCCGGATCACCCTGCACCCCGGCCCGGGCACCACCAGCGAAACCGGCCTCGCCCACGACCTTCTCGCCGCCCTGGGTAAACCGCCCCTGCTTCCGGGCCGCTTTCCCGGCGGCCGTCAGCCCGCCTGGGAAGCCGCCACGGCCTGGTTGACCGCTCTGCCCGTCACCCGGCTGACCGTCCTGCGCGCTCACCGCCTCACTGCCCGCCGCACGATGCGCCTTCTGCAGCTGCAGGCCCGCACCGGTATCCACCTGACCCTGGTCTGCCACCGCCCTCACCTTCCCGCCGCCCTGCACCAGGCCCTGCGGACGGCCGACTACTCCGTCACCGCCGACATCGAGGCTGCCCGCCGCCACTACTACGGCACGCCTATCGCCGAACCCCCGCCTGCAGACGAGCCCGCCGGGCCGGCCAGCCGGTGGCTCACCCTGCCCGCACTGGACCGCCTCGTCTCCTACGACAGCCCCCGCCCCTGCGCCGACCCGTGCGCGCCACCGCCGATCGCCTGGCGGCACCGCCCACCGCCCGCTCCTCTCACCGCGCCCACCGCCCAGCGAGTCGCCCACCGGCTGCACGCGGCGACCGCACATCCTCGCCTGGCCGCGGCCGTCGCTGCCGCACTGTTCACCGGCGCCTCCCTCCAGCAACTCGCCACCGCCCGCCTTCGCGACTACGACGACGCCGCGGCCATGCTCGCCCTGCACGACCGAGCCCGCTACACCGACGGCTGCGCCGCCTACCCCGTACCGCCCTGGGCCAGCGTCTTCCTGCGGGCCGCGGCCTGCTTCACCCGGCTCGTCTGCGGCGAGGACCAGGAACTGCTCGCCGCGCCAGGTGACCGTGCGCACCTGCTGCGGGTGGCGGAGGCGGCCAGGCTGCGCCCGCCCCAGCCGCCCGCAGCTCGCCGTCGAGGCCCGGTCGGCCGTGTGGAGTGGGACTGGCACGAGAGGCAGGAAGCCGAGCGGTACGAAGCGGTGCCGGTCAATCGCGTCAGGGCCTCACGACGCTGAATACCCTGACCTGGTGACGCGACGGGCCAGGCTCAGCCGATCGAGAAGTCGGCGAACTCGACGTCGCTGAAAGCGATGTGCAGACCATGGGCCCGACGGCCCCAATCGCGAAAATAGGCGTGCCCCAGCGCGCGAGCCAGGATCACCGTCTGCTGCTGTTCGCCCGCACCGGCATCCCGGGCGGCGAACAGCTCCCGGGCTACCTCTCCCGGCAGGTCCTGGGTGATCCATCGCACCCGCGGATCGTCCGAGGACCCCGCAGGAGCCGCGAACCCGAACCGCGCCCGGGTATGGAAGACGAACCCCTCTGCCTCGGCCTGGGCACGCCGACGGGCTCGTATCCGGGGCTGCCAACGAGCCCGGACCGCTTCCTCGATCGATCGGAGATGCGGCGGACCCGGGGGACGACGCGCTCCTGGCTTCTTCGTCACCCACCGCTGCACGGTGCGCTGGGACACCCCTAGCACGGCGGCTACCTTCCGAGTGGAACCACCGTGTGATGCCAGCAGAAACCGCAGGCGGGCCCCGTTGCTTGAAGGAACGGCCCGGGTGCGCAACGCGCGCTCCAGCCCCTGCTCGATCTGTCCCACATCTGCCTCCCGAAGCCGCCAGTCGGCAAGGCCGGCACCTGCAGTCTGTCGTGTCAGTTCTCCCAGGTCGTCTGCCACTGCCTGCCAGGTTTCTGCGTTCTTGGGACAGCGCTGGCTGACGCAAGCTACGAGCCTTGGGCGAGCACCGGCGACAAGTTGGCGGCTCAGATGACGACGGGCGTCGCCGACATCCCGGTGTTGTCCTTCTGGTATCGAGTCCCTAGGAGGGGCTAGGCGGGAGCTCCACCCGGGTCGTGTCCCTTTGAGAGCTCAGCGCGCTTTGGCCCCGCCACGCTCGCGCTGAAGATCTCCGAGACCGGGCAGCCCCAGGCCGCGCCCGGCTGGTCGGGCCCGTAGGGCTTGAGCCCGCATGCCCGGAAGAATGCCAGCCGGTTGGCTGCATCGTCGCCGTCCTGTGGGACCAGGGCCAGGAAAGTATGTCCGGCTTCGTGGGCTCGGCGGGCTACCTCGGTGAGGAGCGCGCGGCCGACTCCGCTGCGACGGCAGGCATTGGCAACGGCCACGGTCAAGACGAACGCCTGCTCGCCGGCATGCGTCTCCCGGCCTTCGTCGTGTCCGAAATCGCAGTGGAGATGGAACTCGGCGACCCCGACAACAGTTCCGCAGACCTCGGCCACGACGACCTCCATGCCCTCGGGGTCGTAGGGCCCGCAGATGGTGAGGCCAGTAGAGTCCAGGATTTCTTCCACCACCGAGTGGTCGACCTCGGTGATGTCGCGGATCAAGGGCACGGTCTGAGTATCGCAGGGCTGTTGGCGCGGAGTATCGCTCGTGCTGACGGTCTTTGCCTCACCGAGCCGACAGGAACGACTGGGCGGGGTGGGTCCGCCAGAACAAGGCGGCGGTCCTTGGAAGACCCCTGCCGGATAGGTCTCGGTGGCGTTGTAATCAGCGGCCGCTTCGGGCCCTTGCGCGCTGAGCTATGCGCCGGGCACCCGTTGCATTCATCCGCCAGCGCGCGAACTCGGTGCTGATGCCGAAGCGGGCGGCTACGGATTCGTCGGGCACGCCGTTGTGGGCCAGCCGGCGGGCCGCGTCGAAGGGGAGGAGCAGTTCACCGGAGAGCTCTGCCGCTTCGCTCTCCTGGTCGTGGTCGCTGTCGCGGCACTCACGCCCCGAGGTACGGAGCAGCGTGGTGAACTCGTGCTCAAGCAGGACGTGGGACATCTCGTGCGCGAGGGTGGAGACGCGCCGGGGACGTTCGTGTCCGGAGTTCTCCACGATCACCCGGCGGCGGCCCAGGCACAGGACCGCCGCTGAAAAGACGTCGGGACGGACTTCGGTGAAGTGACGCAGGGCGGCCATCGCTCCGGAATGGTCTTCAGCCACTTCGTGCAGGGTGAAGACGTCGATGCCGTAGAGCTCCGCGAGAGCGTACGGGTCCATCGGCTCGTGCGCCGTGACACCGAGCTCTTCCCGCACCTCCAGTGCCAGGCGCTTCGCCTCGGCCTTGAACCCTCTGCGCACTACGCCTCCTTGTCCCGGGGCAGGGCCTTCACGCGGCGCACCGTAGCCTGAATGACAGCCTCCAGATAGGTGACGTCCTCAGGTTCGAGGTCCTTGCGGGCCCGCAGCAGTGAGCCGATCTGCGTGACAAGCTCCGGCTCCTCCCGCTGTGCGGGCGCGTCACCTCCCACCGCGAACTGCTCGGCGGGAACTCCGAGCCACTGCACCAGGGTGATGAAGGCGTCCGCGTCCGGGCGCAGTCCGTTGGCCATCCGGGAGAGCAAAGACGGGCTGACCTCGAGTTCCTTGGCCAGTTGCCGCCAGGAGAGTTCGCGGGCGGTTCGCTGGGCGTCGAGCGCCGAGTAGAGCGCGTCGACGTCGATCTGGTCCTTGGCCACTTCGGTCCTTCCACTCCCAGAAGAGTCGTTTCTGAAACAGTGTTTGACTATCACAACATAGATGATCTATTCTCGACGCAGCGTCTCGAAGTCGAGACGTTCAGGCTAGCGTGAAAGGAATCAACCGACCATGCCCAAGAAGACCTCGACCTCCAGCAGCGGCCGCGGACGCAGTGCGATCACCGGCAGGTTCGTCAAGCAGTCCACCGTCAAGCGCCACCCCAAGACCACGGTCAACGAGACCCCCAAGAAGAAGTAGGTGTGTGGACGGAAACCGTCCGCACACTCACCCACCCCGAAGAGAAGGTTCACCTGACAACGGTGAACCTTCTCTTCCGTTCAGGCAGCCGCTCACGCCCATTTCATGCCCAGCGCGGCGAGGGCGGTGCGTTGCTCCACCGTGAGCTTGTCCCGCCTCGACTTTGTGTTCGAGACCCATACCCCCAGCCGTACGAGCACCGGCCCGTTCTGGCCGTCGACCTCAACCTCCACGACCGCGCCGCGTGGGACCGGCCGCTGTCCTTCCTTCTCCACCCACTGGGCCAGGGCGGCAAGGCCGCGCTGGAACGCGGCCTCGGCCTTGCTCCCAGGCTTCTTCGGCCCTTTGAGGGCGGCGGCCAGTGACGGGCGGAGTTCCGCCGGGCCGGCGGCCACCACGGGGAGGGCAGCGCCCCGCACGCCCAGCTTCGCCAGCCGTTCCCGCTGCTCGGGCATCAGCTGCGCCCAGGTACCCGGCTCCTGCTGCCGCCATCTCCAGGTGCCGATGTCGTCGCCGTCGAAGACGACGCCGGGGGCGATGGCCGGCAGGGCACCGTCGGCGTCGACGAGGTCGGCGAGGACGCGGTAGTGTCGCTGCCAGTTCAGCGGCCACGGGCAGTCCCAGTCGGGGTCGATCTCTGTGAGCTGCGCCGCGCGCACGGCGGCCCGCTCCGGGTCCTTGCCCAAGCCGTTCTTCGCGCCCTTCCTCCTCAGGTTGGCGATGTGCTGCCCGATGGGCATCATGGCCTCGCCTTCGCCCCACATCGCGTCCTGCCGGGGTGCGAGGTGCCCGGTGGCGCGCCGGTAGGCCCGCAGTGCGGCGAGCTTGGTCTCCCACGCCTCTTCGCCCGGCTCCCAGACCATCCCGGCCTCGGGTGCGTCGAGGAGCTCCTTGCGGTGGGAGTTGAGCTCCCCGGCGCGCAGGGCCCGGCGCTGCCGGTGCACCCACTGCCCCAGCGGGAACATGGTGACCCCGACCTCGACCTCCGCATCCCGCGGAACGGCGTAGACACCGGTAATCCCGTTTTCCTTCCGCCACCGGACGAGGGCCTGGTAGCCCTCGAGCCACACCAGCGACTCGGGCCGGTACACCCGGGTGCGCAGGAACGCCGCGATCGTCGCCGCATCCCGGGGCGAGGAGAAGTGCAGCAGGGCCGACTCGGCGGCCGCGTCGGTGTCGTCGTCCTCCTGGTCTTCGCCGTCGCCCGCGCCGCCGGCGCCGACGATCCGCCCTTCCTCGTCACGCCGGACGTGCATCTTGCGCTTGCCGCTGGTGAGCGCCCGGGAGGCGAGCTGCTCGACCAGGCGTTCGTCGTGCGCGCGCAGGCCCTGGAGGACGGCTACAAGGGGGCGGAACGAGGCACTGGCGACCATGTCGGTGGGGTCCTCGTTCGGCTCCAGGAACACCGGCACGATGATCCTGGCGACCTTGGTGCTGCCGTCGCGGTTGAGCCGGAGGGCCCGGCCGATGTTCTGCACGATCTCGACCTGGGAGCCGCGGGTGTCGGCGAAGCAGATCGAGTCGACGCCCCGCTCGCCGGTGATGTCGACGCCTTCCCCGAGCACGCGGCAGCTGGCGAGGAAGGCGCGGTGGACCCGGCGCCCGGCCGCGTCGATGCCGTTGGCGAATTGCCGCAGGACTTCGCGCCGCTCGGCGACGAGGTGGTCGCCGCACAGCCAGGCGGACCAGACGCGGTCCGGCGGGACGTGGCGGCCGGCCTCCAGCTCGTAGAACTCCGCGCCGATCGACGACGCGGGCAGCTTCCCCGCGGCGGCCAGGTCCTCGTCCGTGGCGTCGTTCATGTAGAGCTCGGCAGCGGTCTCGGGCAGCTTCTCCGCGAACGCCGCCGCCTCCTCGACCTTCTGGTGGAACGTCATGACGGTGCGCAGATTGTGAGCCGACGCGTGCTCCAGGAGCGCGGTCTGCAACAGCGCCAGACGCCGACCCCGCCGCGCCTCCTCCGACTCCCCGAGGACGGGGGAGGGGTCGCGGATCTCCAGGACGTCGATCTCGAAGCCGGCGAGGATTTCGCGTTCGATCGCCTCCGACAGACCCAGCTCGGCCCCCGGCAGCCACGCACCGAAGATCCCGTCCGGATCGTCGGCCATCGTCGCCAGCTCCACCTCCTGGCCGTCGCTGTCCTTCTGCGGCCGGGGAGCGGCGAGGATGCGCGGGGTCGCGGTGAGGTAGAGCCGGAAGTCGGCCGGGATCCGGGCGTTGTCGTGGATCGCCGCCCACGGACGGCCAAGATCACCGGCGGTTCCGTGGGCCTCATCCACGATCGCGAGGTCGAAGCCGTCCATGCGCTGCCCGTAGAGCCGCTCCCCGCCCGCGAGCGCGGTCTCCAGCGGCCCGCGCATCTTCTGCCGCCCCGTCGGGTCTTCCGGGTCCTCGCGGTCCACGAGGGAGGCGTACGTGGCGAACACGACGACCGGCCCGTGCCCGGCCCACAGGGCCAGCTGGATCGGGTTGGTCGTGGTCCGCACCCCGAGCGAGTTCAGCACGGGGTCGTTCTCCAGCGAGCACACCGCGACCATCGGCGCGGTGTGGCCCACCGCGCGCCATGCCTGGGCGGTCTGCACGAGCAGGTCCAGGGTCGGGACGGTCACGAGGATCCGGCCGTCCGCGAAGCTCTCCAGCGCGCACGCGGCGGCCATGATCGTCTTTCCCGATCCGGTCGCTGACACGATCGTGCCCCGGGCCCCCTGCGGGGGCACAGATGACCTTGCAGGAAATCCCACCCACTTACGAAACGCCGATCGCTGATCTACCTGGTGTTCCTTGAGCTGAATTGCTGACATTTCCGCTTCTCCCCGATGCCCAAATTTCTGTGGTTCTCCAGACGCCCATGGCGGAATGCAGGCCACACCGGCGTCTCTCAAAAACGACCAGCCCGGTGGACAACTCCACTCCGCGCCGGCACAGAACGCTGACCACGCCGAGCGCCTCCAGGCACGCCGTGGTGTCCGGTGGGTGCGCGGCAGGACCGTCTCCCGGACATGCACCATTCCAGGTGCTCCACCCCGCAGCCGGGGGTACTGGAGGTCGAGAGAGGATCGCCTGAGATGCTGGCGGCATGATCACTCCCTTCCTTGTCGGCGTCGTCATACTGGCCAGCGTCCTCACCCTGGCCGTGTGGGTCTGCATCAACTTCGTGCAAGCCTGCCGGGAGCGGCGCGCCTGAGCCCCGCAGTCCCGACAGATGCCATGCCGCCCAGCTCCACCAATTCACGCAGCGCCCCCGGCTACCGCCCCGGGCCTCCAGCGCCGCCACCAGATCACCCACCTCAGCCGTGGGTACGCCTTCCTTTCCAGGAGCCCGAGCACCTTCAACCCCGGCCCGTTGCCCGCCCTCTGGCACCGCGTCACCCGGCGCAAAGAATCGCTGCGCGGGATCAGGTCCGGTAGATTCGTGGTGACCGGTCACCCGCGGCCGTGCCTCTCGGAATTGGGGGAGGTTCCCGGGTTGTTGGGGTGTCCTGCGTTTCCGCCCAAGGTACATGCTGCATCTAACGGATGCACGCGGTACACTGGAACCCACCCGAACGAGCGACCCCCCTCGTAGCCAGCCCGGCCCGCGCCAGCGGGCCCCAACGGTTCTGGAGGCGCAGCCGGAAGGACCGTCAGGCGGGGGAGCGCAGCGGACCCGCCGGGAGCGCCCCGCGCTCCCCTCAACTCCCGTACTGGAGGCCCCACTAGCCGCACCCACCCGACCCGATCGGCCCGGCCGCGCGCTGCGCGGCCCGCCGGGCGCGCAGCGGCCGGCCCCACCGCCCCCAGGAGCGCAGCGGAGGGGGGCGCCCGCGCACCGCGCGGGCCAGCGGGAGCGCAGTGACCGCCCCCGCTTCCCAGCGCGCAGCGCTGGGTTACCCGCTCCGCGGG
>NZ_JBIAUG010000045.1:0-11400 GCF_042892575.1 Streptomyces sp. NPDC001744
CTGAGCCCACTCGGCATCGGAGAGATCACCACGCCCCACACCAAGCGGAACGATTCACCCCTCGGCGAGTCACTCGACCCGTCGGACACGCCCTAACCGCGTACATCCTCGCTCGCAAGGCCCAGCTCGCTGTTGATACCGGCCATCCCGTCGACGGCCTGGGCCTCGCCGCCGCTGCCCGGCGCACAGCCCGGCCGGGCAGTCGGCTCGAAGTCATCGCCGTCCTCCACGAGGCGCACGCACACGCGATACTCGGCGAAGGCGCCAAAGCCCACCGCGCATACGAGACCGCCCTCACTTTGCTGGGCCGTGCGGACGTCGACGGAGTCTGGGGCTCGTGGCTCGACGAGGCGTACATCAAGACTGCCCGTGCCCGTTCCCTTGCCGCACTGGGGGACTACGAGCGGGCCGCCGTCGGCTTCGACAGCGCGATCGCGGCGCTACCGGCGATGTATCGGCGCGACCGAGGGGTCTACCTGGCCCGGGCAGCGCGTGCCCACGCGGGCACCGGAAACATGACGCTGGCCGCCAGGATCGGTACGCAGGCTGTTGGGATCGCGGCCGAAACCGGGTCCGCCCGGATCATCGGTCAGCTGGGTCGGCTGGACCTGGCGCTTGCCCCTGCGGCGGGTGACGAAGGCGTTGCCGAGTTCCGGGCCGCGCTCGACCGCATCGTGCTACACCCTGCTTGATCTGCTCACCCTTGGAGTTCACCGTGTCTCGCCCTTACGTCCTTCTGTCCGCTGCGGTCTCCATCGACGGCTTCCTCGACACCCGCCCCGGTGAAGACCGGCTCATGCTGTCCAACCCGGAGGACTTCAACCGCGTTGACTCCGTCCGCGCCTCCGTCGACGCGATCCTCGTCGGCGCCGGCACCCTCCGCGCCGACAACCCCCGCCTCCTCGTGAACTCCGAGGAGCGTCGTGCGGCCCGGGTTGCCGCCGGCCGGCCGGAGTACCCGTTGAAGGTCACGATCACCGGCACCGGGGATCTCGACCCCGACTGGAAGTTCTGGCATCACGGTGGCGAGAAGCTCGTCCTGGCCGTCGGCAACGAGGCCGCTGAGAAGGCCCGAGCCAACCTCGGCGACCTCGCCACCATCCAGGGCATCCCCGGTGAGGCCACGTGGCCGACCGCTCTCGACGTCCTCGGTGACGTCTACGGCATCAAGCGGCTGATGGTCGAAGGCGGCGGCACCCTCCACACCCAGCTCCTCGAAGAGGCACTCGCCGACGAACTCCAGCTCGTCATCGCCCCGCTCCTCGTCGGCCAGTCCGACGCCGTACGGATGCTCGGCTCCGCGCACTACCTCGGCGGCCCCACCGCCCGCCTCCGGCTCCTGGAGACCCGCCAGATCGGCGACGTGGTACTCCTGAGGTACGCCCCCAAGGACATCTCGACGGAGCCCCGATGAGCAACGCCCCCTTCTCCGCCGGCGCCCCTGGCCCCGGCCGTGAACCCAACGCCGCGGACCGGGCCTGGCTCGCCCTTGCCTGCGAACTCGCCGGTCTTTGCCCGCCCTCGACGACCGCCTTCAGCGTGGGCGCGGTCATCGTCGCCGCCGACGGGACCGAACTGACCCGCGGCTACTCCCGCGAGAACGACCCCCACGACCACGCCGAGGAAGCCGCCCTCGCCAAGCTCCCCGCCAGCGATCCCCGACTCGCCACCGCCACGATCTACAGCTCCCTCGAACCCTGCGCCAAACGCGCCTCCCGGCCTCACCCGTGCGCCCAGCTCATCCGCGATGCCGGCATCCGCCACGTCGTCACCGCCTGGCGCGAGCCCGACACCTTCGTTCCCGGCGCCGAAGGGACCGAGCTCCTGGAGGGCGCCGGCGTCACGGTCGTCGAACTGCCCGAGTTCGCGGACGCCGCCAAGGCGCCCAACCGCCATCTGCTCTGAACCCAGGTACCGAAGGCGCGGCCTGCGGCCGCCTCGTTCGTGCGGCCCGTGACGGAGCCCGTGCGGTGGGGCGCGCCAATGTTGTGGTGATCGCCTGGACGAGCGCGATCTCAGGCCGCAGGCAAGTGCGCCGACGAGGCGCGAATGGTGTGCCGTACGTCACATGGGCCGTGTATCCGGGTGCGCTGCGGAAGGGATTGCGCCTGCTCAGGGGTACTCGTCCGCCTTCTCGATCTTGCGTTCCGTGGTGGCCCGGGTGCGGTCCGTAAACTTTCTTCGCACGCGCATGAGTGTTCGGGCGCCGATTTCGCTTAAGTGATCGGTGGGAGAGCAACACGCCCTCCGGCACCGGGAGTTGGTGCCCGTCCCTCGATAAGGAAGTGCCCGTGACCACTGCTGTGCTGCTCTGCCCGCGCGACGCGGGAGGCCCGTGTGCGTGACGCGACCGGGCCCGACTCGGGCCATGCCGGCGGCGTACACACGACGTTTCCGCTGCCGCTCGACTTTGAGGCGTTCGTCCTCAGCCATCAGGAGTTCTTTCACCTCTACGCCGAACTCCACTGCGGCAGCCGCAGGACGGCCGAGGATGTCGTGCACGAGGTGTTCCTGGAGATCCTGACCTCCTGGGAAGGTCTGCTCCAGGAAGACGAGCTGGAGCGCCGGACCCTCGCGGTGCTGCACCGGCACGTGGCCAGGCGCCTCGCCCGGGAGGGGCGTGACCCCGCGTACATCATCAACGGTCCGATCGGCCAGAACCTCCGTGCCCTGCGTGGCGAACTGGAGTTCGCTCCGAGCCGGATCGGTTTGTACGAGGCGATCTCCGAGCTGCCGGTTCGCCAGTACACGGTGATCGTGATGCGGTTCCTGATGGGGTACTCCACCAAGCAGGTCGCCCGGTACATGCACATCGACGAGCGCACCGTGAACCACCACTGCCGCCGGGTCAAGGAACGCCTGGGCAGGAAGCTGGGCCTGCCCACCCGTGCCGCGGCTCGGCAGAAGGAAGGCCAGTAGTGACCCGCACCATCGACGACCTCCTGGAAGACGCCGCGGTCCCCGTCGCGGGGAACCCCCGCTTCGACATCGGCGCCGCCCTGCGCCGACTCGCCGCCGACGCCGGCCGTAACTCGACACCGCCCTCCACCCACCTCGCCGGCGCCGCCCGGGCGGGCCGGCAGCTTTCGACCGTGTGTCGGTGGGCGATCAATGCCCCCAATGCCCCGGCTGACATCAGTCGCCTCGCCGACGCCCCCAGCCGTGATACCCAGGGCGAGTTCGACGAGGACGGCGCCGCCGTTTTCGCCTGCCTGCTCTTCCTCACCGGTCACCCTGAGAGCGCCCAGTTCTGGTGGCAGCTGTCCGCCGGTGCCGGAAACCGGATCGCCGCCTACTGCCTTCACTTGCACCACCTCGCCCTCGGTGAGCACCGCGAAGCCGCCCACTGGCGGCACGAGGTCACTGCCGCTACCACCGAAAGCGGCGGGATCGACGATGTCCTCCTGGACTGCCTGAGCGCGGTGGCCTCTTACGTCAGGAAGAACGGTTCCGTCGGCAGCACACCTCCCACCGGACAGCTGGAGATGGAGGTCGACCGGCTTGCCGACGACGACGGCGGCATAACCGGTCCGCCCGACCGGCGCCTGGCCGATCGGCTGCGCGAGTTCGCCAACCGCTGATCCACCGAAGCACCCGCACGTTACCCACAGTGAAGGGAGCCCTCCGGGCACCGCAGTGCCCGGAGCGCTCCCTTTCGCATCCCCAGGAAGGGACCGATCGTGACCACCACCCCCACTTCGCCCACGCGGCCCGGTACGCTGCGGACCCGCCGCGGTCTGTTCCGCTGGGGCCGCCGACAGCGCCGCGCCGCTGCCGGCCACTTCGTGCGCGGCCTCAGCTACGGTGCCGGCATCACCGCCGCGAGTGCCGTCGGCTACTGGCTCCAGCAGCTCTGGTGAACCGTCCCTTCCAGTCATCGACCGTCCATGAGATCTGAATGGGACGGGCGCTGCGAACTCGCGCGAGTCTGGGGACCAAACTTGGGGACCAGTGCCTGGTGCATGCAATTGTGCCGGGAAGCCGGGGGAAGGGCACCCGCAACCCGCCATCCCTAAAGGGCGGGGCAGATCCGTGAAAGTGCCCTGGAATGAACGCCGTTGCGCGGCGCATCCTCTGCGGGCAGGTGAACCTCGGCGGGAAGAGGTGCCGTTGCGCCCCTGAGAGTGACCTCCGTCCCGCGTCCTTCATTGATCGGTCTCGTGGCCCCACCCATGAGCGACACCTGTCCGCCTGGCGTGTCCCATGTAAAGGAACGATCAAGGAAACGGAAGATGTATCAGAAGTGGGGGCAATGTGAACGGCAGCCGTACAGCTGGTCGTCGGTAGAGGCTTTTCAGCCGCCCGCCTGGCTGCTTAGATTCCGTTCGAATCAGAGACCAACTGGGGGCCGCCGCACCGGACCCCGCCTGCGCCTGGCCGTCCTCATAGCGTGCGGCGGCCTCCTGACAGCAGCCCTGGCCGCGATCCCCGGGCCCTACCCCCTGGTCGTCGCCCTCTCCATGGCGACCGGCATGATCCGAGGGAACCTCACCCTCGCCCAGGCCACCGCTGTCACGGACAGGTGGGGAGCGGCCCACTACGGGCGGCTGTCCGGGCTCCTCGGAGCGCTTCCGACCGCGGCCGGTGCCCTCGCACCTTTCGCGAGCGCGGCCCTCGCCGGCTTGCTGGGTGGATACCCTCACCTGTTCGCACTGCTTGCGGCGGTCGCGGCCGTCGCCGCCCTCGCCGCCACCCGTACGTAACCGAACTCGAAGTAATCGGAAGAAGGGAAGTCCCCGACATGAGCAGGACGTTCGACGTTGTGGTGATCGGTGGAGGCCAGGCCGGACTCGCCGCCGGCTACCACCTGCGCCGAGCCGGCCTCGACTTCGTCGTCCTGGACGCGGGCACGGCACCGGGCGGCGCCTGGCGGCACGCCTGGGACTCCCTCCACCTGTTCTCCCCGGCGGCGTACTCCTCGCTCCCGGGCCGCATCATGCCGCCGCAGCCGGGGGAGCAGTTCCCCGAAGCGGGACACGTCGTCGAGTACCTCACCGACTACGAGCAGCGGTACGACCTCCCCGTCGTCCGCCCTGTACGTGTCCGAGGAGTCCACGACGAAGGCGAACTCCTCCGCATAGAAACCGACTCCGATACCTGGCACGCCCGCGCGATCATCAGCACCACCGGCACCTGGTCCCGCCCCTTCGCACCGACGATCCCCGGCCAGGCTGACTTCCAGGGCCGCCAACTCCACACCGTCGAGTACGACAACGCGGCGACGTTCGCGGGCCAGCGGGTCATTGTCGTCGGAGGCGGCAACTCCGGCGCTCAGATCGCCGCCGACCTGGCGCACGACACCCACCTCACCTGGGCCACCTTGCGCGAACCCCGCTACCTCCCCGACGACATCGACGGCCGCGCCCTCTTCGACGCCGCCACTGCCCGCCGCCGCGCCCTCGACGAGGGCCGCCCCGACACCGGCGGTATCTCCGCGCTCGGCGACATCGTCGCCGTCCCACCCGTCCGCGAGGCCCGCGACGCCGGCCTCCTCAAGGCCACCCCGATGTTCGACCGCCTCACGCCGACCGGCGTGGCGTGGGCCGACGGCATGACCGCGGAAGCGGACGCCATCATCTGGTGCACCGGCTTCCGCCCCGCCCTCACCCACCTCACCCCCCTCGCCCTCCGCACCTCCGACGGCCGCATCCCCACCCAAGGCACCCAGTGCGTCACCGACCCCCGCATCCACCTCGTCGGCTACGGCGACTGGACCGGCCCGGCCTCGGCCACCCTGGTGGGCGTGGGCCGCACGGCTCGCGAGGCGGCCCGGGCCATCGCCGAACGCGTTCGATGACCACTTCCTCGTGGCAGGGAACTCGTGAGAGGGCCGGTCACGGGGAGTCCTCGTCGTACTCCTCTTCAAGACCCAGTTCGGCATCGGTGAACGGCTCGCCCAGGTCGGGCATGGAGAAGAGTCCGCCGCCGGTGCTTTCGACGAATCTGACGACCCGGTCAACGGGCCTGTGCAGCTGCTCCCTTTCGAGAGTGGTGCGGCAGGCGCGGCAACGCCAAGGCCGTCGGAGGGTAGTCCACTGTGCTCGGGCGCATCCGGGGCAGGTCACGAAGTAGGTCGACGGCCCGAAGGGCGTTTCCCAATTTGCGTAGCCCCGTCTGGGGCGGTGGCCGGTCTCAGTCCAGGGGGTGGGCAGGGCCGGCCTGCCGATCAGGACGAATTCACCGCCGGGCCACTGGCAAGTGCAGGTGCTTTCGCATCGGCAGGCACGCGTCCGAGCCAGCTCCTCAGTCTTCTCGGTGCGCGGTATCCCGGGACCTTTGACCTCGATCCAGGTGCCGAGCTCCGGCAGCCAGAAGTCTGGGAGATACAGCGTGCCGGACTCGAGGGTGATGGTCTCGGGCTCGTACTGCCACGCGATGCCGTTGCCGTCGAGGGTGGCCGCCCAGTCGGCTTCGAGCCGCGACCGGAATGTGGTGTCGCCGTAGACGGTCGGAACTGCATCTATGGAGGGGCCGTTGCTCTCTGCTTCGTTGATCACAGGGGCTCCTGTTCAAGTATCGGCGACCGGCTGCAATGCCTCTGAGCGTGCTGTGCGGACAGTCGAAGGGCGGGCGGCCGCTCGGGTCCATCATGTGGCGCCTCAGCGATCGCCGTAGGGGGCGCGGGCCTCAAGGTCCATGATGATGTTGGACCAACATCCCGCCGCCTGGCTTGGCATCTTCGCCGTCGCGGTCTTCATGGCGTCGATGATCTCTGCATGGTTCTGTTGGAACGGCAGTGACCAGGACGCTGCTGCCAGCACGCTGGAGAGTTCGGTGAGGACGCGATCGGGTGCGGAGTGGTGTTGCAGCATTTCTGCTGCGCAGTCTGCGCTGGCAGGAGCGTAGGCATGCGCCTGGCCATCCACATTGATGAACAACCCCTGCACGACGCCTTCCCGGTAGGGTTCCGGCCACCTCTCCGGGTGAAGCGCGCACGCGCGGATTCCGTCGATGCGGACGGTAAAGGTCTCGTTCGCGGTCCGTTGGCCGACGGCGACACCCAGGCGATGCTGCTCCGGTCGGTCGAGTCCCGGAACATTGGTTGCTTCCAGGCGAGCGGCAAGATCGCCGCTGTAGAAGACGGAGCCGCTCTGTAGATCATTCACCAGGGGAGCTACCGCGCCCAGGAGGACGCTCTCGAGTCTGGCCATGGCCCATCGCACCCAGAGGAGCGCCGCGTGGACGGATGCGTCGACGACCTCGTCCGTGACGTCGTGGACGATCGCGCGACCATGCCCGGTTCCGTAGGCGTTACGCAATTCGCGCAATTGGGCGGCCATCTTCTTCGCGTACTCGGGTATCTGGCGCAGAGGGTGGTTCCCGGGAAGCGTCGGCCCGATCACATGCTCGATGACCTTGTGCGCTGCCCCCAACACCTTCGTGTATTCGTCGCCGTCAGCAACGACGCGGCCATAGGACACGAGCGTTACCCGGGCGACGCTTTCGACCAGCTCCTTCGCTGAACCGACGATCAGCGGCCGGTCGTTAGCTGAAGCGGCAGCTGACAGGCGACCGTAGGCGTCGCTGACTGCTTCCCACTGATCATCCTGGATCCCCTGTGCACGGGGGAGAGGCTCTTGCAGCAGATTCTTGATCACGCTCCGATTCTCCCTGTCGTCCTCTGGTGCGGTGGGCGGCCACTCGCCGTACGGCCCTGATGGGGGAGCAGTCTGAGGGACCGACGCGCCTGGCCCGCAACAGGGGCAGGGCGCCAAGGGACGTCACTGTTGGGAGGCTCGCCGGGCAGGCGCCGCCACCAAAGTCGATTCAGCGTGGCTCCGGGTACCCGTCGAGGCCGAAGGGAGTCGGCGTCAGCGGTAGACCGTCATCTGGCGTGTCTGTCAGGAACATACGGAACCGTTCCTCGTCCGCCGGCCTCAGGATGATCTCCTTCTCGACGGCTCCCGCATCCAGAGCTGCGAGGGCGGATGGCCCGTCCTGAGCCGATACTCGCGTATGGAACATGCAGGCAGTTCCGAGGTCGAGTGATCGTCCCGCAATCTGGACGGTGCAGTCGGGACTCGTCATGCGTACGGACTGGGGCTGCCCGCTGAGTAGCTGGCGCATAGCCGGGTCCTCTGCACCGGCGACCGTGATGGTGAGGGTGCGGGAAAAAGGCGATGCGACGCATCGGCCATCGATCAGCAGGCGGGCCATTCGGAGGGCAATGCGATCCTGGGCAGGAAGTCCGAACGGGACTGGGAAGTACTGGTCCGTGTGGCGCTGGACTACCTCGAGGTCTTCAACGAACAGCTGCAACTGGGCTAGTTGGCGAAGGCTCTCATCTGAAGCGGCGCGTGGGAGGCGCCCCGCGCCCGCGGTCTGGCCATCCACAGCGATCTGGAAGTCTCCGCCTTCGAGGAGCCGGCGCCGCAGGCGTAGGGCCCTTACCGCATCCTGTGGCGTGAGACCTTCGAGGGAGTAGGTGTAGGCGAGCTTCGGAGGAACGGCATCGTAAAACGGGTTCAGAATTCTAATCTGGCCGCCTGGCACGGCGATGTCGATCGAGCGCCCCAGACTCCCCGAGCTTAGGCCGTTCAGCTCTCCAGCGTATGCTGCGGTCACCCGACCCGTGTCGTTGACAAAGGTCAGTTCTGCGGGTGCTCCAGCTCCTGGGGCTGGGCCGACTGGCCTCCACGCTACCGCGACGTTCTTGAACGTATGGGTTAGCCAGTCCGGACCGCTGATCTCCAGGCGCTTTACGGCCTCGGGCGGCAGGGCCACCTCCTCGGCAACGCCATAGCCGAATGCCCGGGTCATGGCCGAAGTGAGTTCAGGTGTCAGGCCACTGGTGCGCCCGGTGAAGGTGAGACTGATGGGACTGACCTCGTGAGCACGGGGATGTTTGCCTCGCAGCGTCTGGATGACTGCGTTGCCCGCGCGGGTAAAGTCCATCGTCCAATGGGGATCGATCTCGTCGGTCACCCGACCAAGTCTCTGCACTCTCTTGGCGAGATCCTTCGAACCTCGGCGCAGGATGGCCTTTTCCTGGCCATAGACCTTCGCTGCCTCGAACATTTGATCGCGAGTGAACGATGCCTCGAGATCGCCGTGAGCGGCTAGCCGGTCGTCCAGCTCGGCCCGGTCCATGATCCGCACCTTCACATCGCGTCCGTCGGCAAGTCCTGCGACGAAAGCGCGCTCGGAGTCGGTGACGGTGCACGGCACCACCAGAATCCACTCATGCGGGTCATGGGCCATGGCGCGTGCGAATGATTCCTTGATGGAGGGTCGGCGTCCCTTCATCGTCGTGGCGAACCCGTCGGGGTAGTACTTCAGCTGAAAGATGCGCAGACGCTCGCCACTCACCACTCGAATGTCAATGCCGCGATCGCCGCCGCGTCCGTTGACGGCCTGCACAACCGCAGTGCCGTCATAGAGGCGATGGACCAGCGCCTCCACGATGCGGTCGAACCGCGGCTGCCCGATCTGATCCCACCCGACCGCCATATGGTCACACCTCCAGTGAAGTCCACCAGAAGCATGGCACGCAGCACTGACAACTGTTCGGGCGTCGGACGCACGGCGTAAGTGGCTGCGGCGTGACGGACTCGCGTCCCCCGGTCCGCGACGTTGGCAGGTTCGGCCGGAGCCGTGGTGCGGATCAGATGCGTGTGGGGTTCAGCCGAGAGCGCAGAGAGCAGGGCCGACCTGGGCGTCCCCGGCCCGCCCAGCTCCGGGGACAGCCCAGAGACGGTGGGAGTGTCAGTGGCGGATTAGGGGCTGTCCGATGGGTCGTGTGAGCTGATCAGGGCCGTGGCATAGGCGCAGATGAGCTTCTCCCGAGGCGCCGTCGTCGGGCTCGCCCGCACGGAGAGCTCGTCGCCAATCCGCCCGTCCTTGCCTGCGTCGGCCGGTTGAGGAATTTGGTTGCGGTGGATCAGGCAGATGCGGTCATACTCCGGCATGAGTAGAGACGCCGAGGTCATCGTGCTAGCCCGCTGGTCGGACGAGGTGATGGAACCGCTGACCCAGGACGACCCGGAACGCACGTGGCGAGGTCGCTTCGTCCCGATAGCGGGGCAGTGGGGCTACGAGTTCGGGTGGGCCCTGGAGTTCGAGAAATTGCGTGGCCGCCAGGGCCTGCTCAGGCACCTGGAGTCGCTGCCGTGGCCGCATCCGCACACGGTGCAGGTTCTGCTTCGCGACCAGGACGACGACTGCTTCGGGCTGTGGATGTTCCAGGAGGGCCGGCTGGTGGAAGTCACCATTCCGCGCACCGAGCGTTTCCACCAGCCGGCACCGCCCAATGAGGACTTCGAACCCTACCCGGGCATGCTGCTGCGCACCGACCAGAACACGGCTCTGCCCGAGCAGACCCCAGAAGCGCGCCGCGACACCCGCTCACCCTGGTAGACCGAGTTCGGCAGCTCATCTTGGGACGTCAGGGCTGTCGACGAGCGCGTACTCAGCGAACTGCGCCACCACTACCCAGGTGCCAAGGACCTCTCAACGGGGCGTTTCACTGCGGACGGAGCCATAGGCGGATCGCGGCCACGGTGACCGTCCCGTGGAAGACGTACGCCCGTTTGTCGAAGCGCGTGGCGACGGCGCGGAAGTTCTTGAGCCGATTGATGGTCCGCTCGACCTCGTTGCGGCGGCGGTAGATCGTCTTGTCGAAGCCCGTGGGCCGGCCTTCTTGGCTGCCGCGGCGTCGGCGGTTGGCCCGCTGGTCTCTCGGCTCGGGGATCGTGTGCTTGATCTGGCGTCTGCGCAGGTGACGCCGATTACGGCGTGATGAGTACGCCTTGTCTCCCCCGACATGGTCGGGCCGAGTGCGCGGTCGTCCACCAGCCTGTCGGGGCACACGGATCTCTTCCAGGACGGGAATCATCTGCGGTGCGTCCCCCCACTGACCGGGCGTGATGACAAACCCGAGCGGGCGACACCCACCCTCTCCAGCAAGGTGGATCTTGCTCGTGAGCCCGCCTCGCGAGCGTCCCAGGGCCTCATCGGGACGATGACGCGCCGGGCTCCTGCGCCGACCCGGAATCTTCGGGGCACGAGTGGAGGCGCCGGCCGCGTGCTGATGAGCGCGGCAGGTCGTGGAATCGACGCTGACCATGCTCCAGTCGATCCGGCCCTCAGCATCGGCGTCGGCCTGGACGGCCCGCAGGATCCTCTCCCACGTGCCGTCCGCCGACCACCTTCGATGACGATCGTGAACCGTCTTCCAGCTACCGAAGCAGGGAGGAAGGTCCCGCCAGGGGAGGCCGGTCCGCTGCCGGAACAGAATCCCGTTGATCACACGGCGGTGGGATTGCCAGCGTCCACCCCGCCCGCGATTCACCGGCAAGTGCGGCTCCAGTGAGCCTTTTTCATCCTGAATAGTTGCAGGTCAGGAGGGTGTGGATGGCTTGGACGATGGTGCCGATGCGTCGGGTGGAGCATCTGGCCCGG
>NZ_JBIAUG010000046.1:0-9366 GCF_042892575.1 Streptomyces sp. NPDC001744
CTGCGGCCGCACCTTCGACGGCGGGATCAGCGGCTTCGCGATCTCCCACAACCCGTCCGGAACAATCCAACTCCACGCACCCCTCCCCATGACGAGCCCAACGACCGCCTCACCACATAGGACACGGTCTTAGCCGCTCTCCGCTGGCCGCCAGCGACGTGTCGACCGTCTTCGTCCAGCTGTGACTCGTGGAGCGGACCGCCCCTCGGGCCGGGCCGTGAGCGGCGAGCGCCTGGCGCAGCGCCGTACTCGTCCCGACCGTCACCCCGTCACCCTGCTGTCGGGGGCTCGTCCTCCCCTGCACCGGACTGTTCGGCGTGCTCGACGACGGCGGCCGCCGCGACCGGGACGACGGAGAGGATCTCCGCGCACTCCGAATCGAGCCGGGCGAGCGCACCGGTCAGGACCTCGAGGGTGGTGGCCACGTCCTCCACCGCACCCGCGCTCCACCGCGCCGGACCAGCCCTCCGTCCACCACACAGGCCAGTGGGAGTGCGCAGCCCCCCTGGCCTGGCAGGCCCTGCCCTAGAACCGCTCGAGCCCGGCACACCCGTGACGGGCTCACCCCGCGGGCGCCGGCAAGCGGTGTCACGGGAGGAGTTTTCCGTCGCGCATGGTCAGGACACGGTGGCTCACGTGCCGGACGGCGGCGTGGTCGTGGGAGATGAGCAGGAAGCCGATTCCCAGCTCGTCCTGGAGGTCCATCAGTAGGTTGAGGATGCTGGCCCGCAGCGAGGGGTCGAGTGCGGAGGTTGGCTCGTCGAGGACGAGCAGATCCGGTCGTGTCGCCAGCGCGCGGGCGATGGCGACACGCTGGCACTGGCCTCCGGACAGCTCGTGCGGGAGCCGTTCCCCATGGGCGGGGGAGAGGCCGACGAGCTCCAGCAGCTCCTCGACCCGAGCCGCACCGTTTACACCGGGCCGGCGTCCGTGGACGCGCAGAGGCTCCGCGATCTGAGTCCGCGCCCGGTGGCGCGGGCTCAGTACCGCGTAGGGATCCTGGAAGACCGGCTGCAGTCGGAGCCGCAGGGGCCGCAATTCGCGCTCGCGCAGGCCGGTCAGCTCGACGCCGTCGAAGCGCACCGACCCGGAGTGCGGCCGCAGCAGCCGCAGCACCGCCTGGGCCGTCGTCGACTTGCCGCACCCCGAGGGGCCGACGAGCCCGACCGCCTCCCCGGCGCCGACGGTGAAGGACACCCCGTCGACGACCCGCCGTTCCCCGTACCGCACGACCAGGTCGCGTACCTCCAGCAGTGGGTTCACTCCGTCTCCTCGAAGAAGGGGTGATGGCAGGTGACGGACCGCCCGTCGACCACGCGGAGCACCGGCTCCCGCTGCCGGCAGAGCTCGTCGGCGCCCGGGCAGCGCGGCGCGAAGACACACCTGGTGCCGGCGACCGCCCCAGGGGTGTGCGGGGCGTCGGTGAACACGGGCAGCCGCGAGCGGTGGGGCAGGCCAGCCTCCGGCAGCGAGGCGAGCAGACCTCTGGTGTACGGGGCGACCGGCCGCCCCAGCACCCTTTCCGTCAAGCCGAGTTCCGTGATCCGCCCGGCGTACATCACGGCCACCCGGTCGGCGTGCCGCCGTACCGCCGCCAGATCATGACTGACGAGCAGCAACGCGGTCCCCGCCGCGGCACAGCGCTCTCGCAGGAGGGTGAGCACCTGTTCCTGGCGCTCCGGGTCGAGCGCCGTGGTCGGTTCGTCGGCCACGACCAGCGCCGGCTCGTTGACGAGCGCCATGGCGATCACCGCACGCTGCCGCATGCCGCCCGACAGAGTGTGCGGATACGCGCCCGCTGGCTCCGGCCCGAGACCGACCTCGGCCAGGGCGCGGCGGGCGACGTCGAGTGCAGCGCTGCGCTTCACGCGCGCCACGGACCTTACTGCGAAAGCCAGCTGGTCTTCGACGCGGTGTACGGGCGACAGTGCCGACATCGCTTCCTGGGGGATCCACGCGAGCCGGCGGCCGAGGTCGGCCGGCGTCACGGGCTCACCGTGCAGCAGCACCCGGCCCTTGACGACGGCCTCGCGCGGGACCATCCCGAGCAGCGCCCGCGCGGTGAGGGACTTGCCGGCCCCCGACTCGCCCACCAGGGCAAGCACGTCACCGGCGGACAGAGCGAAGGAGACGCCCCGCACGGCGTCGCCGTCGAGGAAGGAGATCCGCAGCCCGTCCACCCTGAGCAGGGGCGTGGGGGAGGCAGCTAGGGGGAGTGACACGGGGCGAACTTTCCTCGAAGTAAGCAGGGCGGGGAGCCGGAAGGGCGAAGCCGGTACGGTGCGCGGTCGAGAAGGGCGATGGCGGGTCGGCCCGCCCAGGGACGACAAGCAGACCGCGAGCGCCGCGAGCAGTGCGAGCGCCACTGCGGGCGCGAGCGCGGCGACCGGTGCCCGCTCCACGTAACCGGCCGACTCGTCGAGCAACAGCCCCCACTCGGGCGAGGGGGGCCGGGCACCGAGCCCCAGGAAGCCGAGCGACGCGAGCGCGAGCGCGATGCCGGGTAGCCGCAGCACGGCGTGCCGGGCGACCGGGCCGGCCACCGACGGCAGAATGTGCCGGGTCCAGATCCACCCGGGCCCGGCACCGATGGCCCGTTGCGCGACCAGGAAGCGGGAGGCCCGCGTCTCTTGGACCAGCGCCGACGCGTGCGCGGCGAGCGGCGGCCAGGAGACCAGCGTCACGGCGAGCGCCGCCGCCCCGCTCCCGGGACCGGTGACCGCCGCGACCAGCAGTCCGGTGAGGACCGGCGGCAGCGCGTTGGCGATGTCCGCCAGGCCGGCGGTCACCCCGGGGACGAAACCGAGGAGCAGCGCGATCAGCCAGCTCACCGCCGTCACGGCCGCGGCCGTGCCCACCGTCGCCGCTGCTCCGTGCCCGAGGCGGGCGAGTACGTCCCGGCCGAGCGCGTCCGCGCCGAGCGGATGAGCCGCCGACGGCGCGGCGAGCCGGGCCGCCACGTCGACCGCGTACGGATCCCGCAGCAGCCCCCAGCCGATCACCCCGGTGAGGACCACCGCCAGGCCCGCCGGCACGGCCAGGGGCATCCGCCGCGCACGCGGCACCGGCAGGCCGAGCCCGCCTTCCCGTGACGCCGGCCCGAGCAGCCGGCGCCGGACGAGCGAGGCCATAGCCCCGGCGAGGAGACCGAGTCCGAGCAGGGCGAGCACGCACCCCTGGAGCAGCGGGAGGTCCTGGGAGGTGGCCGCGCCCAGCGCCGTGCGGCCGATGCCCGGCACGGCGAACACCGTCTCGACGGCGACGGCGCCACCGGTCAGACCCACGGCCACCATTCCCAACTGCCCGGCGAGCGCAGGCATCGCGCGTCGCATCGCCGCGCCCGTGATCCGCCCGCGGCCTGCGCCGGCGCCCCGCCATAGTTCCACCCACCGCTCGTCGAGGACGGCCGGCAGGGTGTCGGCGACCAGCCGGCCGAGCAGGGCCCCGGCCGGGACGCCCAGCGCGAGGGCCGGCAGCACCAGATGGGAGGGGCCGGCCCAGCCGGAGGTGGGCAGCCACCCCAGCCACACGCCGAAGGAGAGCAGAAGGACAAGCGCGAGCAGGAACTCGGGAATCGCCGTGAGCACCGCAGCCACCGCTCCGCCCGTCGCACGGCCCCACAGAAGCGCCGGGGCGGCGAGCAGCGTCCCGACAGTGAGGGCGACCAACAGAGCCGCCCCCATCAGCGCCAGCGACACACCGAGCCCGGTGACGACAGACGGCAGCACCTCGGCGCCCGACACCCATGAGACGCCCAGGTCACTGTGGAGCAGCCCGGTCAGCCAGCCGCCGAGCAGACCCACGGGGCCCGCGTCCAGGCCGAGATCGGCGCGGATGGCGGCGAGCGCCTCGGGCGTGGGGGCCTGCTCTGCGGAGCGGGCGCGCAACAGCGACAGCGCTGGGTCCTTGCCGGAGAGCCACGGGAGCAGCCCTACCGTGGCCACGACCGCCGCCAGCGCGACGAGCCGTACGACGCCGGCCCGCACGGCCGCCGCCGGGGGAGACTTCATGCGCGGCACGGCGGAGAAGGGACGATCCTGAGAAGGGCTGGCCGTGCCGCTGCGGCCGTCCCCTCCACGGAGGACGGGAGAGCTCACCGTACGTGGGTGTCGACGGTGACGAGTTCGCGCTCGCGGGGGTCGTGAGCAGCGCCCACGACGTTCTCGCCGTCGCCCTGGATCACCCGCTCGTGCAGCAGCGGCACGGCCGCGTCGGTGGCGAGCACGGCTGCTTCGGCGGCAATGACGGCCTTCCTGCGGGCCTCACCGGTCGCCGTCGCCGCAGCGGTGGTGAGCGCGGAGTCGGCAGCTCGGTCGGAGAGCTGGGAGATGTTGAAGGACCCGTCGCCCGCGAAGTCGCTGTACAAGTAGGCGGCGGGGTCGCCGGAGTCGAGCACGGTGGCACGCGACAGGACGAAGGCGTCGAATTTGCCCGCCAGCGCGTCGGCTTCGATGTGTGCGTACTCGCGCACGTCCAGCTCGACCTTGAACCCCGCCCGGCGCAGCTGCTGCTGGAGAATCTGAGCGACCTCGGGCAGCTCGGCACGGTCGGTGAAGGTGCCGATGGTGATGGTGGCGCCCTTCGGGTCGGCCGCCGGTGTGTGCGTGACCGGGGTACGCAGCTTCGCCGCCCACGGCAGGGCCGGCCCGAGCAGCCCGGAGGCACGGTCCGCCCGGCCCTCGTACACGCCCGAGACCAGGGCCCCGGCGTCGACGGCCTCACGGGCCGCGGCCCGCAGCGCGGGATCGCGAAACGCGCCGCGCTCGGTGTTCAGGTAGAGAGTGTTGGTCCGCGGCATGGGGACCTCGGTGATGAGCTCGGCGTCCAGCAGTTTGGCCTGCGAGACCGGCACCGCCTCGACGATGTCCGCCTCGCCGCTGCGCAGCGCGGCGGCCCGGGCGGTGCCGTCGGGCACGTAACGGACGTCGATGCCGGCCGCCTTGGCGCGGCCGCCCCAGTAGCGGTCGTACCGGTCGAGGGTGGCCGAGGCGGCGCCCTCGGCGCGTACGAGGACGAAGGGCCCGGTCCCGGCGCCGACCGGGTTCACGGTCCTGCCCCGGTACGCCTTGGCGGCCAGGATGGACAGCTGGGGGGAGCTGAGCCGCTGCGGTACGAGGGGGTCGGCCTGCGCGGTGGTCACGCCGACCGTACGGGGGCCGGTCGCCTGGACGGTGAGGTCGACGCCGTCGAGGATCCGCGGTTTGGGAGAGGCGGTGGCGGCGGTGGTGAGGGAGCGGACGACGTCGGCCGAGGTGAGCGGGCTGCCGTCGTGGAAGGTGACGTCCTCGCGCAGGGTGAACGTCCAGGTCCGGCCCTGCTGCCGCCAGCCGGTGGCGAGCGAGGGGACAGCGTTGTCGTCGCGGTCGAGACGGACCAGGGTCTCGGCGGTGGACCAGCGCGACAGCTTGAAGGCGTCGTCGGAGAGCGGGGAGAGCCCTGCCCGTGGCGGCTGCATCATCGCGACGCGTATGCGGCCGCCGTCACCCCCTGCACCTGTACCTGCGCCGCCGTCCGTCCGGCCTGCGGGGTCACCTGCGAAGCAGCCCCCGAGGAGGGCGCAGGCGGTGGCGGCCAGGGCGGCGAGTGCGACGCGGCGGGGCCGGGCGGTGCTTGCGGCGGGGTGTGGCACGAAGGTTCCTCAAGGGGGGAGGTATGGGGCTCCAGACTCTAACAGAATGAAAATCGTTATCGTTACCATGTGATGAAGTTTTGCCTCCACCCCTCTGACCAGGGCTTCGCGCTGGTCACATCGAGCAGCCCGATGAGCAGCCGGCGCCCAGCAGACAGGCCACCGACCGTGAACGTCGTGGCATAGCTCTGCTGCCATCCCCGCGCTGCGGATGGCATCCACCGGCGAGCATCGGCCCTTCTGGACCCGGCGCAGTTCCTCCCAGTCGACTTCGGGGTGGGCGTCGGGGAGGGCGTCGACATCGGCGGTGCGGGTAGAGCGGCACCTCGACCGCACCGGCCCGCGAGGTACCGAACCACACCTTGGCCCACTCCGCGGCCCGGATCCACTTGAGGCGGACCGTCCAGTCGAACTCCACCCTCCTGACACCGAGACGGGTCGTCGCCTGGTCGGGTCCGAGCGGGGTGTCCGCGGTGACGAGTTCGGCCAGGTCCTCCCGCGCGCAGACCTCGGCGACCTGGCCGGGGTGGTGCAGCGTCCCTGAGGGGTTGCCCGACAGGTCGACCAGCAGCCCGCGGGCGACGAGGCGGCGGACCACGAACGACGTGGCCACCGGCTTCTCGCCCGACACGTTCGGGGTGCCGAGCGCGGCGGCGATCCGGTCCGCCGCCATCCCGCCCGGGATCGCCTCCTCGCTCATCGCGGCCCGTACGGCGCCGGCGTCCAGCGCCTCGACGGCCGCCCGCGAGCACCGCTCCGCCGGGAGGTCGGGGGCCGGGACGGTCCCGGTGTGCCGCGCCCACCGGAACGCCGTCACCGGCACCTTCAGCCGCTGGGCGGTCTGGGCCTCGTCGTACTCGGTCCGTCGTGCCATGGAACTCACCTTTCGCTCGGTCGCCACCATCAGGCGGGCAGAACATGACAGAACATCTAAAATCTGTCAACAATCCATGAAACAGGGCAAGTTGGATGCACTCGTTTAAGGCCGCGCCCGCGTACGCGACAGGGAGATTCACCCGCTCGGGTACCACCGCCGGCCGGGCCGGGCCGGGCCGCTGCGGCGAGGCCGCGTTGGAACGCCTGCTGTGCCTGGGACGGCCCCTTCCCCGCGCCGCCCGCCGCCGGGGCCGCCGCCGGGGCGGGGGGCGGTGCCTGGATGCCCAGCGCGGTCGGCCGCTCGCGCTGCTCGGGCAGCAGCTGCGCCCAGGTGCCGGGTTCCTGCTGCCGCCACCTCCACCGGCCGATGTCATCGCCGTCGAAGACCACGCCGCCTGCGATGGAGGGCAGCGCACCGTCGGCGTCGACGAGGCCGGCCAGCACCCGATAGTGCCGCCGGCACGGCCTACGTCCTCGTCTCCGGTCTGCTGGCCGACGTGGGAGCTCACCAGCCACACCTGCTCACCCCGGAAGGAAACATCGAACTCGCCCACCTCGACTCCGACTGGCGCGCGAAGCTCACCGGCCGGTGAGGAGGCCGGGCAGGGCAGGAAACGGCTTGTGTGTCGACTCCCCGCAGGTGGGACAGGACTTTCAGCCGACATGCTCCTGGCCGGGTACCTGCCGGGTTCCGCCCTGCAAGGCGCTTCCCGTTTAAACATGGGTTTAGTGTCTTATTTGCTATTAAGACAAGCTTTCCCCTCTTTTAGCCGGGTCGGCTCCTCCCCGACGATGGCCACGCCAGTCGTTAACAACTCGGGGAAGGATGATGTGACATGGCGGATTGGGTGAGGGTCGCGGGCGGGCTGAGCGCGATCTCGGCGGGGTCCAGGACGACGGTGTGGGGCCTGAACTCGGGCAGCGGCATCTACCGGTACACCAACTACGACGGCAGCCCCTGGATCAACATCCCCGGAGGCCTCAGCGACATCGGGGCCGCCGCCGACGGCACGACATGGGGAGTCAACAGCGGCAACCAGATCTACCGCTACACCGGTGACCAGGACGCCGCGAACCCGTGGAAGGGCATCAACGGCAGCCTGGTCCGCATCGACGCGGGCTCGAGGACGAACGTGTGGGGCGTGGACTCCGCCGGAAGCATCTACCGGTACACCAACCACGACGCCAACCCCTGGATCAAGGTCCCCGGAGCACTCAGCGACATCGGTGCGGCCGCGGACGGCACGGTGTGGGGCGTCAACAAGGGCAACCGGGTCTACCGGTACACCGGCGACCAGGACCCCTCGGACCCGTGGGCAGACGTCCCCGGCAGCCTGAAGCGGATCGCGGTGGGCTCCCGTACGAACGTGTGGGGCATCGACCCGTCCGGCAGCATCTACCGCTACACCAACAACGACGCCAGCGGCACCAACCCGTGGGTCAACATCCCCGGCACCGCCGTCGACATCGCCGCCGGCGCCGACGGCACCGTCTGGCACGTCAACGCCGGAGGCGAGATCTACCGGTACACCGGCGACCAGCTGAGCTGACCCCGCCTCCCCTTCGTGAGGGCCCCCGGCCAGGACAGGCCAGGGGCCCTCACCTGCGCCTTGGCCAGCCGGCCGTTTACCAGCACCCCGCCCACCCCCGCTCCCGCCACCGACACCCGCGACGAGCAGAACGCCGTCCTGCACGCCGCGCTTTGGCGCGCCGTCTCTTTCCCCCGCTTCGCCGCCGGAGGGGAGACGGTCGCCGATCCGCGCCAGCCGGAGCTGCTGTCTCCGGCCACCGGTGACCCGACGAACGTTCTCGACCGCACCGCCCCCTGAACCACGGGCTTCGCAAGAACGGATCTGCCGCCGGTACCAGCTCTGGAACAGCGAGGGCCACCCGATGGTGAGGAGCGAGGACATGGCGGCGAAGGTGGATCCGGCGAAGCTGGCCCGGCAGGCCCGGGACCTGATCGAGGAGTACAACCGTGTGCTCCTGGACGACGCGGACGATCTGTCGGCGCCTGCTCTGTCGGAAGCCACCCGGGTGCTGAAGTCGCTGGTCGACCGCCTCCCGCAGGCGTTCGAGCAGACCGCCGACGTCCTGGAGATGCTGGCCTCCCAGGACCGGGTCACGACCGGGCAGGGCGACCCGCGGACCGGGGCGGCCACGACCGCCGCCGAGCTCCGGGCCGTCGCGGCCGGCGCCGGGAAGTTGGCGGAGGACCTGTCCCACCCCGTCTCGGCCCTCTTCCTCATGGGAGGCCGCTAGGTTCTGTCTCTTTGGTCAACGTCGGGTCAGGCTGGCGCCTATTAGGCCAAACGGGTGGCCATCTCGGCGAAGCGACCTCTGCGAACCGGAGCCCTGTGATCTTCTTGCCGTCGATCCCCGGTTGGGGAACCGTGCGAACAGAGGACTCTTATGGCTTTCGGGAAGTGGGTCAAAAAGACCTGCTCGATCACCGCGCCCGTGGCGGCCGCGGCCATGCTGGTTGTCGGCTTGTCCACCAACGCCCAGGCCGCCACCGGCACTCTGACCTGGCAGGGAGCCCAGGGCACTCAGTGGACCTGGAGAAACCCGCCGAGCGGCACGTGCAGCAACTTCGGTGGTAACACGGTCGCTTACAGGCCCCACAACAACACAGGGGAACGGCTCACTGTGTACACCGAGTTCGGATGCTCCGGCTCGAGGGCGGAGTTCGGCCCCGGCGCCTACACCACAAGCTGGACCCCGTACTACAGCTTCCGGTACTAGGCATCGTCTCGTCGATCACGTCTTAGCCACGTCCGGCTTGTCGTCGCGGGCGTCAGGCTGTGAACGGGACACCGACCGGCTTCACGGCGGGGCCGGCCCCTCGTGAGGGGCAGAGA
>NZ_JBIAUG010000047.1:0-7129 GCF_042892575.1 Streptomyces sp. NPDC001744
TTGATTTTTGGCACGCTGTTGAGTTCTCAAGGAACGGACGCTTCCTTCGTACTCACCCTCACCGGGCTTTCCTCCGGGCTTTTCCCTTCGGTCTTTCGTGTTTCCAGCTTAGCAGATCCGTTTTCCGTTTCTGCCACCCGCTGGAGCGGGCTTCCGGGGTCGAAATTCGCTTTCGCGCTTTCCGTTCCCGGCGGGTTCAAACATTACCAGGCTTTCTCGGTCCCCCTGACCACGTCCCGCTGCGAGCACGCAGAGGTGTAGACCACTGGGGTTAGGATCTGGCTTGGTAGGTGCTGCCGACCCGCGACTCAAGGCCGCGTGGGGGTCGAGCAGAAGTACGACAGTACATCCCACCGCCAGAGGAGGCAAATCGTTGCTGGTGGTCCCTAGCTCCGCCCAACTGGTACGTCTCGTGCGGATCGTGCGGAACCGGGACTTCCCATGACATACGCTTCTGAACAGTACGCCGTCCAGGACAGGTAGTGACGGCGCCACACCATCTCCGCCCCTGGGAGGCTTCCCATGACAACCGTGACGTCGCCGCTTGCCGGACGCGCCATCGGTCTCGCCGCAGTTCCCGACCCGGTCTTCTCCGGTGCGATGGTCGGTCCCGGTACCGCCATCGACCCCGTACGCGAGCCCTCCGAGGTCGTCTCGCCCGTCGACGGGGTCATCGTGTCCATGCACCCGCACGCCTTCGTCGTCGTCGACGGCGAGGGACACGGTGTGCTGACCCATCTCGGCATCGACACCGTCCAGCTCAACGGGCAGGGCTTCGAGCTGCTCGTGAACAAGGGGGACACCGTGACGCGCGGACAGGCCGTCGTGCGCTGGAACCCGGCCGAGGTCGAGGCCGCCGGCAAGTCCCCCATCTGTCCCGTCGTGGCCCTGGAGGCCACAGCGGACTCCCTTTCCGAGGTCGCCGAGGAAGGCGACGTGAAGGCCGGCGACCACCTCTTCGCCTGGAGCTGAGCCGGTCCGTCCGCTGTGACGACCGCGAGTTCGACATTCAACGCGGCGGCCGGGGCCGTCGCTCAATCGGAGACGGGTGAGATGGAGACAACGCTGCGAGGCGTCGGCGTCAGCCACGGAGTGGCGATCGGCGAGGTCCGGCACATGGGCACCGCGGTCCTGGAACCGCCGGCCAAGTCGATTCCGGCCGAGGAGGCGGAGCGCGAACAGGGGCGTGCCCGTCAGGCCGTGGAAGCGGTGGCCGCCGACCTGGTGGCCCGGGGCAACCTCGCCGGCGGCGAGGCCCAGGCGGTGCTGGAGGCCCAGGCGATGATCGCTCAGGACCCGGAACTCATCGCCGACGTCGACCGCCGGATCGCGGTCGGCAGCACGGCCGAGCGCGGCGTCTACGACGCCTTCTCGCACTACCGGGAGCTGCTCGCCGGGGCCGGCGAGTACATGGCGGGCCGGGTCGCCGACCTGGACGACGTGCGGAACCGGATCGTCGCGCGGCTGCTCGGCGTACCGATGCCGGGCGTGCCGGACAGTGACGAGCCCTACGTCCTGATCGCGCGGGACCTGGCGCCCGCCGACACGGCGCTGCTCGACCCGGCCCTCGTGCTCGGGTTCGTGACCGAGGAGGGCGGGCCGACCAGCCACAGCGCGATCCTCGCGCGGGCGCTGGGCGTGCCGGCCATCGTGGCGCTGCCGGGCGCGGGCGAGCTGGCCGAGGGCACGCTCATCGCGGTCGACGGCTCCACCGGAGAGCTCTTCGTGGACCCGAGCGAGGAGAAGAAGGCGGTGCTGACCGCGGCAGCCGCCGAGCGCAAGGCGGCCCTGACCGCGTCCACCGGACCGGGCGCGACCTCGGACGGGCACAAGGTGCCGCTGCTCGCCAACGTCGGCGGCCCGGCGGACGTGCCGGCGGCGGTGGAGGCCGGTGCGGAGGGCGTCGGCCTGTTCCGTACGGAGTTCCTCTTCCTGGACGACAGCGGGAAGGCTCCCTCCGAGGAGAAGCAGGTCGACGCCTACCGCAAGGTCCTGGAGGCGTTCCCCGAGGGCCGGGTGGTCGTGCGGGTGCTCGACGCCGGCGCCGACAAGCCGCTGGACTTCCTGACGCCGGCGGACGAGCCGAACCCGGCGCTCGGCGTGCGGGGGCTGCGGTCGCTGCTCGACCACCCGGAGGTGCTGCGGACCCAGCTGACCGCGCTGGCGAAGGCGGCCGAGGGGCTGCCGGTCTACCTCGAGGTCATGGCGCCGATGGTGGCCGACCGTACGGACGCGAAGGCGTTCGCCGACGCGTGCCGCGAGGCGGGGCTGCGGGCGAAGTACGGCGCGATGGTCGAGATCCCGTCGGCCGCGCTGCGGGCGCGCTCGATCCTCCAGGAGGTCGAGTTCCTGTCGCTCGGTACCAACGACCTGGCGCAGTACACCTTCGCGGCCGACCGGCAGGTCGGCGCGGTGTCCCGGCTCCAGGACCCGTGGCAGCCGGCGCTGCTCGACCTGGTGGCGCTGTCCGCCGAGGCGGCCAAGGCCGAGGGCAAGAGCTGTGGTGTCTGCGGCGAGGCCGCCTCGGACCCGCTGCTGGCGTGTGTGCTGACGGGTCTGGGGGTCACCTCCCTCTCGATGGGCGCGGCGTCGATCCCGTACGTGCGGGCGACGCTGGCCAAGTACTCGCTGGCGCAGTGCGAGCGGGCCGCCGCCGCGGCGCGGACCGCGGACACGGCGCACGGCGCGCGGCTGGCCGCCCAGGCGGTGCTGTCCGGAGAGTGATCTCCGGGGTGGACGACGAAGGGGCTTTCCGTCACGGAGGTGGCGGGGAGCCCCTTCGTCGTGGGCGGGGTCAGTGGTGGGCGGTCCAGTCGTCCCCGGGGTCGGGGGCGAGGGGGAAGCCGGCACGGTACTCGACCCCGGGCTCCGGGGAGAGGGGTTCTCCCGTGCGGGCGTCGGTGCAGTAGGCGGAGAAGACCTCGGCCTCGGTGAGGGGGGTCAGGGTGCCGTCGGTGAGGCGCCAGCCGTGGAGCCGGTCCGGGGCACCGGGGGCGGTGGTGCGCAGGACGACTCCGCCGGGTGCCGCGAGGGCGATGCCGGTGGCGAGCACGGCGGTGAACTCCGCGGCGGGGGCGGTCGCCGCGGTGTCCTCCGGCGGCACGGTGCCGTCGCCGCGGAGGACGGCGAGGAGCTGGTCGTCGGCGGCGGAGACGCTGCAGACGAGATGGTGGACCCCCGCCCCGGCGGCTTCGAGGAGGCGGACGAGCATGCGCGCGGCGCGTTCGTGGGCGGCTTCCCCGATGTCCTCGCCGCAGCTCGCGCAGTCGCCGGCGGTGGCGAGGACGGTGGTGGCGTACTCCCAGGTGGCCTGGCGGACGGCGGTGTCGACGAGTTCGGGAAGGAGGGCGGTGAGGGGCTGTCCGGTGTAGGTGACGTGGGCGCCGGTGGCGGCGAGGTGGGCGGTGAAGCGGCTGCGGCTCGCGGGGAGGTCGGGGTCGGTGCCGGTCTCGGCGCACCAGGCCGCGTACTCCTCGGGGTCGAAGAGGGCGACGGTCGTGTGTCCGCCCCGGGTGGCGAGGGTCCTGAGAAGGGACTCGACCTCGCGGAGGTAGGTGAGGTGGTCGTCGAAGGCGAAGGTGCGGTAGCGCCGCATGGCCGCGAAGTCCCGCTCGTCGGCGAGGAGGCCGACGGTACTGGGGATCTCGCGGCGCAGTGCGCGGCGGAGGCCCGCCGTGGTGGTTCCGGTCCGTGTCATGTCTCCCCCTGGTGACGGTCCGATCAGTTCTCACTCACCGTAACCTTCGCCACTGACAGTGACGATCCGGAGAGGCGTCGGCGGACGAGGCGGTTCTGCGCGGCGGCGGTGGCGACGAGGGCGGCGCCGAGGAAGGGCCAGGCGAAGGGGCCGGCGGAGACGAGACCGGTCATGAGGAGGGGGCCCGCGAAGCGCTGGGTGGACTGGGCGAGGCCGTGGACTCCGAGGTAGGCGCCCTGGGCGTCGTCGGGGGCGAGGGCGACGGAGATCTCCCAGGAGGCGATGGTGTGGATCATTTCGGCGAAGGTGAGGGCGACGGCCGCGGTGATCAGGGCGGTGACGGCCAGGGTGCGGCCGCCGAGGGCGGAGGCGCAGACCGCGAGGGTGCCGACGGCGAAGAGGACCGCGAGGGGGGCGAGCAGGCGGCGGGCGGCGTCGGTGGTGGCGCCGAAGCGGGAGAGCGGTACCTGGAAGAGCACGACGAGGGCGCTGTTGGCGACCAGGAGGAGCGGGGCGAGGCCCACGGGGGCGTCGGTGGCGTGGACGATCCAGAGCGGCAGGGCGACCTGGAGGATCGAGTCGTGGAGGAAGAAGACGCCCTCCCCCGCCGTGAAGGCGAGGAAGCTCCGGTCGCGCCAGGGGCTGGGGGGCGTGGTGGCGGGGGCGGTGCCGGTACCGGTGGAGGCGGCCACGCGGGAGGCGGGGGTGGGGGGTTCGGCGCAGCGGAGGGTGAGGGCCGCCATCACCAGGTAGGAGAGGGCGTCGCCGACGAGCAGGAGCTGGAAGGCGGTGGTGGAGCCGACGGCGAGCGCCGCTGCGGCGCCGAGGCCGCCGAGGGTCCAGCCGATGTTGGCGGTGGTGCGGTTGATGGCCTGGTAGCGGACGCGTTCGGGGCCGGCGACACGGGCGGCGTAGAGCTTGGTGAGGACGTTGGTGGCGCGGTCGGGGAGGGCTCCGGCGGCGGAGAAGAGGACGAGGAGGAGGTAGTGGTCGGTGGTGAGGAGGGCCAGGAGGGCCGCGGCGCGCAGGAGTTGGGCGCAGATGATGACGCGGACCAGGGGGAAGCGGTCGGCGAGGCGTCCGCCGAGCGGGGCGCCGGCGATGCCCGCCGCGCCGGAGAGGGCGACGAGGAGGCCGACCTGGCCGAGCCCCAGGCCCGTGACGTAGGTGAAGTAGAGGGCCATGGCGGTGGACCAGAGCCCGGTGCCGCACTTGTCGATGAACCCGACGAGGAGCATGCGGCGGCCGTCCGCGCCGCCGGGGACGCGGTCCTTGAAGGGGGTCCTGGGTCCGGGAAGCGTCCGGGCGGGTCGGGTGGTACGGCTCATGGGTCCCCCTGAGGGCGCGGCGGCCCGTCGCGGTGGTTCGCGCGGGACGCCTTGCGCCTACGTTTGTATCGATACATAATGCTTTACGTGACAGCACAATATGTGATCGAAGGCGTCACGGCCAAGGGGATCGCCGCATCCGTGGAGCGGGGCGTGACCGAGGGCCGGCTCGCACCGGGGAACGCCCTGCCGCCGGTGCGGCGGCTCGCGGACGAACTGGGGGTCAGTCCGGGGACCGTCGCCACCGCCTACAAGGAGCTGCGGCGGCGGGGCCTGGTCGTCACCCGGGGCCGGGGCGGGACGGTGGTGGCCGAGGCGCCGTCGGTGACCTCCCGGCGTCCCCCGCGCGTCCCGGAGGGCCTGGTGGACCTCGCCGGCGGACACCCGGACCCGGACTTCCTCCCCGTACTGCGCCCACCGGCGGCCGTCGCCCCCGTGTACGGCTCCCACCGCGCCTCGCCCCGCCTCGCGTCCCTCGAAGCCCTGACCCGGGCGTGGTTCGAGCGCGACGGGGTGCCCGCGCGGCACGTGACGTTCGCGCACGGGGCGCTCGACTGCGTCGCGCGCCTGCTCTCGACGGAGCTGCGGCCCGGGGACGCCGTGGCCGTGGAGGACCCCGGCTTCCACCACCTGCTCGATCTGGTGCCCGCGCTCGGGCTGCGGACGGTGCCGGTGGCGGTGGACGGCGAGGGGCTCGTACCGGAGTCGCTGCGGACGGCGCTGCGGAGCGGGGCGCGCGCGGTGGTGTGCAGCCCCCGGGGCCAGTGTCCGACCGGGGCGTTCTTCACCCGGTCGCGGCGGGACGCGCTGGTGGCGGTGGTGCGGGAGTTCCCCGACGTGCTCGTCGTCGAGGACGACCACAACGCCGAGATCGGCGGGGTCGCCGCGCACACGCTCGCCGCGGCCGGCCTCGACCGGTGGGCGCAGGTGCGGACGGTGTCGAAGCACCTCGGGATCGACCTGCGGTGGGCCGGGGTCGCGTGCGACGCGGTGACCCTGGCGCGGCACGACGGCCGGATGCTGATGACGTCGGGCTGGGTCAGTCACGTGCTCCAGGAGACCGTGGCCGGCCTGTTCACCGACGGGGCGGTGCGCGCGCTGGTGGCGGCCGGCGAGGAGGCGTACGCGGAGCGGCGCGCGGCGCTGATCGGCGCGCTCGGCGCGTACCGGATCCGGGCGGTCGGCGCGAGCGGGCTGAACGTGTGGGTGCCGGTGCGGGACGAGTCGGCCGTGGTCAACGGGCTGCGGACGCGGGGCTGGTGGGTGGCGGCGGGAGCGCGGTTCCGGATCGCGGCCCCGCCCGCGGTGCGGATCACGACGGCGACGCTCGCACCCTCCGACGCCGTGCGGCTCGCGGCGGACTTCGCGGAGGTCCTGCGCGATGGGCAGGCGACGTACGGGGGGTGAGGCCCGGCGGGACGCGCGGAGGGGGGCCGGGCGCCCCGGGGGCGAGGGGCCGGCCGCATTGATGTGGTCTCGACCATTGCCTCCGGCCCGGCGGTGGAGGAAGCTGCTCGCCGGGCGCCGGACCATCACGACCGGAGTGCTCGCCACCGGAACAGGAAGGCAGCAACACACCCATGCGCAAAGTGATTTCGGCCCTGAGCCTGACCGGACCGGCGGCCGCGGCCGCCCTGCTGCTCGCCCCGTCCGCCCAGGCCGCCGGGTACGTCTACGTCGGCATGTACCCGAGCGCCGCCGCCTGCGACGCGGCCGGACAGGGGTACGTGGCCCGGGGCCAGGCGGTCGGCTACTTCTGTGACGCCACCCCCACCACGACCCGCCTGTCCATCTGGGCCTGACCGGCCCCACCACCCGGGCGCCGGCGCGTTCGGCGCCGGACCGGCCCGGTGGCCCCTCCGGCCCCCGGGCCGGCGGTCGGCCGGTCCGGGACGGAACGCCTGGGGCGTGTGTCGAAAGTGGCGTCGTCCGCCCGGAGGGCGGGCCCGACAACGCCGCGAGCGTGCGTGCCGGACGCCGCCGGGCAGACGGGACTTTCGACGCACGCCCTAGGTGTATTGACTCGCAGCGTTGTTGACTCGGCTGATGGGCGGGTGTCCGTCGAGTGCGGTGTGGCAGCGGTGGTGGTTGTAGGTGTGGAGGA
>NZ_JBIAUG010000048.1:0-5196 GCF_042892575.1 Streptomyces sp. NPDC001744
CTGGCTGTCCCGCTCAACGCGAGTGTTTCACCCGATTACGGGTACACATTCACGGAGAGTTTGATCCTGGCTCAGGACGAACGCTGGCGGCGTGCTTAACACATGCAAGTCGAACGATGAAGCCCTTCGGGGTGGATTAGTGGCGAACGGGTGAGTAACACGTGGGCAATCTGCCCTTCACTCTGGGACAAGCCCTGGAAACGGGGTCTAATACCGGATACGACCCGCCGAGGCATCTCGGCGGGTGGAAAGCTCCGGCGGTGAAGGATGAGCCCGCGGCCTATCAGCTTGTTGGTGGGGTAATGGCCTACCAAGGCGACGACGGGTAGCCGGCCTGAGAGGGCGACCGGCCACACTGGGACTGAGACACGGCCCAGACTCCTACGGGAGGCAGCAGTGGGGAATATTGCACAATGGGCGAAAGCCTGATGCAGCGACGCCGCGTGAGGGATGACGGCCTTCGGGTTGTAAACCTCTTTCAGCAGGGAAGAAGCGCAAGTGACGGTACCTGCAGAAGAAGCGCCGGCTAACTACGTGCCAGCAGCCGCGGTAATACGTAGGGCGCAAGCGTTGTCCGGAATTATTGGGCGTAAAGAGCTCGTAGGCGGCTTGTCACGTCGGGTGTGAAAGCCCGGGGCTTAACCCCGGGTCTGCATCCGATACGGGCAGGCTAGAGTGTGGTAGGGGAGATCGGAATTCCTGGTGTAGCGGTGAAATGCGCAGATATCAGGAGGAACACCGGTGGCGAAGGCGGATCTCTGGGCCATTACTGACGCTGAGGAGCGAAAGCGTGGGGAGCGAACAGGATTAGATACCCTGGTAGTCCACGCCGTAAACGTTGGGAACTAGGTGTTGGCGACATTCCACGTCGTCGGTGCCGCAGCTAACGCATTAAGTTCCCCGCCTGGGGAGTACGGCCGCAAGGCTAAAACTCAAAGGAATTGACGGGGGCCCGCACAAGCAGCGGAGCATGTGGCTTAATTCGACGCAACGCGAAGAACCTTACCAAGGCTTGACATATACCGGAAACGGCCAGAGATGGTCGCCCCCTTGTGGTCGGTATACAGGTGGTGCATGGCTGTCGTCAGCTCGTGTCGTGAGATGTTGGGTTAAGTCCCGCAACGAGCGCAACCCTTGTCCTGTGTTGCCAGCATGCCCTTCGGGGTGATGGGGACTCACAGGAGACCGCCGGGGTCAACTCGGAGGAAGGTGGGGACGACGTCAAGTCATCATGCCCCTTATGTCTTGGGCTGCACACGTGCTACAATGGCCGGTACAAAGAGCTGCGATGCCGCGAGGCGGAGCGAATCTCAAAAAGCCGGTCTCAGTTCGGATTGGGGTCTGCAACTCGACCCCATGAAGTCGGAGTTGCTAGTAATCGCAGATCAGCATTGCTGCGGTGAATACGTTCCCGGGCCTTGTACACACCGCCCGTCACGTCACGAAAGTCGGTAACACCCGAAGCCGGTGGCCCAACCCCTTGTGGGAGGGAGCTGTCGAAGGTGGGACTGGCGATTGGGACGAAGTCGTAACAAGGTAGCCGTACCGGAAGGTGCGGCTGGATCACCTCCTTTCTAAGGAGCACAGCACCGGATGCAGACGAACGTTCTGCACGGTCAGCTCATGGGTGGAACGTTGATTAGTTGGCGCGAGCGATCCTGATGGTCTTCGAGTACTGCTTCGGCGTGGAAAGAGGAGACGGACGGCAGCTCGTGCCTGGCACGTTGTTGGGTGTCTGAGGGTACGGCCGCATGGTCGTGTCTTCGAGGATGCCGGCCCCAGTGAACTCACCGCGTGCGGTGGGGTGGTGGGTGGCTGGTCGTTGTTTGAGAACTGCACAGTGGACGCGAGCATCTGTGGCCAAGTTTTTAAGGGCGCACGGTGGATGCCTTGGCACCAGGAACCGATGAAGGACGTGGGAGGCCACGATAGTCCCCGGGGAGCCGTCAACCAGGCTTTGATCCGGGGGTTTCCGAATGGGGAAACCCGGCAGTCGTCATGGGCTGTCACCCATGCCTGAACACATAGGGCATGTGGAGGGAACGAGGGGAAGTGAAACATCTCAGTACCCTCAGGAAGAGAAAACAACCGTGATTCCGGGAGTAGTGGCGAGCGAAACCGGATGAGGCCAAACCGTATGCGTGTGATACCCGGCAGGGGTTGCGCATGCGGGGTTGTGGGATCTCTCTTCTGTCGTCTGCCGGCGACAGGACGAGTCAGAAACCGTTGGTGTAGTCGAAGGACATGCGAAAGGTCCGGCGTAGAGGGTAAGACCCCCGTAGACGAAACATCAACGGCTCGTTGGAGAGACACCCAAGTAGCACGGGGCCCGAGAAATCCCGTGTGAATCTGGCGGGACCACCCGCTAAGCCTAAATATTCCCTGGTGACCGATAGCGGATAGTACCGTGAGGGAATGGTGAAAAGTACCGCGGGAGCGGAGTGAAATAGTACCTGAAACCGTGTGCCTACAAGCCGTGGGAGCGTCGGACACAAGCTTGCTTGTGTCTCGTGACTGCGTGCCTTTTGAAGAATGAGCCTGCGAGTTTGCGGTGTGTTGCGAGGTTAACCCGTGTGGGGAAGCCGTAGCGAAAGCGAGTCCGAACAGGGCGCTTTTAGTAGCACGCTCAAGACCCGAAGCGGAGTGATCTAGCCATGGGCAGGTTGAAGCGGAGGTAAGACTTCGTGGAGGACCGAACCCACCAGGGTTGAAAACCTGGGGGATGACCTGTGGTTAGGGGTGAAAGGCCAATCAAACTCCGTGATAGCTGGTTCTCCCCGAAATGCATTTAGGTGCAGCGTCGTGTGTTTCTTGCCGGAGGTAGAGCACTGGATAGGCGATGGGCCCTACCGGGTTACTGACCTTAGCCAAACTCCGAATGCCGGTAAGTGAGAGCACGGCAGTGAGACTGTGGGGGATAAGCTCCATGGTCGAGAGGGAAACAGCCCAGAGCATCGACTAAGGCCCCTAAGCGTACGCTAAGTGGGAAAGGATGTGGAGTCGCAGAGACAACCAGGAGGTTGGCTTAGAAGCAGCCACCCTTGAAAGAGTGCGTAATAGCTCACTGGTCAAGTGATTCCGCGCCGACAATGTAGCGGGGCTCAAGCGTACCGCCGAAGTCGTGTCATTGCAGCATGTACTCCCAACGGAGGCTGTGATGGGTAGGGGAGCGTCGTGTGCCGGGTGAAGCAGCCGCGGAAGCGAGTTGTGGACGGTTCACGAGTGAGAATGCAGGCATGAGTAGCGATACACACGTGAGAAACGTGTGCGCCGATTGACTAAGGGTTCCTGGGTCAAGCTGATCTGCCCAGGGTAAGTCGGGACCTAAGGCGAGGCCGACAGGCGTAGTCGATGGACAACCGGTTGATATTCCGGTACCCGCTTTGAAACGCCCAATACCGAGCCCATTGATGCTAAGCCCGTGAAGCCGTTCCGGACCCTTCGGGGAATGGAAAGTGGTGGAGCCGGCGAACCAAGGTGGTAGTAGGTAAGCGATGGGGTGACGCAGGAAGGTAGTCCAGCCCGGGCGGTGGTTGTCCCGGGGTAAGGGTGTAGGCCGTGTGACAGGCAAATCCGTCACACACGAGGCTGAGACCTGATGCCGAGCCGATTGTGGTGAAGTGGATGATCCTATGCTGTCGAGAAAAGCCTCTAGCGAGTTTCATGGCGGCCCGTACCCTAAACCGACTCAGGTGGTCAGGTAGAGAATACCGAGGCGTTCGGGTGAACTATGGTTAAGGAACTCGGCAAAATGCCCCCGTAACTTCGGGAGAAGGGGGGCCATCACCGGTGAAGGGACTTGCTCCCCGAGCTGGGGGTGGCCGCAGAGACCAGCGAGAAGCGACTGTTTACTAAAAACACAGGTCCGTGCGAAGCCGTAAGGCGATGTATACGGACTGACGCCTGCCCGGTGCTGGAACGTTAAGGGGACCGGTTAGTGACCTTTCGGGGTTGCGAAGCTGAGAACTTAAGCGCCAGTAAACGGCGGTGGTAACTATAACCATCCTAAGGTAGCGAAATTCCTTGTCGGGTAAGTTCCGACCTGCACGAATGGCGTAACGACTTCTCGACTGTCTCAACCATAGGCCCGGTGAAATTGCACTACGAGTAAAGATGCTCGTTTCGCGCAGCAGGACGGAAAGACCCCGGGACCTTTACTACAGTTTGATATTGGTGTTCGGTTCGGCTTGTGTAGGATAGGTGGGAGACTGTGAAGCCGTGACGCCAGTCATGGTGGAGTCGCCGTTGAAATACCACTCTGGTCGTGCTGGATGTCTAACCTCGGTCCGTGATCCGGATCAGGGACAGTGTCTGATGGGTAGTTTAACTGGGGCGGTTGCCTCCCAAAGGGTAACGGAGGCGCCCAAAGGTTCCCTCAGCCTGGTTGGCAATCAGGTGTTGAGTGTAAGTGCACAAGGGAGCTTGACTGTGAGACCGACGGGTCGAGCAGGGACGAAAGTCGGGACTAGTGATCCGGCGGTGGCTTGTGGAAGCGCCGTCGCTCAACGGATAAAAGGTACCCCGGGGATAACAGGCTGATCTTCCCCAAGAGTCCATATCGACGGGATGGTTTGGCACCTCGATGTCGGCTCGTCGCATCCTGGGGCTGGAGTCGGTCCCAAGGGTTGGGCTGTTCGCCCATTAAAGCGGTACGCGAGCTGGGTTTAGAACGTCGTGAGACAGTTCGGTCCCTATCCGCTGCGCGCGCAGGAATATTGAGAAGGGCTGTCCCTAGTACGAGAGGACCGGGACGGACGAACCTCTGGTGTGCCAGTTGTCCTGCCAAGGGCATGGCTGGTTGGCTACGTTCGGGAGGGATAACCGCTGAAAGCATCTAAGCGGGAAGCCTGCTTCGAGATGAGTATTCCCACCCACTTGATGGGGTAAGGCTCCCAGTAGACGACTGGGTTGATAGGCCGGATGTGGAAGCCCTGTAAGGGGTGGAGCTGACCGGTACTAATAGGCCGAGGGCTTGTCCTCAGTTGCTCGCGTCCACTGTGTTGGTTCTGAAACCACGAACACACCCCGAACCCCGGAAACAGGGTTTGGTGCGTGCGGTGTTCACAGTTTCATAGAGTTTCGGTGGTCATAGCGTTAGGGAAACGCCCGGTTACATTCCGAACCCGGAAGCTAAGCCTTTCAGCGCCGATGGTACTGCAGGGGGGACCCTGTGGGAGAGTAGGACACCGCCGAACA
>NZ_JBIAUG010000049.1:0-5052 GCF_042892575.1 Streptomyces sp. NPDC001744
CCCTCAGCAGCCGCTCGAACTGCCGCATCCGCAGACCCGTGAACGTCTCCACCCACAACGGCTCAGCCCTCAACACCCCACGCATACAAGGAAAAAGCCCGCCTCAAAGCCTTCTGCAACACGCTTTAGGACGTGTTTCGAAAGTCCCGTCTGCCCGGCGGCGCCCGGCACGCACGCTCGCGGCGTTGTCGGGGTCGCCCCGATACATCCAGTATCGGGGCGACCCTCCGCCTTGCGATCGCACGCACCGGACACCCGCCCATCAGCCGAGTCAACAACGCTGCGAGTCAATACACCTAGCTCGTCCGGTAGTACGCCAGGAACATGTCCACGCCCCGCTCGATCAGCCGCTCCGTCAGGTCCGGTGACAGGCGGTCGCCGTATGTGCTGTGGACGACGTGCGGGTACAGCACGAGGGCGTAGAACTGGATGATCGCGACCTCCAGGTCGGGGATCTCCAGATCCGGCGTGGCGTGCAGCGCGGTGCCGAGGGGCTCCGCGAAGCGCTCCGGGCCCTGTTCGCGCCAGGCGCGTCCCAGGCTGGGGAAGCGGCGGGTCTCCGCGGCGATCAGGGTGCGCAGCCGCAGGACGTCGTCCTGGGCGATGCCCTGCACCCAGCCGCGGGCGGTGGCGATCAGGACCTCGCGGATGTCGTCGTCCGCCTCCAGTTGCCGGCTCATCTCCTCGGCGGTGGTGCCCAGCGCCTGCTCCAGCGCGTCGCCGATCACGTCGGCGAAGAGCTCCTCTTTGCTGCCGAAGTGGTTGTACACCGTCATCTTCGACACGCCCGCCCGAGCGGCGATCTGATCGACGCCGGCACCGAAGCCGTGCTCGAGGAATTGTGCGCGCGCGGCGCCGATGATCGCCGCGCGTTTGCGGGCGGCGCGGTCGCCGGAGGGGTGGGTGCGTTCGTTCACCGGAGTCAGCCTAGCAGCCGAAGTGGACTCTTGAGTACAACTGGACTGTGCCGTACAGTCCAGTTCTGTTCGAGTGACACCGACCCGACGGAGCAGCCTGCCGTGAATCACCTCAACGTCCTTGCCCTCTCCGGAAGTCTGCGCACCGGCTCCCACAACACGGCGCTGCTGCACGCCGCCGCCGAGCTTGCTCCCGAGGGTGTCGCCGTCGACATCTACGGCGGGCTGCGCGCCATCCCCCCGTACGACATGGACCTGGACACCCCGGACGCGCGCCCCGCCGCCGTCCGCGAGCTGCGCGAGCGGATCACCGCCGCGGACGCCCTGCTGATCGCAACCCCCGAGTTCAACTACTCGATACCCGGCGTGCTGAAGAACGCCATCGACTGGGTCAGCACCGACTGGACCGGCACCGAGGGCCTGCCGCTGCACCGCAAGCCGGTCGCCATCGTCGGCGCGTCCCCGTCGGCCTTCGGCTCCGTACGGGCCCAGCTGGCGCTGCGGCAGGTGTTCGTGTGGACCGACTCGGATCTGGTCGTCAAGCCCGAGGTCATGGTCTTCCGCTCGCACGAACGCTTCGACGGGTCCGGCCGGCTGGCCGACCCCGTCACCCGCGAGCTGCTGTCCGACCTGCTCGGCACCCTGGTGGCCAAGGCCGCGGACCGGCAGCCGGCGGGGGCCCGACGATGACCATCACGACAACAGGCACGACAGTGGTGCACGGCACCGCGGCCGAGGAGTTCAGCGCGGTACGGGACGCCTTCGGCGTCGTCGCGGCCGGTGAGCCCGGGCTGAGCGCGCAACTGTCCGTGCGGCTGCACGGGCGGGACGTCGTCGATCTCTGGACGGGGCCCGGGGTGACCGGGGACTCGCTGCTCGCGCTGTACTCGTCCGGCAAAGGCGCCGCCCATCTGCTGGCCGCGCTGCTGGTGCAGGACGGCGCGCTGGAGCTGGACCGGCAGGTCGCGCGCTACTGGCCCGAGTTCGCCGCCGAGGGCAAGGGCGGGCTCACCGTCCGCGAGCTCCTCTCGCACCGGGCCGGCCTGATCGGCGTCCCGGAGGGCTTCAGCACCGCGGAGCTCGCCGACGACCAGCGGCTCGCCGAATGCCTCGCGGGGGCGCGCCCGTACTGGACACCGGGGGAGGGGTACGGCTACCACGCCTTCACCATCGGCGCGCTCATCGGTGAGGTGGCGCGGCGGGTCACGGGCAAGAGCCTGCAGCGGTTGTACGACGAGCGGTTGCGGGAGCCGTACGGGCTGGACTTCTACCTCGGGCTGCCGGAGGCCGAGGAGTCGCGCCATCTGCCCGTACAGCCGCTGCCGCCCGAGCAGCAGGCGCAGGCGGACGCGCAGGCCCCGGCGCCGGACTCGCTCACCGGCATCGCCTTCAACCTGCACGCCGACCCGCCCACCGACCTGGCGGACTTCGCCGGCATCCGGTCCGTACGGGCACAGGGGCCGGCGTCATCCGGCAGCGTCGGCACCGCGCGCGGCCTCGCCAAGCTCTACGCCGCCGCGATCTCGCCGGTGGACGGGCGCCCGCCGCTGCTCACCGCCGGCACGCTCGCGGAGTTCACCACCCCGCATACGCCGGGGGTGGACCTGGTCACCGGAGAGGAGGGGCACTTCCTGCTCGGATTCGAGGCCCAGCACAAGCGCTATCCGGGCCTGGGCACCCGGGCCTTCGGCCACAGCGGGGCGGTCGGTGCACAGGCCCTCGCCGACCCGGACAGCGGGATCGCGTACAGCTACACGCGGCGGCGGTTCGCGTACGGCGGGGGCGGGGGCGCCGCCGAGAACCGGCAGCTGGTCGCGGCCGTGGCGAGCAGCGTCGCGGCGCTGCGGCGCTGAGTGCGGGGGCGGGCCGCCCGAATTGAGGCGGCCCGCCTCCGGCATCAACTGCGCGCGCCGACGGCTTCCTTCGCCGCCGTATCCGCCGACCGTGCCGCCGTCTCCCCGCCCGGCGTCCGCTCGAAGCGCCCGGCGACCACCAGCAGCACCGCCATCGCCGCCGCGACGAACACCGCCGTGCGGATGCCGTCCGTCGTCGCCGACCGCGGCGCCTCGCCGGTCTGGTCGTGCACGCCGGAGTTGGCGATGGCGACCAGTACCGCGAGGCCGACCGCGCTGCCGACCCGCTGGCCGGTGGAGGCCGTGCCGGAGGCGACGCCCTGCTGCTGCGTCGGCACGGTGGCGGCCGCGGCGGCGAACACCGAGGTGAAGACGATGCCCCGGCCGAAGCTGTAGAGCAGCATCGGCGCCATCAGGGAGCCGTCTTATGTCACCGACCGCACCCAGCCAGGCTCGCCGCCTGAGAGCGGCCGGCGCGAATTCCCCACGTACGGCCAGTTGGCGTGTCACTCTCCGTGTCGTTGACGCCGTCCGGGCAGGGGCAGTGCGTCGTCACTCGCATGGCAGTATCTGCCGGTGCGGCTGCACCATCTGACAGGATTCGATCATGGACATGCACAGTGTGTTGCTCTATGGGTGCGCGGTGGTCGTGATCGTGTCGGGCAGCCAACTCCTGGCGACGCTCGCCACGAAGGGCTGCGAGGAGACGCATCCTCCCCTGGCCTTGCTGCGGGCGTGGCGGCAGCCCGTCCCGAGAGCCGCCGCGGGGCTGGTGGCCGCCATGGTGGTGCTCGGCGTGGCCCAGACGGCCGCCCCCTCCATGATCGATGCGCTCGAGCGGCATCCTCATGGTGCGTGGTGGCGAGCCGTGACCGCCTTGCTGGTGCAGTCATCGGGCTGGTTCCAACTCCTGTTCAACCTGGCCGCGCTCGTGGTTGTCGCTCCGCTCGCCGAGCGGCAGTTCGGCTCCTGGCGGACGTTGCTGGTCTTTATGACAAGCGGCGTGACGGCGCAGGCGGTGAGCATGGCCGGCTGGAGCCTCCAAGGAGGCGGGGACTCCGTGGCGATCTGCGGCCTCGTGGGCGCGCTCGCCACCTGGTACGCGGCGCGCGGCGGCGTCGTTGCCCTGCGGCGGGTGGCGCTCCTCATCCCCGCCGCAGGTCTTGTCCTTTGCCTCCTCACCAACAACCACGGCGTGGGCCTTCTTGTCGGCGGCGCGCTGGGAGTCGGACTGGCAATTCCTGCCCGCTCGTCCCTGGCGGTCTGACTCGGCGTGACGGCCGGCGGCCGGATGGTTCCCCAGGGATTGGCCGCCTGTGGGGAATGACAACTGGCCACTGGCACCGCCCCTTCGAGTGGCGACGAGAACACGCGTCTGACAAGTCGGCTGTGCTCTCGCGCCGGTATTCAAGGCACAACAGCGAGCGTACGGACCCAGCGGCCGGCGAGATTCACCGCGGAACGGCCAGGCTGGTTCGTCCGGACCGCTTCCGCTGGCGAGGCCATCGTTGATGATGTCCATGTGACTCACCGCATCAGCGCTCTGATCTCGGCCTTCGGTGTTCTTGGCAGCGTGATGCTGCTGGTTGTTGCCGTTCGTGAGTACCGCTCTGGGGCCTCGGTCCTCTGGCTCGTCGGTGGAGCCGTGATCTTCCTCGGCGCTTCGTGCACGCTCGTGCGGGACGCGCGGCGACTCCGCACTGGGCCGACCGCCTGACAGCGGCGCTGTTCCCACCAGCCCCGCTGCCGACTGCCGACCGCTGGTCTTCGTGCTCACCGCCGGACAGGCCGGTGACGCACCCGCCTTCGCTCTCGTCATGGCCCGCCTTCGCGTCCCTCGACGGCGAGGACGGCCCCGCACCGGGCCGGACGCGGTCCTGGCGGACAAGGCATACTCCTCCCGCGCGATCCGCGAACACTTGCGCAAGCGCGGTATCCGGACGGTCATCCCCATTCCGGCCGATCAACGCGGTCACCGGCTGCGGCGCGGCAGCCGGGGCGGCAGGCCACCCGCCTTCGACCGCGAGGCGTACAAGCAGCGCAACACCGTCGAACGCTGCATCAACCGCTTGAAGCAGTGGCGGGGCATCGCCACCCGCTACGAGAAGACCGCGACCACCTACCTGGCCGGACTCCACATCGCGGGCATCTTCCTCCGGTCAGCGCGGTGATCCAAACGAAACTGCCTAGGGCGTGTCCGACGGGTCGAGTGACTCGCCGAGGGGTGAATCGTTCCGCTTGGTGTGGGGCGTGGTGATCTCTCCGATGCCGAGTGGGCTCAG
>NZ_JBIAUG010000050.1:0-2952 GCF_042892575.1 Streptomyces sp. NPDC001744
CGGCACCTGCACCACCTGCAGCCAACCCCTACCCCGCAACAGAACCAGACGAAGAACCTAACGAAGCACTACTAGGGCCTGTCCGGCGGATCATGGAGCTCGTAGACGTGTTGGCTAGTGCTCCTGGATCAGTAGCAATGCAGAGGGAGCATGCCGCTCGCTGCGCTGTTGGCAGTACCACTGGGGCAGCCCTGGGACGGGCTTGTGATCGTCACAGGCCCGGGTCTGCTTGTCACGTGGGCCCTCTATACTCCGCCGGTCAGAGGCACGGTCGAAGCGGGGGCGGAATGGATGAAAACGGGTATGTGACGGTGACCCATGCGGTGCTGATCGTGGTCGGCTGTGCGCTGGTTGTGCGGTTGGCGACGTTTTCCCTGCTGTCCGGTTCGCAGCGATGGGTGAGGCGGCGGGAGGCTGCGGCCTTTGCGGGTACTTCGGGCGGCGTGGGCAATTGGGCGATTCCAGCCATCGAGAGTTCGCTGGTCCTGATGTGCGCAGCCGGACTGACGTTCTTTCTGCCCAACACCGACAGGCCCGTCGACTTCCGGAACCTGACGACTGCGCCGTGGCAGGGCAGCCCCCTCAACGTGGGCGGCTGGATCTTCGAGCTGCAGCAGTGGGAGGACCTCCGCCTCAACCTGTACTGGGACCCCGTCTACGTATTCCTCGTCTGCATGGTCCTGGTGCTGGTGTTCTGGACGTTCACGCAGCGGAAGTTACTAACGGCGGGTATGCCCGCGGGGTTGTGGCGCTCTCCGCGCACGCGGACCCGGATCATCGGCGGCTTCGCCCTGTGGCTGCTGCTGATGGTCACGGTGATGCCCATCGGCGTGACCGTGGCTGCCGGAGTGTTCCAGGCCGTCGCCTTCGTCGCCGCCTTCCGGCACCGGCCCCTCGCCACCGCCGCCGCGCCCCCGGCACCGGCATCGGCACCGGCACCGGCACCGGCACCGGCATCGGCCGCACCCAGTCCCACCCTGTACGTTCCGCCCGTTGCGGCCGCACCGAGCACCCCTCCGGGGGCCGGTCTCCCGTCCCAGGGACTCCTCCACGCCTTCCCGCCCCTGCAACCGCACGAGCCTCAGGTCATCGGCGCCTACCACCTGCTCGGCAGGATCGGTGCCGGCGGCATGGGAACGGTCTACGCGGCCCGCCGCGCGGGCTCCGCCACACAGGTAGCGCTCAAGACCATCAACCCCGAACTCCTCGACAACGCGGATCTGCTGACCCGCTTCGAGCGCGAGGCGGAGGTACTGAGCATGGTCTCGGGCGCGTACACGGCCCGCGTCCTCGATTCCGGCGTGGACGCCGGACGGCCCTTTCTGGCCATGGAACTCCTCGACGGCCGCCCCCTCGACGCCCACCTGCGCGAACAGGGCCCGGTTCGCGCACCGCAGGCCCTGCGCGCACTCGCCCTCGCACTGGCGACAGCGCTCAGCGGCATCCACCGTCTGGGCCTGGTCCACCGGGACCTCAAGCCGGGCAACATCATGCTGACCAGCGACGGCCCGCGCCTCCTGGACTTCGGCATCGCGGCGATCGTGGACCGTACAAGGCTTACCCGCACCGGCGGTTCACCGGGAACGCTGACGTACATGGCCCCGGAACAGTTCGACGAAGCCCAGCCCGGCCCGGCCGCCGACATCTGGGCGTGGGCCTGCTGCGTGGTCGCCGCCGTCCACGGGGACAGCCCGTTCGCCGCGACCAGCATCGGCGCGGTGTACCGCAAGATCACCGAGACCGGCCCGGAACCGACCGCCCTCGCCGCACTGCAGTCCATCGACCCCGCCCTGACCGCAGTGGTTCTGCAAGCCCTGAGCACCGAACCGGCGGACCGCCCGGCCGACGGCACCGCACTGCTCACCCTGCTGACCCACGGCCCGGGAAACACCGTGCCGAATCCCAGAGCCGTCCACGAAGAGATCACACGGGGTTGGCAGGCATTGACTTAGACAGGCAGGTGCGCAAGTTCCAGCAAGTGCCTTATCTGGCCTTGCGGTTGCTGCGCAGACTGCTGCGCGGGTATGCCCGGTCGGGCCTTGTGGCGGCGTTCCGCTTCCGCTGCCCCCATGCAGCAGGCCGTCCGAGTGAGCACCGCGCTTGGTGCCGGCCGTAGAGCTCACCTCGGCTGGAACCCGCCGACGCCTTCCCCAACTCTGGGCAACGGCCCGGCGGCTGACGCATGGACGTGTCCTGGCGGCCCTTACAAGTGCCGCTACCTGCCAGTACTGTCAGGGCCATGGCAACGACAGAGAGAAACGGGCCTATCCTGGGCTGCGCGATTCCGATCGCCCTGGCTATAGCGGCCGCCGGAATCGCCTTGGTCATGTTCGGCTGGGACTTGGCCATGTCCGAGGCTGACGCCCTGTGCGGCAGCTCCACCATGCAGGACGGACAAGTCTGTGTCGTTGGGTCCGGCGAGGGTGCCATGCATCGCAGTGCCGATGAAATGCAAGAGGGGGAGGAGACCGCCCAGCAGATCTTCGGCTGGATTGGGATCCTAGCTGGAGGTGCCATCGGTCTGGGAGGAATCGTACTCATGGTCACCGTCATCAGACATCGGAACGATTAGGAGGAAATCTGACCTACTGATCTTTTCGTTAGTTCTGTGGGATTGGTGGGTGGATGGTGAGGCCGGTGCGGGTGAGGAATGACCAGGGCAGCTGTCGGTTGTGGTTGATGCGGTGGATGCCCTGTTCGGTGGCGTCGGCGGCATCGGCAAGGTGGTCGCCGGCGAGGTTGGCCAGTTCGCGTTTCTTGAGCGAGGACCACAGCAGTTCCACCGGATTGAGCTCGGGCGCATAAGACCGTGTCCTATGTGGTGAGGCGGAGGAGTCGCTTGTGGCAGCAGAGGGCCGCGGCGAGGCCGAGGAAGGCCAGGTAGTTACGGGGATGGCGCTCGTAGCGGTGGTTGAGCCGGCGGTAGCCGGTCAGCCAGGACATGGTCCGCTC
>NZ_JBIAUG010000051.1:0-1990 GCF_042892575.1 Streptomyces sp. NPDC001744
GATCTCCCACAACCCGTCCGGAACAATCCAACTCCACGCACCCCTCCCCATGACGAGCCCAACGACCGCCTCACCACATAGGACACGGTCTTAGCGAGGCGGTCGAGCTGTTTCTGATCGGAGTCCTGATGCCGTAGGACTTCGCAGGTCCGCGAGACACCCTGGCCCCCCGGACGTTCCCCCTTTACGATCAACGCCCATGTCCACCACCACCTCGCCCATACCCGTCCTCCGCGGCTCCGGCGGAACCACCCTCCAGGCCGACGGAGACGCCCTCGCCCTGCGCCGGTGGCGCAAGGAGAAGCGGATCCCGCTCCAGGCCGTCCGCCAGGTCCGCGCGGAGGGCCGTGCCCTCGCCGTGGAGCTCACCGCCCCGGCCGGTACAACCCCGACCGTGTTCCGGGTACGGGCCGTGAGCACGGTGGCGGCCACGGTGTTCGCCGACGCGGTCACCGCGCGCCTACCCGAAGAGCGGGAGGCCGACGGCGCGTCCCTCGTCACCGAAGGCACGCCGACGGAGTCCGAGGACGAGGCGTACTGGCGCAAGCTCAAGATCTGTGCGTGGGTCGTCGGCCTCGTGACCGTCGGGGTGGCCGTGGCGATGGCGATCGTGGGGTCGGGGTTCCTCGCGTTCCTCTTCCTGATCCTCAACCCCGTGACCCTGGGAATCGCCGTGCTCGGTCTCTACGCGATGAGGACGCCGTACTACGAGTGGTACCTGCCCCGGTACGGCATCACCGTCGAGGCGGTGTACCGCGGCCCCAGGAGCTACGCCTACACCGACCTGCACGGCACGGTCCGGACCGCCTCCGTCCCGGGCAACGCCCCGACCAGATGGGTCGCCTACCACCCGGACAGGCCCTTTGTCGAAGCGTTCGCCGCGTACTCGTGGATCCGCAAGGTGTTCCGCACCCTCTTCTGTCTGGCGTTCCTCCTCGTCGGCCTCTCGCTCTTCGCCTTCAACATCTACATGGCCGTCGATGGCTTCCAACGCGGCTGACTGATCGTTTCAGGATGAGGTTCGCAGGCGGCGCAGGCACATGAGGCTGCAGGCCAGTTCGAGCAGGCCCTGGTGGAGATCGGCGCGTCGTTCGTAGCGGGTGCGGAGCCGTTTGAACTGGTGCAGTCAGGCGAAGGCGCGCTCGACCACCCAGCGCACCTTGCCCAGTCCGGAACCATGGGTGACGCCGCGTCGCGCGATCAATGACTTTATGCCCCGGTTCCACAGCAGGCGGCGGTACTTGTCGAAATCGTAACCACGGTCCGCGTACAGGCGCCGTGGCTTGCGGCGGGGACGTCCCCGCCGACCCTGAATTGGCGGGACTGCGTCGAGCAGGGGCAGGAGGTGGGTGACGTCGCGCCGGTTGCCGCCGGTGGGAGTGACGGCGAGCGGGGTTCCGTGACGGTCGACGATCAGGTGGTGCTTGGAGCCGGGGCGGGCGCGGTCGACGGGTGAGGGGCCGACGTGGTCCCCCCCTTTGAGGGCCCGGACGTGCGATCCGTCCACGGAGCAGTCGTCCAGGTCCAGCAGGCCGGCGCGGCGCAGCTCGCTCAGCAGGGCGGCGTGCAGGCGCGGCCACACGCCGACCTCGGTCCAGTCCCGCAGTCGGCGCCAGGCCGTCACCCCGGAACAGCCCACCGTCTCCGCGGGAACGTCACGCCAGGCGACGCCGGTCCGCAGCACGTACATGACGCCGGCGAGCGCCACTCGGTCGGGAACGCGCAGCCGCCCGGGGTGGCGATGGCGCCGTTCGGGGGCGGGCGGCAGCAGCGGGGCCACCCGCTCCCACAGGTCGTCAGGAACAAGATCAGCTCGCACCCCGGACACCCTTGCGACCAAGATCGTCGAATGCAAGACCCGCAGCTCAACTCATTCTGAAACGATCAGCAAGTCACATGATCCGCCGGACAGGCCCTAGTAGTGCTTCGTTAGGTTCTTCGTCTGGTTCTGTTGCGGGGTAGGGGTTGGCTGCAGGTGGTGCAGGTGCCG
>NZ_JBIAUG010000052.1:0-1690 GCF_042892575.1 Streptomyces sp. NPDC001744
TCCGTGCGGTGAGTTCCTAGACAGCTCCCACCCCACCGGAGGTCTTCGCCATGTTCAAGACCACGGCCGTGTCAACAACGCTCGTGATCAATACAGCTAGGGCCTGTCTGACAATTGGCGTCGGATCAGGCCGGGCGGCCCGGACCCGACGGGAAGGGGCAGACAGGTCCCAGGGCGGACCCTATGGCCCGGCCGTAGGGTCCGGCACCGGCGTGGCCTGGTGGTAGTAGAGCCGGAACTCCCCGGCGGCGTCGCGGCGCCAGATCGACGAACGGCGGGCGTGCCGGTCCTCGATGCGGGTCTCGTAGGTGAGGTGGACGATCCCGGAGGCGAGGACCGTGCCCTCGAAGTGCTCTGCGGTGATGGGAGTGCTGCTCTCGGCGCCGCCGTGGAGTGTGGGCAGGGCGGCGACCATTTCCGCGTGCGTCCACCGCCGCCCGGAGGCGCCGACCTCGATGAAATCGGGGTCGAAGAGGGCTTCGGCGAGGGGGCCGGAGAGACGGACGGAGGGGTCGTGGAGGCGTCGTTCCCTGACGATCGCCTCGGTGACGTCCGGATGCTGCTGGAGCGCCTCGGGCGCGTGCCGGTCGTTCTGGATCATGGCGACATGATGCCCGGTCGCGGCCGGCGGGCCCTCGGTGGCCGGGCGGCCTTCAGCGGCGGCGGGCCCTGACACTGCCTGAATAATTGATCTTGTGGTGGGTCGTGGTGAGCTGACGGATGCGGCATGGCGCGGATAGCGCCTCTACTGCCGGGGGTTGATGGGCGAGGGCGCCCGTGGCGGGATCACCGGCAGGTGATCAACGGGGTGCTGTGGCGGTTGCGGACCGGTGCTCCGTGGCGTGATCTGCCGGAACGCTATGGGCCGTGGCAGACGGTCTATGAGCGGTTCGCCCGCTGGGAGACGAACGGAACCTGGGCCCGTCTGCTCGAACAGGTCCAGGTCCGGGACGACTCTGTTGGAGCGGTGGAGTGGACGGTATCGGTCGACTCTACGATCAGCCGGGCCCACCAGCATGCCGCCGGAGCCCGCAAAAAGGGGCCGCAACGGGGGACGAACTGGAAGGTTCGGCACGTACGGCGGCTGACCAGGCGCTCGGCCGGTCCCGCGGCGGGCTGACCACCAAGATCCATCTCGCCTGCGACGGCCGGGGCCTGCCGCTGACCGTCGTCGTCACGCCCGGCAACGTCAATGACTCCACCGTCTTCGCCATGGTTCTAGACGCGCTGAGGGTGCCCCGGGCCGGCGCCGGGAGACCGCGTCGCCGACCCGACGCGGTCATCGCGGACAAGGCGTATTCGTCGCGGGCGATCCGGCAGAAGCTGCGGAGCCGTGGCATCCGCGCGGTCATCCCGGAACGGGCCGACCAGAAGGCCAACCGCCGGCGGCGCGGAAAGGCCGGCGGCAGACCGCCAGCCTTCGACCGCGAGCTCTACAAGTCCCGCAACGTGGTCGAACGCTGCTTCAACCGGCTGAAGCAGTTCCGCGCGATCGCGACCCGCTTCGATAAACTCGCCGCCCGCTACAGGGCCGGAGCCCACATCGCGTCGCTCATCCTCTGGCTCCGCGAGCCCACCCGAGACCATTTGTCAGACAGTGAGCGTTTTCAGCGTTGACGCTCCAGGGTGAGGACGGCTGCGGCGATGACGGTCATGCGATTGGGGCTGCAGCGGGCTTTGCGGAAAATGC
>NZ_JBIAUG010000053.1:0-1560 GCF_042892575.1 Streptomyces sp. NPDC001744
TAGGGCGTGTCCGACGGGTCGAGTGACTCGCCGAGGGGTGAATCGTTCCGCTTGGTGTGGGGCGTGGTGATCTCTCCGATGCCGAGTGGGCTCAGCTGGAACCGCACCTGCCGACGAACGTCGGACGAGGTGGGCGCTGGCACTGCCACCGGCGCGTGATCAATGGAATTCTCTTCCGGCTGCGGACCGGCCTGCCGTGGCGGGACCTGCCACCTCACTTCGGGAAGTGGCAGACGGTCTATGACCGGCATCGCAGGTGGTCAGCCGATGGCACGTGGGAGAGGATCTTGCGCGCTGTCCTCACCGCTGCTGACGCCGCGGGCCGGATCGACTGGAGTGTGGTGAGCGTGGATTCCACGGTGAGCCGGGTCCATCAGCACGCCGCCGGGGCTCGTCGCCGGCCAGCCCGCGTGCCGGGGCGACGCCGCTGCCCCGCAGAGCATCGGTCCGACGAGGCGGTCGGCCGCTCGCGGGGTGGCTTGACGACGAAGATTCACTTGGCCAGTGACGGGAGCCGACGTCCGCTGTCAGTTCTGATAACCCCAGGACAGTGGGGTGACGCTCCGCAGTTGATCACGGTCTTGGACCGCATCCGCGTTCCGCGTCCAGCCGGTGGCCGTCCACGGACGAGACCGGACCACGTGTGCGGGGACAAGGCATACAGCTCGCGTCGAAACCGTCAGTACCTGCGACGACGCCAGATCCAGCACACGATCCCCGAGCGTCGAGACCAACGAGCCAACCGCCGGCGACGTGGGAGCCGAGGAGGTCGTCCCACTGCTTTCGACCGGGCCCGGTATGCCCGCAGGAACGAGGTCGAGCGGTGCATCAACGCGCTCAAGGGATCCAGGGCCGTGGCGACTCGGTACGACAAAAGAGCCTACGTATTCCACGGCACGGTGACTCTGGCCGCGCTTCGCCTGTGGCTCCGCCCCTGACCTCTCAAATGCCCTTCCCGTAGCAGCCATGCCGGTCAACTCAGTCGTCGGCCGCGACGAGGAGAGTGATCCGTCCAGCTGAGCGGTCAATGAGCACGAACTCGTGGAAGTGCTCGTGCACACGCCCCCAGTCGTGAATGGACTCATCCCCCAGCCCGCTCAGATAGTAGATGTGGTCAGCCACCGCCAGGCGGTCGAACGCCTCCTGCTGCAGATCCGCCTCCAGCTCGGCGGGCACCTCCCCGAACTGGTTCACCCACCCCCACAGGATGTCCGCGCTTCTCTCCCGGCTGACGGCTTCGTAGACGTCGGGGGTGACCAGCCTCAGCCAATACGGGCCGTGCCTGGATCCCCCCGACAGGACTCCGCCGCCCGCGTAGTCGTCCCGGAACTGTTCATGACCGATGAGCGCCACGAGCAGTTCCTGAGCTCCGCCGGACTCAGCCAGGAACCGCAGATGCTTGAGGTCGACCCACCTGTAACCGTGTGACTTCGGATCTTGGAACTCGTAGTTCCGGAAATTGATGAGGGCACTGGCCTCATGGGTGAGCTGGTTCTCCATAGGGCCACAGCTTAGAAGTCGAGCAACGTCACTCTACGGACCCATCAGACAGGCCCTAGG
>NZ_JBIAUG010000054.1:0-1438 GCF_042892575.1 Streptomyces sp. NPDC001744
CATGATCCGCCGGACAGGCCCTAGTAGTGCTTCGTTAGGTTCTTCGTCTGGTTCTGTTGCGGGGTAGGGGTTGGCTGCAGGTGGTGCAGGTGCCGGTCCAGCACTGCAGAAGGTCCTGGAGGGTGTCGAGGACCTGGTAGAGGGTCAGGCCGGCGTGTGGGCTTTGGGGTCGGGCCGCCGCAGGGTGAGGAAGGCCTGGGCGGCGGTGACGAGGGTGACGTGGTGGTGCCAGCCGCGCCAGGTGCGGCCTTCGAAGTGGTCCAGTCCCAGGCCGTGCTTGAGCTCGCGGTAGTCGTGTTCGATGCGCCAGCGCATCTTCGCCCAGCGGACCAGGCCGGCGACCGGGGTGGTGGCGGGCAGGTTCGAGATCCAGTAGCCCGTCGGGGTGTCCTGGCCGTGCGGCCATTCGACCAGGAGGGCCCGGGCGGGCAGGACACCGTCCCATCGGTTGCGGCCGCCGCCCGCACTCTGGGCCGCGGCCAGGGACTGCTTGCCCGCGGGCCGGATGGTCAGGACGGTGAACCGCGAGGTCATCGGGCCTTTGCCGCCCTGTCGCCAGGTGACCTCGGTGAACTGTTCCGCACCGGTTTGTGCTGCCATGACGCAGAGGGCTCGGGGCGGGGTGCGGTAGCGGGGCAGGGTCGGCGGTCCGAGCCCGCCATAGGCGGGCCGGTGCGGCTCGGCCTCTTCGGCATGAGCGACTTCCTTGCCGGTCAGCGCGAGGACATGGGACAGTCCGCGCTCCTCCGGACCGGTCCGGAACGGGGTGCTGACGCCGTAGCCCGCGTCGGCGACCACCACCGGCGCCTCCACCTCCCAGCCGGCGAGTGTGTCGAGGATGCCGAGCGCCAGGCGCCATTTCTCCTGGTGGGCCATGGCTTCGTCCGGCACTCCGGCCCGATGGCAGCGGTCCGGCTCGTCCGTCCACTCCCGCGGCAGATACAGCTGCCAGTCCAGCGGACAGGAAGCGGTGTCGGTGGCGGCGTGGACACTGACCGCGACCTGGCAGTTCGACCGTTTCCCGAGGGCTCCGCAGTACTGCCGGGCCACCCCGACCGAAGCGGTGCCGCACTTGGGGAACGACACGTCGTCGATCACCCACACCTCCGGGCCGATCGCCCGGCTCAGCCGTTCGGCGATCCGGCGCCGCACCGGCAGCGGATCCCACGGCGACTGGTTCACGAACTGCTGCAGGGCCTGCATGTTCCCGTCCGGCAGCCGCTCGGCCATCGGCTGGACCGACTTCCGCCGCCCGTCCAGCATCAGACCCCGCAGATAACACCCGCCCCACCGCCGCTGATCCCGCCGCGGCAACGAGGCGAACACATCGGCAACGAACTCCGAAATCTCACCCCGGAGCCGTTCCACCCCCCCAACCTCATGACCAGAAGATGCCCACCACCAGCCAAGATCACCCAACGTAACGAAGCACTACTAG
>NZ_JBIAUG010000055.1:0-1212 GCF_042892575.1 Streptomyces sp. NPDC001744
TCGCTAAGGGCTGTCCCGTAACTGGGGCTACGGACAGGCGTCAGGCGCTCGGGTTCCTCCACAGGTGTCGCTCGTCCAGGGTCCCGAACCGCACCTCTCCGCGTGCAAGGTCGACGAGGATGGGCCAGCAGTCCAACAGCTGCTCTCTCGGCTCCCGCGAGGCGAGGTACTGCACAGAGTTGTAGGGCACGATCAGGAGCCCGTTGCTCACACGAACCCGCTCTGCGTCGATGGCGAGAGGCGGCTCATCATCGCGCTGGCTGTCCGCGAGAAACGCCACCGCGAGTTGCAGGGCCTCATCCTGTTCCATGATCCGTCTCCAGTCCGTCGCCTCGAAGGAGAAACCCTAACCAGCCTGGGATGATCTTGGTGTGGCTGGTGTGATCACGGCGTCGGAGCCGTCTTGGATAGCCCCGTTCACCGGACTGAGCCCGCGGCAGTTCAGGAAGCTGGTGACGGTGCTGCGGCGCGAGGGGGCGGACGCGGTCCGCAAGGGCCGGCCGTGGAGTCTTCCGCTGGAGGACCGGGCCCTTCTGGTCGCGGCCTACTGGCGCACGAACCTGACCATGCGCCAGCTCGCCCCGCTGTTCGGGGTATCCAAGTCGGCGGCGGACCGGATCATCGACCACCTCGGGCCGATGCTCGCCCTCCAGCCCCGCAAGCGGTTCGCCAAGGACACCGTGCTGATCGTGGACGGCACCCTTGTCCCCACCCGGGACCACACCATCGCCGAGCGGTCGAAGAACTACCGGTACTCCACCAACCACCAGATCGTCATCGACGCCGACACCCGCCTGGTCGTCGTGGTCGGCCGGCCTCTGCCCGGGAACCGCAACGACTGCAAGGCATGGGAGGAATCCGGCGCCAAGGCCGCCGTTGGCAACACCGTCACGATCGCCGACGGCGGCTACCCGGGCACCGGACTCATCATCCCGCACCGCCGGCAGCGCGGCCAGACCGCACTCCCGGACTGGAAGGAGGAGCACAACAAGTCCCACAAGCAGGTCCGGGCCCGGGTCGAGCACGTCTTCGCCCGCATGAAGACCTGGAAGATCCTCCGCGACTGCCGCCTCAAGGGCGACGGCGTCCACCACGCCATGCTCGGCATCGCCCGGATGCACAACCTCGCCCTCGCCGGATAGACCAGGCAATCACACCACAACCAACGATGCCCGGGACGACTTGGAGATCATTTACGGGACAGCCCTTAGG
>NZ_JBIAUG010000056.1:0-1097 GCF_042892575.1 Streptomyces sp. NPDC001744
GGAATCAACACCGCCAACGACCGGGGGCTCTGTCACGTCACCACCCCAGCTGACCAGGCCTTATAGTCCTTCAGGGGCAGGATGAAAAAGGCTCACTGAGCCGTTTTCATCCTGAATAGCCGCAGGTCAGCAGCGTGTGAACGGCCCGGACGATGGTGCTGATGCGACGGGTGGAGCATCTGGCCCGGCGGAGGATTCGCCAGGATTTCAGCTGTGCGAAGGCCCGTTCGCCAGGTGCCCGGAGTCGGGCGTGGTCGCGGTTGAACTGCTGGTAGTGCTCTGGCTGTTCGCGCTGGTGGTAGTAGGGGGTTCGGAAGGTGGCGCCGGCGCCCTGGTAGGCGCGGTCCGCGAGGACGAGGATCTGCCGGGTGAGACAGGCCTGGACGATGCCATGGGCGCGGGCCGCGGTCAGGTCGTGGGTGCGACCGGGTGTCGCGCGGGAGAACCATAGCGGTGTGCCGTCTGGGCGGGCGATGACCTGCACGTTCATGCCGTGCTTGCGGTGTTTCATCGAGTAGTACGGCTCGTCGGCGGCGATGCGGTCGATGGGGATCAGGGTGCCGTCGACGATGACGATGACGAAGTCGCCCTCGCCCAGGCCGGTCAGGGCCTCGTGCAGGCCAGGCGCCCATGCCGCGAGGACGTCGAGGGTCTCGTCGACGTAACGCCAGGCGGTGGCTGTCGAGATGCCGAAGCCAGCTGCCAGGGCGGGCAGCGGCTCGTTCTTGCGCAGGTGCACCAGCGCGAGCAGGGCCTGCCGGAAGCAGCCCAGCTTCCGCCACCGCGAACGGCGTTCACACCTTCGTGCGTAGATGAGCCAGGAAACGTGTTCAACCAGCTCATGCGGGACGTCGACCGTGGCACGATACGGGACCAAGCGAGGCTCCTCGGACGATGCGTGGTGCGTAGAGAACACCACCGCAACGACCAGGAGCCTCGTCTCGTTGCACACCCCCGCTGACCTGCCATTTCACCCCACAGAGACAGGATGAAAAGGGCTCACTGAGCGTTTTCAGCGTTGACGCTCCAGGGTGAGGACGGCTGCGGCGATGACGGTCATGCGATTGGGGCTGCAGCGGGCTTTGCGGAAAATGCGC